>JAGDCM010000076.1 GCA_017958545.1 Bacteroidaceae bacterium | reverse complement strand
TGTCTTTTCCTGATTTCGGTTGACAGTTTTTTGCTCTTTTCCTGAGTTGGTTGTCAGTTGTTTTCCTGATAAGGTTTACACTTTACTGTTTTCGTTGACATCGTTCCTGATGGGGTTGACATTTTTCTGAAAAGGTTGACAAAAGCTGTCTTCTGTCCGCAAAGTTAGGGATTAATCTGCAAACATGATTCACTTTTGCGATATATTTTTCTCTTCCACATCCTTTTCTGCTCACCACTCTGCTCATGGGCGACATTGGGCGTCTGCAATCCGATGCTGTAGTGGGGGCGCTTGTTGTTATAGAAATCGACAAAGCGTTTAATTTGTTCCTGCGCCTCCTTATACGTAGCGAAGCGCCTTTTCTGTCGATAGATGCTCTCATACTTGATAGTCTCATTTACGCGCTCTGCAACGCTATTGTCTGTGGGTTTGTAATCCTCCGTCATTGATATCAGTATATGGTGTTTCTGCAATTCCTCCACGTACAAATCGCAGCAGTACTGCACACCGCGATCGGAATGATGGATGAGTCCCGATAGGTCACCGCTGCCAGCCTGAGAGATAGCCATGCGAAGTGCTTTGAGTGTGTATACGGCAGCCAGAGACTCTGCCAGACACCAGCCTACAATCTTCTTTGAATAGGCATCCGTCACCAGGTGCAGATAACAGCATCCACCCGCGAGGTCGATGTAGGTTATATCGCTCACCCACAGCTCGTTCGGACGCATCGGCACAAGCCCTTTTGTAAGGTTCTTCCACTTGTGGAAACGATGATTGGAGTTGGTCGTGGAGCGGCTCCTGCGAGGCTTCTGCATCAATCTATGACGGTGCAGCATACTAAGGAAGGAATCGCGACCAGGCATCCAGCCAGTTTTAAACATCTTGCCAATCATCAGCCATAGCTTGATACCTCCAATACCAGGGTCTTGCTCACGGATTTCATGTACGGCATCCAGCATACGGATCTCACGGCTAAGACGCTCCTCCTCGTCCGTCTTCTTTTTGTAAAAGGCCTGTCTGCTATGGCCAAGCAGATCACAGGCAGCTACGATAGTCAGGCCGTGCTGCCCGTGAAGTTCCTCTACTGCTTGGCCCCAGATTTTTTTCTGATATCGATGCCGTTACGTTCGGCCACGTCTATCAGAGTGTTTAGGGCCAGGTTCTGCAGCTCAAGCTCACGGATGCGGGCTTCCAGCTCAAGAACCTCAGGGGATTTTTCCTCTTGCTTCTTACGTGCCATATCATCTACAGACTTGGTTTGCAACTGCAAAGATACGATTTTTCCGGATTTACGGTACCTATATACCCATTTATTTATCGTATCCGCTTTCACATTGTAATACGCACTAAGTTCTCTTATACTATTATCACCATTTAAGTACATGGAGATAATCTCATTTCTTTTCTCTAGAGGAATCCTTTCATGAAGTCTGTTCATAAGTCTTACACATTTTATTTGGTTTCTAAATGTGTCAACCTATTTCAGTATAAGACACAGGTGTTATCACGGATTTGAGTTGAATGCTTTTTGGCTTAACCCTGATTCCTGTTGAATTCCATAAATCAGGGGCTATATAGCGGCTTTGTAGCGGCTTTGTAGCGGCTATGCGGCGGCTCTGAGCGCATCGTGAACGGACAGAATCAAAAGTTTAGAGTTTAGGGTTTAGGGTTTAGAGACAGCTTATGAGTTAAAAAATAAAAGTGAAGAGTTAAAAGTGACTTAGTAGCTTAAGAGCCTAGTAACTTAAGGGGTTAACATTTGGTTATGTCGGGATTTTTTCGTACCTTTGTAGCGGAAAAGAACGAAAATGAGCAAGAAATCGATACGATTTTTCAATGACCGCGAAGTAAGAGCTGTCTGGGACGAGGAACATAGCAAGTGGTGGTTCTCGGCTACTGATATCGTGCGTGCCATCAATGATGAGGATGACTATAAGAAATGCCGTAACTACTGGAAGTACCTGAAAGGGAAGCTCGCTAAGGATGGCATTCAACTGGTTAGTGTCACTAACCACTTCAAATTTGAGGCTCCAGACGGTAAACAACGCTTTGCTGATGTGATTGATGCAGAGAGTGTGAAGACAATGGCTATGAACTATCCCAGTAATCGTTCCATGCCATTTCTTGACTGGTTTGTCTATAGTGATAATACAATTGACGGACAAAGCAAGAAGAAGGCATACACTCTTATCGAGAGCGGCTTGCTTGACAGCATGAAGCCAGGAACCGTTGAGTGCCTGCAACAGATACACTCATATCTCTTTGGAGGACTCTATGACTTTGCAGGTAAAATACGTACAAAAACAATCTGGAAAGATGGAACGCTGTTTTGTCGCGCAGAATACCTCATGCAAAACTTGAAGATTATCGAGAATATGCCAGAGTCCACATTCGACGAGATTGTAGATAAGTATGTGGAGATGAATGTTGCCCATCCATTTATTGAGGGCAATGGTCGAAGCACACGTATCTGGTTAGACCTTATTTTCAAGGCACGTCTGAAGATATGTGTAGATTGGAGTAAGATAGACAAGAAAGCGTATTTATCGGCAATGAAGCAGAGCACGATGGATGCTAGAGCCATCAAGTCGTTACTCCAAGGAGCTATGACCGACCGCATTGACGACCGAGAAATATTCATGAAAGGCATCGACTATTCCTATTATTACGAGCAGGAGGAGTGAGGTCGGGATTTTTTCGTACCTTTGTGGCGGAAAAACTGGAGGAACAAAAGAATAAAGATATATAAGAATATGGAAGTAATACAGAGTTTCACAATAGACCACACACAGCTGAAGCCCGGCATATATGTGTCGCGAGAGGATAAGGGATTCACAACGTACGACCTGCGTATCACAGAACCCAACAAGGAACCCGCTGTGGCTCCTGCTGCAATGCACAGCATGGAACACCTGATGGCAACGTGGTTTCGCAACTCGAGGGTGAAGGACGATGTGGTGTATGTGGGTCCGATGGGTTGTCTCACGGGTATGTATATCATCATGACGGGCAATTACTCCACAGAGGATATGCGAGGGCTCACCATAGAATGTCTGGAATGGATACTCACGCAGACGGAGGTGCCTGCCACAACACCTGAGACATGCGGCAACTGTCTGCTGCACGACCTGCCGATGTGTCATTGGGAATGCCGACGATATCTGAACCGTCTGAAGAACGACTTCCACTCGGAATACACCAAGCTGCAAATCACACTCAGCGACGGAAAAACCTTTGCGGACGCTTGATATTAGTTTACTGTTAAATACTACAAGATATGAGAACAATGCTGATGAGTGCGATGCTCGTAATCGCAATGGCGGTGGGAGCAGAAAGCGAGTGGGTGACAATACAGAACGGACTGCTGTGGAAGACTGAAACGGGAGACGTAGTGCAGGCACACGCACCGGGATTTCTGAAGGTGGGGGAGAGATGGTATATGTGCGGAGAAGACCGCAGCGTGCCGTTCAGCCCCGATGTGAATCTCTACTCATCAACAGACCTGCAGCACTGGAGATTCGAGAACAAGATAATAAGGAACAGAGTCACAACAGAGGAGCTCGGTAGCAGCCGTATGATAGAGCGCCCGAAACTGCTCTACAACGCAAAGACGGGGAAATACCTCGTGTGGTGTCACTATGAGAGCCGTAACTACGGAGCATCGGAGGCAGCCTGCTTCGAGTGCGACTCCGTGAACGGCGACTATCGCTTTGTGTGGGGAGGCAGGCCGCTGGGCATCAAGAGCAGGGACTGCAACGTGTTCCAGGACACAGACGGGACAGCATACTTCATATCCACTACGGAGGAAAACCAGCATCTGGGACTCTTCCGCCTCAGCGACGACTACCGCGAAGCTGTGGAGCACACACAGTTGTTTCCGCGACAGAGCCGCGAAGCACCCGCAATAGTACGGCTGCCGGAAGGACGCTATTTCATGTTCAACTCAGCATGCTCGGGATGGGCTCCCAACCAGTGCAAGATGTCGTACACGATGAATCTCAAGGAAGGATGGACGCCGCTGGAGAATATCGGCAACCCGATAGCATACGACACACAGGCCGCTGCCATACTGGAGATAAAGGGTACGAAGGCCACTACGTATCTATACGTGGGCGACCGCTGGCAAGATCCCAGTCTTCCCGCAACGAAGACGATAATATTCCCCATATCGTTCGACGGCACGGAATGTAAGTTCGAATATCACGAGCGCTTCGACATCAACTTCGAGACAGGCGAATGGCGCGAGACAGCGACGGAAGGCATCTTCGCAGACAACGCGAAATGGAAGACGCTGGAGCAGAACGACGAACACATCACTATCGATATGGGAAAGAAGCAGGTGATAAAGGGTTTCATTGCCAAACCGCGCGAGAAGGCAGGCGAGAGGTGGCTCATCAGGAGATACCAGTTGCTCACCAGCAATGACGGCAAGACGTGGGACACTGCGTCGGAGGGCAGATGGTTGCCGTATTGGACAGAAGTGGACTTCGATAGCCGCGAATGCCGATACATCAAACTGGTAAGTCCGGATGCCAGAATGCGTTCGGTGGAAGAAGTGATTTTGGTTAAGGGTTAAAGGTGATAATGTCACACAGAAATCACAGAAATCACGGAAATATTTCACAGACAAAAACCAAGAAAACCCCTTTCTGAGATAGTCGCTCTTTAGAGCTTATAATGCCATTAGTGTTAATCTGCTTGAAAACAAGTTCGCAAACTTCGTCCGCAGACATTCTGCGCACCTCGGCAAAATAAAGCGAGCTCTCTTTTGCGCTCGGTTTGGTCGAATGTTCTCAGACAGTCTTATCTCTAATGGCATTATTCTTATCAGAATACTATCTCATAAAGGAAAAACCCCGGCTTTTCAAGCCTAAAAAACCGTTTTTTCACAAATCAACCAACTTGTCAACTCGTCAACTAACAACTTGTCAACTAAAATTCGTATCTTTGCAGTCGGAAACGAAAAAACGTAGTGCTCTGATAGAATGACAACTGCATCCGTAGTGACGTACGACCACCATCTGCTGGAGATAGAACCAGTGCTGAGAAGCCTGATTGATTCTCCAATAGATGTCATTTATATCATCGACCACTCGGAGCACATGATGGACCTCGAAAGAGAACTGAAAGAATACGAGGCATACTCCATTGCAAAGAACCCGGAACTGAAAAGTCGCATCAAAAAGGGATTCAGGATAGAATACTTGCGTCACGAGAACAACGGCTACGGAGGCGGACACAATGTGGCAATACGCAGGGCACGTGAACTGGGGAGCGAATTCCACCTGGTGGTTAATCCCGATGTGTGGTTCGGCAGGGAAGTGGTGCCCGTGTTGCAGGCCTATATGTCGACATACAAGGATGTGGCGCAGATGATGCCCCAGATACGCTTTCCCAACGGAGACCCGCAACATCTTGCAAAACTGCTACCGTCGCCGCGCGATATCATCGGACGCCTGATAATGCCCAGAACCACAAGTAGCGAACGCAACGACCGCTACGAACTGAAACCCACGGGGCTGAACAAGATAGTGAACGCACCGTATCTGTCAGGATGCTTCATGTTCCTGAGAATGTCGGCAATGGAGGAAATTGGCGACTTCGACGAGAAGCACTTCTTTATGTATGCAGAGGACATCGACCTCACAAGAAGACTGCATCGTAAATGGCGTACGCTATATTTCCCGAAGGTGGTGGTGTTCCATAAATTCAACAGAGCCAGCCACAGGAGTGTGAAACTGTTTCTGGTGCACGTGTGGAACATAGCGAAATATTTCAACCGCTACGGATGGTTGCGCGACACAGAGCGCGACAGGATAAACCTGAAAGTGGCTAAGAGATATTTCGTTGCTCCAGACCGTAACCCCTGATCTTGTCCTCGCGCAGGAGAAGCAGGCTGAGCACAATGGCAAGGAGTCCGAAGAGGGCAAAGACTGTCATCGTTTCCGTATAGTCAATCATGCCGGTGGAAGGGTCGGTGTGCTGCTGATTTATCTTACCAATCCATATAGGCACAAGAGAAAGACCGATATTCTGGATATAGAAGATGAGAGCATAGGCTGTGCCGAGAAGTTTCATGGGAATAATCTTGGGCACAGAAGGCCACATAGCTGACGGTACCATACCGAATGCAACGCCCAGTACCATCATCATGAGGATGACAAGAGGCCAGTGGTTCAAGGGAAGTGCAATAACAACATGCACGAGGAAAAGCAACACCGAACCGATGAGCATCAGAGTGGCTCCGCGTCCGTATCTGTCGTAGATGCGACCGAAGAAGGGAGTGAGGAAGATGGTGCCGAAAGGAAGCATGGCAGGAATGAGACCGGCCACACCTTCTGCCACGCCGTATTTGAATATCATGAGTTTGGTGGCAAACTTGAGGAAGGGAAACACACCTGCATAGAACATCAGACAGAGCAGGGCGATATACCAGAATCCACGCGAAACCATCAGCAGGCGCAAATCGGAAAGGTGGAAGCCTTCGTCGTAGGATGCCTTGTCGAAATGTTCGAGTGCCGTATCACGGTCGAAACGCTTATCAAGCACGCAATAGACGAGGAATGCCAGCAAACCGATGAAGAGAAGTGCCGCACCTAGTCCGACGCTGTGGTGTACCTCGCCAAGCCACTCTGCAAAAGGCAGGGAGAAGGCCAGAGCGGCAGCTGTGCCGATACGGGCGAGAGCCACCTGGAGACCCATAGCGAATGCCAGTTCGTAGCCGGTGAACCACTTGACGATGACCTTTGAGACAGCGATGCAGGCTATCTCACATCCCACACCGAATATGGCGAAACCGAGACTTGCCAGTATGACCTGAGTGGAGTAAACACCAAGAGAGAATGGAAGAGTTACAGAGCCCTCGAAACTGCGGCTCACAGCCCACCATTTTATCAGGGCACCACCGAACATGAGCAGTGTGGAGAGAACACCTGTGAAACGGATGCCGAACTTATCGAGCACTATACCTCCGAAGAAGAGCAACAGGAGGAAGACGTTGAAGAAGCCGTAGGAACCTGAAAAGAAACCGTATTCATCACTGCTCCACGAAAGACCGCCAGCCTCAGAAGGCGCTGTGAGAAGCGACTCCAGAGGAGACATGACATCTGCGAAGAAATAGGCAGCCATCATGGTGAAGCTCACAAGGATGAGCGTCAGGAAGCGCATCTTCTTACTGTTCATGGTATCTCGGGAGAAATGTTGCGTCTTTTACTTGCGATGTTTCTGCTGCTCTTCAGCCATCTTCTGCAGAGCCTCCAGACGGGCTGCCATACCGGACATCTTCTTGGGGTCGTTCTTGTGCTGATCACGATAGGCGTTGAGCTTGGCAAGAAGACGCTCGTCGTCGGTGGTCTTGCGCAGATACCACATGATGAGGATGCTGGTGAGACCGGAGAGGAAATAATAGTAGCAGAGGCCCGAAGAGTAGTTGTTGAACATGAAGAAGAACATCAGCGGCATGATATACATCATGTACTGCATCATCTTCATCTGCTGAGCCTGATCGCCTGTGAACTGGTTCTGCTGCTGACGCATCGATATCCACGTGTTGATGATATTGGTGATACAGAAGAGCAGACAGAAGATGGAGAGATGGTCGCCGATGAGCCACAGGTCGGCATTCCAATGAAGGAGTTCGTCATAGGAAGAAAGGTCGTCTGCCCAAAGGAAACGCTCACCGCGAAGCTGGATACAATTGGGCACGAAATTGAAGAGCGCAATCCAGATGGGCATCTGTATCAGCATAGGCAGACAGCCGCCCATAGGAGAAACGCCGTACTGGGAATAGAGCTGCATAGTCTCCTGCTGCTTCTTCATGGTGTCTTCCTGCTTGGGATATTTCTGGGCAATCTTGTCTATCTCAGGCTTGAGCACACGCATCTTGGCAGATGACATGTAACTCTTCTTTGTGGTGGGATAGACAAGTATTTTGACGATGATGGTGAGCAGGAGAAGCACAATACCCATAGAGAGACCCAGCGAAGTGAGCCAGTAGAAGAGAGGCATGATAATCCAGCGGTTTACCCACTTGAAGAGCGGCCAGCCCAGATATACGAGGTCCTCCAGTTCTGGATTCTCGGAAGTGATGGCGAGTTTGTTGTGGTTCTTGAGGATGTGGAAATCGTTGGGACCGACATACATCTGGAGGCGCGTCTGCTCCGTTCCGTCGGCATTGAAGGGTACTGCGAGGGCAGCGTCGTACTGTTTGAGGTTGCCCGTTCCCTTCTCCTGCGGTGCAGAGTGCAGCGTAGCATCGGTGAAGTTGTCGGATGTCAGGAGCACGCTGGAGAAGAACTGATTCTTGAATGCCACCCATTCCAAGGGCTCGTCAGGACTCTCGGTCTTATCCTTCGTCTCGCTGAGATAGTCGGTGTCGCCGTCGTTCTCACGGAACGTGAGCGAGGCATAGCGCTGCTCGAAATCGAAACCTTTTTCCTGCTGTGCTGCCATGCTGTGCCACTGGATGTAGAGCTTGTCTGCATTGGGTTGAAGCAGAGAAGACAAACCCTTGGAGGACAGCGTGATATTGACCATATAACTTTCAGGCAGGAGTTCGTAGTGGATGTCGAGATGGCGCTCCTCAGAACCCAGACGCATAGTGACGGCACGACCGCTGTGACCAAGCACACGGAAGGTATAGTTGCGTGTGTTGATATTTTCCCCTTTGCCGGAAAGCATGAAGGAGAGCTCGCTGCTGTCGGGGCGCAGAATACTGATGGGACGACCCTGACGGTCCTTATAACCTGTCAGACGGGCTCCCTCGATGGAGCCGCCGCGTGTATTCATCGTGAGTTCCATGAGACCGTTGGAAAGCACGAAACTTTCGCCAGTCGTGCTGCGCTGGTCAAAGAAGAGGGCATCGGAATCCACTGGGGCTGCAGCCTCTTCGGCCTGTGCGGCCAGTTGTGCCTCCACCTGCTGTTTCTGCATCTGCTCGGCAACCCGGGCGATGGAGTCTTCTTGACGGGCCATCTCTGCCATCTGTTCTTCAGAGGGTCTGCTATACCATGAGAAACCTATCAGCACGAGAGCAATGAGAATAAAACCTGTAATTGTGTTCTTATCCATAAATATAATGTGTGTTTCTGTAATATGAATGCATTTTCGGGCGACAAAGGTACAAAATAATTTGCTAATATCGGGAAAAAGATGTATTTTTGCATGGCGAAATATACGACAAGCGCAAAAAAACGGTTGTAAAACATATAAAAAATAACAATATGAATGTGATAAAAGCAATCATACGTGTATGGTCGGGTATGAAACTTATTGTCCGGATAGCAATAGGTCTTGTGATAGGTGCAATACTGGGACTTGTGGCACCTGAACTGACTGGCATCGAAATCTTGGGACAGATATTCGTGAGCGCCCTGAAAGCTGTGGCACCGGTGCTGGTTGCCGTACTTGTGATGGCAAGCATTGCAAAATCGGGCAGCGGGTTGGGAGCAAGATTCCGCACTGTGATATTCTGCTATCTCCTAAGCACATTTCTGGCAGCATTTTGTGCTGTGGTGGGAAGTAAGCTGTTTCCCGTGAAGATGGCATTGAATAAAGCAATTGAGGGTGCGGCTCCGAGCAGTCTGCTGGACGTGTTTTCCAATCTGTTCACTAATCTTGTGAACAATCCTCTGGTGTCTCTATCGTCAGCAAACTATATAGGAATACTGTTTTGGGCAATACTTCTTGGTCTGGCGCTCAAGATGAAAGCAAAACCCGTTACCATTGATGTGATAGAGGATTTCGCAGAGATAGTGTCGCAGACGGTGAGATGGATAGTGAAATTCGCACCGTTCGGTATTTTGGGTCTTGTGTTCACATCTGTGTCGGAAAGCGGACTGGAGGTGTTTACTACATACGGACAACTGGTGCTGCTGCTCGTGTGCTGTATGCTTTTCGGCACATTGGTGTTCAATCCTCTCATTGCATTCCTGATGACACACAAGAATCCGTATCCTCTGCTATTCACCTGTCTGAGGGAAAGCGGCATCAATGCATTCTTTACACGCTCTTCCGCAGCCAATATACCTATAAATATTAGACTATGCCAGAAGTTGGGACTGGACGAGAAATTCTACTCTGTATGTATTCCTCTTGGTGCCACCATCAATATGGACGGAGCTGCTGTTACGATAACTGTGATGACGCTGGCTGTGGCCAATACGATGGGAGTGGAAGTGTCATTCTTCTCCGCACTCTTCCTCTGCATTATCTCTACGCTGGGAGCCAGCGGAGCATCGGGAGTGGCTGGCGGTTCGCTGCTGTTGATTCCGATGGCATGTTCGTTCCTGGGAATAGACGGTGATGTGGCTATGCAGGCTGTGGGTGTGGGATTCATCATCGGTGTGGTGCAGGATTCAGTGGAAACAGCACTCAACTCAAGCGGTGATGTGTTCTTTGCGGCGACAGCAGAACTCTATGACAAGATGCATAGCGAAAAGAAGGAAAACAAATAAAATCAAAGAAATATTATGAGCGAATTCAATTATGTAAAGAACTACGGCGGATATAACTCCACAAGTGCTGTTGAAGTGCAGAACACACTCCTGAGGAAATCCTATGTGTGGATGGCTTCCGCACTCGTACTTACGGGTCTGACATCATATTTTGTTGCCAACTCACCTGGAATGTTGCAGTTGATATTCGGCAACAGAATGGTGTTCTTCGGTATTATAATAGCTGAACTGGCGCTGGTGATAGGTTTGTCAAGCACCATACAGCGTATTTCTGTGGTGACTGCAACATTGCTGTTCGTGCTTTATTCCGTACTTAACGGTGCGTTGCTTGCAACAATCTTCCTCGTATTCACGATGAGCAGCATTGCTACGACATTCTTCATAACAGCCGGTACGTTTGGAGTGATGGCTCTTTACGGTAGTTTCACAAAAACAGATCTCAGCAGTTTCGGAAACATACTCCTGATGGCTCTTATCGGACTTATCATAGCCACAGTGGTGAACATCTTCCTCAAGAGCACTATGATGGATATGATTATTTCTGGTGTAGGAGTACTTATCTTTACCGGCTTGACAGCATACGATGCGCAGAAGATAAAGGCTCTGACCAACGGTGTAGAGGAAGATGACGAGACACAGAAACTTGCTGTGATAGGAGCTTTGATGCTCTACCTGGACTTCGTCAATCTTTTCCTTTATCTCCTGCGCTTCTTCGGCAGAAGGAACAACTAATAGGCGAGACTGCCGAGCAGTATTCCTACCGTTGTAGCCACAACGGCACCTGCCACTATACCTGCAGCATCAGCGTGATGATGCGGTGGAGGAGGGCAGTGTCTCGGAGCCGCATAATACACAGGTCTTGGAGCGGGACGATGGTGTCCAGCCGAATGGTGGTGCATTGACGGCTGATGATGGCGTATTGCAGGCTGATGATGAACTGCATGGCCGTTGCTATGACGGGGAGCAGGTTGTGAATACGTCACATGACCGGAATCGTGATGTAACTGACGACCGCCCATATTACGACCCTGAGCCATTACTGAAGTTGTACCCATAATGAACATTGTCATTAAAATGGTGAGCATGTGTGTTGTCTTCATAGCTTTACAGTTTTAAGTTTTGAACGCTGCAAAAGTACGACAAAACACATGCTCACGCAAGGGGAAACATCTATTCCTTCAATGGAATTCGCCTTTCATTGAAGGGGATTTTCCCCCCGGGAGAAAAAACGGCTACAAGCCTTTTCTTTTTTCCAAGCCTGATTCCAAAGCTTCAAGACATGCGGAGAATGCCTCTTCAAAGGTGTCACAAGTCTTCTCTGCAAAGAGGGATGCAACCTGAACCTTCACTTGCTTGTTCTCTTTTGTCTGAGGCTTTACTACGCTGAGACGTATGGTCAGTTCGTCATTTTCAGCCAAATGGCGGGAGAAGCGTGAAAGTTTCTTATCTATATACTCCTCGAGCTTCTTTGTCATCTCGAAATTTACAGCTTGAATGTTTTTCTTCATGATGTTTAAATTTTAAATGGTTAAACAATATGGTATGTTGGAGAGAATTCTCCACAATATTATTATTCTTGGAAATGGTAACAGATGATACGATAAAGATTGCACCCGATGAAATTACCTGCAACAATGCTCAGATAGAAAACAAGTACTTCGCCTCCTCGTGCCATATAGAAATCAACCGGCACGCAAAGATAATAGAAAGCATCTGCCACACAGTGGGGGAAACCGCACATGATGAACAAAGGTACACCAAACAGAAGAGGGAGGTTCTGTCCCTTGCGGGCAAAGGTGACTGCTGTGGTCATTATCATACCGCATCCGATGGCCAATACTCCGCCATAGAAAGGCCCTGTGGCAAGACGTGCTTCAAGTATCTTCTGTGCCGTATCCTGCAAAGGCATGGGACTTGCGCGTGCAATAAGAGCCACTATGAGGCATCCTATTATATTACCAAATAATATAAAAAACAGTTGTCCGGCTTCGCCTTTCTTTATGAAACCGGCAGTACCTGTATAGAGTTTCAATCCGTAGTGAACCACAGTCAACAGACCGAAAGCAAACAGCACTGCTCCGATAATACTCTTTTCGGCCAAATAGCCAAAACCGGCAATACCGATTGCAACACCGGCAAAGATTGACGATTCGAAGATTTTTTTCATGGTTATATACCTAAGCAGGTAGTAAATATTATCATTTTCACCCACAAATATAAGAAAAAAGTTTTGTACGACAAAGGCTATCCTTATTTTTTTGCAAAAAAAGTATCACATAGGGGCATTTTGTCACTCAATCGGTCACTTTGTCGCCACAAAAACATAAACATACGTTAGAAATGTTAAGAGAAAAATAGGAAGTGTTAAAGTGACTGCCAATTCGTCATTATGGCATAGGAATTGCTCGTATGGTGATAGAGGCTTGAAAAGAAAAAGCCATATATGAAGTAAATGTTTAACAAATTAAAGATAGGAGATTATAATTATGTTACCTATGTTTTCAAACAACTACCGCAATGCGATGAATTTTATGCCTGCATTCTTTAATGATTTCTTTAACGATTCATTACCGGAAATGCGACAAGTTCACACCACATCTCCAGCCATCAATGTGACGGAAAGCGATACAGATTACAAGTTGGATCTGGCTGTGCCCGGAACAACAAAGGCCGACTACAAGATTAACCTGACGGAAGACGGCAATCTGATGATATCGCTCGAAAAAGAGCAGAAGAAAGAGGATAAGGGCGACGAGAAACGCAGATGGCTGCGCAGAGAATTCTCATATCAAAAGTTCTCACAGGCATTCACCATTCCTGACGATGTCGAGCGCGAGAGTATCTCAGCTTCTGTGACAGACGGAGTTTTGACCGTTGTATTGCCCAAGAAAGCAAAAGAGGCATTGCCCTCAAGCAAACAGATAGAAGTGAAGTAAAAAGTCACTCTTACATTACCGGTTTGCGGGCTCTCCAAGAATGGGGAGCCCTTTTTTGTCGTACAAAAATAGATTATATGCTGTTGTTTCATAAAAATGTTGTATCTTTGCACGCAGAATAAAAATACATTATCAGTATGCGTGATTTTGAGAACATAAAGATTGCTGTGGCAGGAACCGGTTATGTAGGTTTGTCTATCGCAACTCTTCTGGCACAACACCATCAGGTGACTGCCGTTGACGTTATTCCGGAAAAAGTTGATAAAATCAACAATGGTATTTCTCCCATTGGGGATGAATACATCGAGAAGTATCTTCCCAACGTGATACGTAAAGGAGACGGTATTGGACTGCGTGCTACGCTCGACGGAAGTGAGGCATACAAAGATGCAGATTTCGTTGTTATTGCTGCTCCGACGAACTATGACAGTGAGAAGAATTTCTTCGACACATCACATGTGGAAGAAGTGATAGATCTAGCTATCAGTGTAAATCCAGATGCTATACTTGTTATCAAATCGACGATACCGGTAGGATACTGTCAGAGTATTTACAAGCGCTACGGCAAATCCCTCAGACTGATATTCTCACCGGAATTCCTGCGCGAATCCAAGGCTCTGTATGACAATCTGTATCCAAGTCGTATCATTGTGGGTGTTCCCAAACTGTTCGAAGTGGACAATCTGGAGCAGTTGCAAAATGCTGCACACGTATTCGCAAGTTTGCTGATTGAGGGTTCTGCAATACCAGAGCAACTGAATCCTGCCGGCACACTTCCTTTGGAAAAGGATACCGAACGCGTGCTATTCATGGGACTTACGGAAGCAGAAGCTGTAAAACTGTTCGCAAACACTTATCTGGCACTGCGTGTATCGTATTTCAATGAATTGGATACATATGCAGAGGTGAAAGGGTTGGATACTGCTGCAATCATTCAGGGTATCGGTCTTGATCCTCGTATCGGAACGCATTATAACAACCCGTCGTTCGGATATGGCGGCTATTGCCTTCCCAAAGACACGAAACAGCTGTTGGCCAATTATCAGAATGTTCCTCAGGATATGATGACGGCCATAGTGCAATCGAACCGCACACGCAAGGACTATATCGCAGATGCCGTGTTGAAGAAAGCTGGATGGTTTGCATATACACAGAACAACACATATATACACCCTCAAGACGGTGACTCTGTAGAACCTCCGACAATAGGTGTTTACCGTCTCACGATGAAATCCAATTCCGACAACTTCCGCCAGAGTGCCATACAGGGTATTATGAAACGTATCAAGGCGAAAGGAGCAAACATCATCATATACGAACCGACTCTTCCGGACGGAACAATGTTCTTCGGCAGTCGTGTGATAAACGATTTGGACAAATTCAAGCAGATGTCGGATGCCATTATAGCAAACAGATTTGACGATTGCCTGAAGGATGTAGAAGAAAAAGTATACACCCGGGATATATTCCGCCGCGACTAAATGATATGATACGATTCGTTGAGTGTTTAGCCGTAGCACTTATTGCCTGTCTGCAGTTTTCCTGTTCCTCCATTTCTCTGGATGAAATAGAAAAGGAAGAAGCAAAGAAAGAAAAACAGACGTCCGGAGAGACAGATGATAAAGCGGACGAGACACAGGCTGAGCAACTGGAAAACGCGGGAAACACCTCAACATCGCTTCATGATCTGACAGAAATTCCTGTCACATTATCCGGAGGTGATTATCTATGTGGAATGCTTGTATTGGATGTTGATAACGTAGCTGACGAATATAATAAAGAATATCTTGTGGTGACTCTGCTTTCAAATACAGAATGGATGAATGTACCCTCCGCTTATGCAGAAGGAGAATTGGCAAATCATGCCCAAATGCTAGCTTCTCAATGCAAGGAAGCCGGAATGGATGCATGGCAAATTCCTACCAAGGAGCAAGCGAAAATCATAAGAACATATAGTCAAATACTTTCCAGCGAAATACGCTATCTGTGTGCTGATGCAAAAAATACATATGCAGTGGGAAGCAATATGATTTCTAAAGCTGGTGCAAAGAAACGCTACGGACTGAGATTTGTGTTGGAGGCATATTTTGAAATTGAATAGAAAGAACAACTGGAGAAAAATTAATATCAAACAACTATGATGAATAAAGATGCAAAAATCTATGTTGCAGGCCATCGCGGTATGGTGGGAAGTGCGATAGTACGAGAACTGCAACGTCAGGGATACAACAATATCATCACAAGAACGCACAAGGAACTTGACCTCTGCAATCAGCAGGCTGTGAACGACTTCTTTGCAGAAGAGCGTCCTGAATACGTTTTCCTTGCTGCAGCAAAAGTAGGTGGCATTGTGGCAAACCAGAGTGCTTTGGCCGATTTTATGTATGACAACATGATTCTTGAGATGAACGTTATTCATGCTGCTTGGAAAAACGGCTGTAAGAAACTGGAGTTTTTGGGTTCCAGCTGTATCTATCCTAGAATGGCTCCGCAACCGATGCCGGAGAGTTGTCTGCTGACCAGCGAACTGGAGAAAACCAACGAGGCGTATGCTCTGGCTAAAATCAGCGGTTTGAAATATTGTGAATTCCTGAACCGTCAGTATGGCACAGACTATATCTCTGTAATGCCAACAAACCTCTATGGCCCGAATGACAACTATCATCCAGAGCACAGTCATGTGCTGCCCGCACTTATCCGTCGTTTCCACGAAGCAAAAGTGAACGGTCTCAAGGAAGTGACCTGCTGGGGAGACGGTTCGCCTCTGAGAGAATTCCTTTATGTGGACGATCTTGCCAATTTGTGTGTGTTCCTGATGAACAACTACAGCGGCAACGAAACTGTGAATGCAGGTACTGGCAAGGAACTTACCATCAAGGCTCTTACAGAACTTGTGGCAAAAGTGGTCGGATACGAAGGAGAAATCAAGTGGGACACAACCCGTCCAAACGGAACTCCGCGCAAACTTCTTGATGTGTCTAAGGCTACCAAACTGGGATGGACATATAAGACCGAACTCGAGGATGGTATCCGTCTTTCATATAAGGACTTTCTTGAAAACCCAATGAGAGCTGAGAGATGATTTATCCTCTGCTGTTTGAAAGTAATACCAAACATCTCGTTTGGGGAACCGAGGAGTGGGCAGTCTCTGCTGTGCCGGGCTCCGAGAGCATTATAGCCAACGGAGAATTGAAAGGACACACACTGACGGAATATATCCATCATGATCCTGTTACAATACTTGGAAAATCAGTAGCGGAAAAATATGACGGAAAACTTCCGTTGCTCGTAAAATTCATTGATGCCAAACGAGACTTATCCATTCAGGTGCATCCCAATGACGAGATGGCACAGAGGGTGCATGGCAAAATGGGTAAAAGCGAGATGTGGTATGTGTTGAAAGCAGAACCGGGAGCATATCTCTATGCCGGTTTTAAAAAAAATATCAGTCCGGAAGAATATAAACAACGTGTGATAGATGGCACAATTACGGAGGTTCTTGCCCGTCATGAAGTGAGTCCCGGACATGTGTTTTATCTGCCGGCTGGAAGAGTGCATGCTATCTGTGGCGGTATAAAACTTGCAGAGGTGCAACAATCGAGCGATGTGACATATCGTATCTTTGATTATAACCGCCCGGGATTAGACGGTAAACCACGTGAACTACACACTGAACTTGCTGCTCAGGCAATCGACTACGAAGTGGTGTCGGAGTATAGGACAATTTATTCCAGAAAAGAAAATAAAGCTAATCTGGTAATAGATAGCCCGTATTTCACGGCAAGAGTGATTGAGACACAAGATGTCTTTCATCGCGACCTTATCAAGTATGACAGTTTTGTTATCTCAATGTGTCTTGAGGGAACTTGCAATATTCGTATCAGAGAGACTGGATCGTCAATAAAGATGAAGGCAGGAGAGAGTTGTTTTATTCCTGCGTCAGTCGCAAACTATGATATAGAACCGCTCAACGGCGGGGTGAAACTGCTGGATAGTTTTATAAACAGTAAGAAGCGCTCCCTCACAGATGTGGTGACGCGCTTCCTACATATATAAATCAGCAAAAATATTCTTATAAGGAACAAATGACAAGGGGGCACGGGATTATTTCACTCGTGCTCCTGTCGTAGAATACTTTATACCATTACTTATAATATATATCTTGCCGTTCTCGTAGAGCTTGCCCTTAATGGTGGTAGCGGCTTTATTTTCCGAGAGGGAAGATACACCTGTCGGATCATCCGATTGTTTATACAGGCGGAAGTTATCCACTTTGAACCAAGTCTCTGCAGGTGCATCAGATGTGGCAGCACCCAGAGATATTGTGGATTCTGCATCTAAAGAGAAGTCGAGACGTACTGTTTGAAGGGGAACGTTGTCACCAACACCGGGATCACACTGATCCTTGAAGTATGCAATATTGTTACCGGCAAAGATGCGCTGGTTTCCCAAACGGACGACATTGCTGCGATTGGATGCCAGCATGTCTGCTGTCAGAGCGTAACGACCTTTGGGAAGAGTGACCTGCTGAGACAGCGTAACAGCAACGGACGAACCGTTCCACACACCGAAGAGTCTGGTTCCGTCTGTTGGGTTGTCGTCATTACCGTTTGCATTGTTTATTCCGTACCAGGCAAGAGAGGTGTTTGAAAGCGTCCAGTTGGTGGGAATCACCTTGGTGCCTACATTCGCCTCAAAAGAGGGATTCTTGATATAGTGGTCGGTAACGTCTTCACCTAACTCCTCGGGTTCTTCGGTAGGATAGCGCTCGTTGAAAGCCTCCTCGCTCATATAATCCACCATAGTTATTGTGGCACGTTTGGTCGACTGATTGGATGTCGTAAGACCGATGCAGTCAATCCAGTCTTTTCCGAAGTTGGAGATAGCCACTTTGGGTTCGTCCACGGGAAAGTTTCCGTTGAGCTGCGGCTGCTTGGAGAGATCCCACGCAAACACCTGATAGGTCTGATTGTCACGTTCCAGTTCAAAGTACTTGTTGGGCTGCACCTGCGCGCCAACGTTGTAGCCGTTCATCCACCAGGCGTATGTATCAATAGCGTTTGCAACAGAAAGTCCCTGTCCCTCGATGACATACCAATACTCAGCTCCCTTTACAAAGTATTTGTCTGCAACATCGAGTTTCATTGCATAGGACACATTGCGCTGTCCTGTGGACTTTCCCTGCAGGGTAAAACTGTTGGCCGTTTCGTCATAACTGATGGATGAACATTGATCCGGGTTGTAGCGATATTCCGTACACTTAAATGAAAAGTGTACGTAATCAGCGAAAGGGTCGGGTACCTCCTTCGTAAGCCTCAGATAGTAGAGACCCGGACAAAGTGTATTGAAATCAGCCTGAATGCGGAATGTGACTGTCTGCTTCGGCTGGCCGTGTTCGTCTTTGAGAAGAGCCTCGTCCAAGAGCCATTCCTTATTATAGAAACCGTTCTCATTGGCACTTGCCACAGAAGAAGGAACCGTGTAGTTCTGAATGAGAGTTCCGTCTACGTAGATAGCTGCCTTACGACCTCTGTCGGCAACATTGAAGCGACACATAAGACCAACATTCTCCGTAATACCCTCGCTGTTGGTCAGTATGTACTGAATCCAACCTCCAGCCTTGGCGTCGCGATAGACTTCGTCGTTGTAGGTGCCGACAGTAGAGTCGTCGCTATATTCTGTGACACCGGCCTCCGACTGCTGCTCACCTGTACGGATAAAGTCGATAGTGCGCGCATCCAGAGCGGCTGCTTCGCGTTCGTCTTTTGCCCATGAGGAGTTGTCGTATTCTTCCTGAGTGGCCTGATACCAGTAGTTCATCACACGGCTGTGATGCAGGGAATAATACGGTTCGAGAGTCAGTTTGTTCCACGCTTCGCTACCTTCACGACTGGCATCAATAGTGAAGGTGAGAGGCTTGCCGGCAACAGGAGTGATGCGAGCCAACACCTCGGAACGGTTGCCAATCAGCAAGGGAGCTGTTGCGAGATTCTTCTTCGTTGTGTAACTGTCCTCTGCATGTCCCATACGTTCTCCCTCTGCATACTCATGAACGAGTGCCTCGTAATTGGGGTCGTCCGGGTTGTTGGATGTAGTGCGCGCACCAAGAAGTATCGGACCGTATTTGAATGCGATATATTCTTTAAGATTCGGACATTGCTCATAACGCACCGTCATCGGCAGGTTGACCTCAATGACATCTCCGGCACTCCAGTTGTCAGTTATCTTGGCATAACCGTCGGAAGAGAGACTGAATGCCTTGTCGCTGCCGTTCACCTTAATACCGTATCCTTCTGCCACCCAAGAGGGCTTGCGCACAGCAAGAGTGAACGAACCGCCCTTTGTGAGAGTAATCTTCGTCTTCGCATCCTGGGGGAACTGAGTCTCCTGCTTAAGAGCGAACTTGTCGCTGTTAAGTTCGGAGGCGGTGAAGAGATTTATGTAGAGCGTGTTGTTGTCTGTGGAATGCGTGTAGATGAAGTGGCCGTATTTGGAGTGGTTCTCCATACCGGTTCCCACACAGCACCACATATCCTGATTCACCTTGCTATAGATGCGATAGGCCTGGGGGCGGAGAGGGGTGAAGTAAACATATCCGCCTGTGACAGGATCCTGTGTGGAGAGTATGTGATTGTACATCGCATCCTCATAGAAATCCACATACTTACCATCGTGAGTAGCATCGAATAGCGACTCCGAAAGCTTCAGCATATTGTTGGTATTGCAGGATTCTGGACCGTTGCACTCGTTCACATAACGCTGTGATGCCGACGATGCCATAAACCATTCGTTCATGGAGTTGCCGCCGATGCAGACGGTGCGGTTTGCTGTCACATCCGTCCAGAAATTACGCGCTGCAGTTGCGTAGTTTGTCATTGAGGCATCCAACTGTGCAATACGCTCGAAACCGATGTACTTGGGCACCTGGGTGTTTGCGTGACGGTTGTCGAGGAAACTGGTGTTGAGTGTCTGCATACCGTTCACCATCGTCGTGTGGCTGTATTTCTTCGCTCCGTCAAGATACTTGCTTTCTCCTGTGAGCTGATAAGCGTCGGCCAGAACCTCATTCACGCCGCCGTGCTCTGTGTCGAGAACGCTCTGCATCGTCGAGGTGTTATACTTGGCCACGAGGTTTATCGCCCAGTCACATATCTTCAGGAACATTGCGCGGGCATCTTCGTTCTCACCATATATATATGCGTCGCGCAAACCGGCTATCACTTTGTGCTGCACATACAGGGGCACATTTCCGCGAGCACCGTTGAACATATCCATACTGCCTGAATACATGTTCGTCCACAGGTTGTTGTCGGGATATCCTCCGATGTAACCATACAGACCGCTTGTGTTATTGTTGAATACATCCTGACAGTCCTTCATCACACCGACCATATAATCCAGACGTTCTTTCACCTGAGCCTTTACTGCATCGTCGTGACAAGCGGCATAGGCCAGAGCGAGGGCCGAGAGATAGTGACCGCCCACATGACCGTCGAGACGGAACGAACCGCTTCCCCAGTTTTCGAAATTGGGGTGGAGCGAGGTCCAGTTCTTATACTTGCCGCTGTTCAGTCCTGCCTGACGAACGAAAGGTGTCAGGAGTCTGTCGACATCGTAGGACATCAGCATCTCGATGTTGAGGTCCAACGCCGTCTTCAGCGGTCCTTCGGAAAGCGTCACTTCCGAGAGTTCGAAATGCTCCGGATAGAGACTGTTTTCTGCCTTGGCGCTCATGGAGAAAACCAGTGCCAGAATGATTAGAAATTTGTTCTTCATAGTATTATAATATGAATGAATTTTTCTATAAACTGTAAACCTCATCCACACCCTTAATGTCGTACAGATGCCGTATGATACGTGTGAGTTCTGCCTGCGAATGCACGAAGAACGTTATCTTGCAGTCGACAAGAGCGTCAGTCGTTGTCGTATTCAGGGCATCGATACCCAGATGAAGCACATTGGTGATGTGGTCAATTAAGTCTGCCAGAAGATGGTCTCTGTCAATGGCGTGAATGCCGATAGTGACGGGGTAGAGCTTCGAGGGCGATTCCTTCAGTTCTACGGCTGCAATGCTGTCGCCGTATTTGGAAGCCAGACGTATGGCCTCGGGACAACTGCGGCGATGTATCGTCACGCGGGAATTCTCGTCCCTGATACCGATTGTCTCACCTCCAGGAAGAGGACGGCACAGCGGACAACGCATAATCATGGGATCCTCTATTGTAGCCAGATAGCGACGGATACGACTCTTTGCGAAATACGTGCAACTGTGCTTCAGCCAGTCTTCCTCGACGGTGATGCGCTCGTCTGTTCCTATTCCTACACAATCTCCCCGCTGCAGCTGTGTCTTGATGCTCATCAGCTTACCGTTGATACGGGCGTAGAGCGCGTGCAGACCGGTTTCCTCGCTCTGCTTGAATGCGAAATCAATTGCTGTGCTTCCTGCGGGAAGGATATAACTGCTTCCGTCTGTCGTGAAAACCATCACGTCGTCGTAGTACAACGCATCGGAAATCTGCTCCAGAAGCTGTGAGTCGTTGCGTTGCTCTGCTATGTCCTGCAGCACTTTGCGGAAGCGCTTTATCCAGTCGCCGATGTTGGTACCCAGTTCGGCCATACAGCCTATCTTGGAGGCTGCCACCATATCATAGCTGCATATCTGCACATCTTCCCAAACGCCTTCCTTGGAAAGTAGCATCACACGCAGGCATTGATACGAATTCTCCTTCGCCTGGTCGATGAGATTCATGAACGAACCGGGTTTCTCCTTGAAGTAATCCGTAAGAATATTATAGATACGCAGCGCCTGAGCTTTGTCGGTCATCATGTCGTCCACACCGTCGTCGAAGGTGACGCGAACGTAGTAGCGATTGTCAAGATGCTTGAAGTCCACACCCTGTTGTTTCATCCTGCGATAGATAGAGTAGGGCTTTCTGTAATATACTACAACTTTGGCAATTATACCCTTGTCCTTCAAGAGACGCTCGCAGCGATGTGTGAACTCTTCCTGCCTGGCAAAGTTGGCCAGTTTGTCCTGATAGAGAACTTCCTCCAGTTCCTCGTATTCTTGTTCGCAACGGAAGCGGAAGGAGAGATTCTCCAGCTCAGTCTTCACATCGAAGAGGCCGAGACGATTGGCCAGAGGGGCGTAGAAGAAGTCGGTCTCTCCGGCTATCTTCATCTGCTTCTCTGGCTTCATCGATGAGAGCGTGCGCATGTTGTGCAGACGGTCGGCCAGTTTTATCATCAGCGCTCTTATGTCGTAGTGGAGCGAATCCAAAAGCTGCTTATAGTTGTCGCCCTGTTTTGTGATATTGTACTGATCTTTCTTCTTTTTCGTCACGATGTCAACCAGGGATGCAACATCGCTTCCGAAGCGCTCCCTTATTTCATCTACAGTCACATCCGTATCCTCCACGACGTCGTGCAGGAATGCCGTGATAACAGAACTTGTGTCCAGCTTCAGTTCCTCTGCCGCAATCAGGGCCACAGCAATAGGATGTATGATATACGGTTCACCGCTCTTGCGCTTCTGTTGGGAATGCTTTTCCTGGGCAAAGGCAAAGGCATCTTTTATGCGTCCCAGATCTTCCTCCGAAACTCTGGGAGCCATCACTTCGAATACTCTCTCCGAAGACTGACGAATGATAAGATTGTAGTCGTACATCGTATAAAAACTATTTTCCGCGGCAAATTTACAAAATTTTTTCAAAAAAAACTTTTTTTTTCCTCATTTTCATCCACAAAAACGAAATATCTAATTGAAATGGTGGACAAACGGCTCCTTAGAGACGATTTCGGAGCATTGTTTACAACTTCTCATCAGACATCGACATGAGACCGTTCAGACATACAATAAATCTTTACAAGAAAATGGCCTTTCTAACACTCTGGTCGGACTCTGGTCGGACTCTGCGTAGGCGCAGACTGATACGTTTCAACACTCTCCAGATATTCTATACACCCCAAATGCAATGTTTTTCTCGAATTATTGGGCAGGGTTTATAGCCAAATCCGAATAAAAATTTTTTACAAAACGGCAATAGGGGAGAAGAGAGCGGAAAAGCGTCCGAATTATGTCGGAATAGGAGAGAGTTTCATTTTTATAAAAATTTTGAGGGGCAAAGTGGGATTGTTTCGATTTTTTTTCGTACCTTTGCCCGAAAGTAGAGATTATTAACATAAATGTTACGGATGTGTCTTCGGACATTTCCTCAATAAACAAAAGAAAGACTATAATGAAAGCATTTGTATTTCCCGGTCAGGGAGCACAGACACCCGGTATGGGTAAAGCCCTTTACGAAAGCAACGACAAGGCAAAAGAACTGTTTGAACAGGCAAACGAGATACTCGGTTTCCGTATCACCGACCTGATGTTCGACGGCACAGCAGAAGACCTGCGCCAGACAAAGGTGACACAGCCCGCAGTATTCCTCGACAGCGTCATCAAGGCCGTATGTCTGGGTGAGGAGTTCAAGCCCGATATGGTGGGTGGTCATTCTCTGGGTGAGTTTTCCGCTCTGACGGCTGCCGGTGCTCTGTCGTTTGCCGACGGTCTGAAGCTGGTGAGCGCCCGCGCTATGGCTATGCAGAAGTGCTGCGAGGCCAATCCCGGTGCGATGGCTGCCATCATCGGTATGCCCGACGAGGATGTTGACAAATATTGCAAGGAAGTGACTGCCGAGGGTAAGGGCATCGTCATTCCCGCCAACTACAACTGTCCCGGTCAGCTGGTTATCTCCGGCAACAAGGAGGCTGTAGAGCGTGCATGCGAGGTAATCAAGGAGGCCGGTGCCAAGAGAGCTATCATGCTTCCCGTAGGCGGTGCATTCCATTCTCCTCTGATGCAGAACGCAAAGGACGAACTGGAGGCTGCCATCCAGGCCACAACATTCCACAAGCCCATCTGTCCCGTTTATCAGAACGTAGACGGCAAGGCACACACGGAGCCCGAGGAAATCAAGCAGAATCTGGTGGCTCAGCTGACAGCTCCCGTGCGTTGGACAAAGGAGGTGCAGGCAATGATTGAGGCCGGTGCTACGGAGTTCACGGAATGCGGTCCCGGTCGCGCTCTTCAGGGCATGATTGTGAAAATCAGCAAGGATGTCACAGTGAGCGGTATTGAATAATCGAAAAAGGACTTATATCGAATGGTAATATATCAGGTTTTCACCCGACTCTTCGGGGCAGACGGACAGATGCTGGTGCCCAATGGGTCGAAAGCGCAAAACGGTTGCGGCACGATGGCCGACTTCACACCGAAAGCTCTCAGGGAGATAAAGGCTCTGGGAGCAACACATGTGTGGTATACGGGTATCATCGAGCATGCAACTAAGACGGATTACTCAGCGTTCGGCATTCGCCGCGACAACCCCTGTGTGGTGAAAGGTGAGGCAGGAAGTCCCTATGCCATCAAGGACTACTATGATGTGGATCCCGACATAGCTACGGATGTCACCAAGAGGATGAAGGAGTTTGAGCATCTTATTGCAAGGACTCACAAGGCCGGACTGGGGGTCATCATGGACTTTGTGCCCAACCACGTGGCACGCGAGTATTGCAGCGACGTCAAACCGAAGGGCGTGAAGGACCTGGGAGAAGGCGACGACATAACGCTTCATTTCTACAACCAGAACAACTTCTACTATCTCTGGGACCGTCTCCACATGGACAACCTCAACGAGGAAACCGGCTATCGCGGGACATACATAGAGGTGCCGGCAAAGGCTACGGGCAACGATATGTTTTCCGAGTGGCCCTCGACAAACGACTGGTATGAGACGGTGAAGCTGAATTACGGTGTGGATGTTGCTGGCGGCCGCAAGTGTTTCTTCGACCCGATTCCCGACACCTGGCTCAAGATGACGGACATCCTGCTCTTCTGGGCAGGAAAGGGCATCGAGGGCTTCCGCTGCGATATGGCCGAGATGGTGCCTGTGGAATTCTGGCACTATGCCATCGCAAAGGTGAAGGAAAAGTATCCCGACATCATCTTCATTGCCGAGATATACAATCCGGATGCCTATCGCAACTACATCAGCTACGGCGGTTTCGACTATCTCTACGACAAGGTGGGGATGTACGACACTATCAGGGGTGTGATCAACGGAGATTCTGTTCACAACATTACTCATGCCTGGCAGGCTGTGGACGACATAAGGGTTCACATGCTCAATTTCCTGGAGAACCACGACGAGCAGCGCATCGCATCCGATTTCTTCGCCGGCGATGCCAAGAAGGGTAGGGCGGCTCTTCTAGTGAGTGCCATGATGGACAAGAATCCTTATATGGAGTATTTCGGTCAGGAACTGGGCGAAAAGGGTATGGATGCAGAAGGCTTTTCCGGAAAGGACGGCCGCACAACCATCTTCGACTATTGGAGAGTGGACACCGTCTCACGATGGAGAAACGGAGGCAAGTTCGGCGACAAACTGCTTACCAAGGACGAGAAGGAGCTGAAGGAGTTCACCCGCAAGGTGCTCAACAGCAAGAATGACGAAGAGGCATTGAGAGAAGGAGATTTCTACGACCTCATGTATGTCAACGGTCATCTCCAGAGACAATACGCATTCCTCAGACACAAAGGAAGGAATGTCTGTCTTGTGGTGGCCAATTTTGCCGAACACGACTACAGGGCATCTGTCAATTTGCCGGAACATGTGTTTGAGTTCTTAGGCATGGAGAGAAGCGACAGCCTCTGTGCGACGGACCTCATCACCGGCAAGGAAGTGAATATAGCATGGACTCCGGAGAAACCTGTTGAGGTGGATTTGAAGGCATATAATGGTATAATCCTGAAATTGAAATAACTATGAATCATCTAGTGATTATGGCAGGCGGAATAGGCAGTCGTTTCTGGCCTATGAGCACACCGAGTTGTCCCAAACAGTTTGTAGACGTTCTTGGCTGCGGACGCACCTTCATCCAGCTCACGGTGGATCGTTTCGAGGGTGTTGTGCCCTCGGAGAATGTGTGGGTGGTGACCAGCGAGGCATACAAGGATATCGTTGCCGAGCAGTTGCCTGAGATGCCCAAGGAGAACATTCTGCTGGAACCTTGCAGGAGAAACACAGCCCCGTGTATTGCGTATGTGTCCTGGCGCATCAAACTGAAGGATCCCAAGGCTAACATCGTGGTGAGTCCGTCGGATCATCTGGTGCTGAACGTGCCTGAGTTCCAGCGCGTCATAAAGTCCGCTTTGCAGTTCGCCTCGGAAACGGATGCCATACTCACTTTGGGCATGAAACCCACACGACCGGAAACCGGCTACGGATACATACAGGCAGACCTCTCTGCATCTTCCGAGAGAAACAAGGAAGTGTTCCGCGTGGATGCCTTCAAGGAAAAACCGGAACTGGAGAAGGCAAAGGAATACGTCGCTCGTCCCAATATGTTCTGGAACGCCGGCATCTTTCTGTGGAATATCAACACCATCATCAGCGCCCTGAGAGTATATGCTCCTCAGATTAACGGCATATTCGAGGGAATGCAGAATGTTCTCGGTACGGACAAGGAACAGGAGGCTATCAACAAGAAGTTCCCCGAATGTGAGAATATCAGCATCGACTACGCAATTCTCGAGAAGGCAGAGGAAATATTCTGCTTCCCGGCTTCGTTCGGATGGAGCGATCTGGGCACATGGGGAAGTCTGCGTGAGAACACAGCTCAGGATGCCAACGGAAATGCCGTAATGGGCAAGAATGTCTCTTTGTATGAGACCAAGAACTGCGTCATACACGTCTCCGAGGAGCGTCGTGTGGTGGTGCAGGGACTCGACGGATATATCGTGGCAGAGAAGGACGACACGCTGCTTATCTGCAAACTGGCAGAAGAACAGAGAATAAAGGAATTCAGCGCATAAGAGGTGAATAGGAGAGAGAGATACGAACGCGTAACAGCCTGGTTTGAGGAAACGATGCCAGTAGCCGAACCGGAACTTCACTACGGGAGTCCGTTCCAGCTGCTCGTAGCTGTGATTCTCTCCGCACAATGTACGGACAAGAGAGTGAATCTCGTCACACCCCGTCTTTTCGAAGATTATCCGACGGCGGAGTGTATGGCGCTGGCTTCGGAAGAGGTGCTTCTAGATTACGTCAAATCCGTATCGTATCCCAACAGCAAGGCCAGACATCTTTCCCAGATGGCGCGCATGCTTGTTGAGAGATTCGAAGGAGAAGTGCCCTCGGATGGCAAACTGCTGGAACAGTTGCCCGGCGTCGGACGCAAGACGGCGAATGTCATTCAGGCCGTGATTTTCGGTAAGGCACGTATGGCTGTTGATACACACGTCTTCAGGGTGTCCCACAGACTTGGTCTCGTGCCGGAATCGGCATCCACACCGTTGGCCGTAGAAAAGATACTTACAAAGAATTTTCCCGAGGAACTGATTCCAAAGGCGCATCACTGGCTCATCCTGCACGGTCGCTACACCTGCACCTCCAGAGCACCCAAATGCAATCAATGTGGCTTAACATCAATATGTAACTATGCAAAAAATAATCATTCTTGACTTTGGTTCCCAAACCACACAGCTTATCGGCAGAAGACTGCGCGAACTGGACACCTTCTGTGAGATAATGCCATATAACAAGTTCCCCAAGGACGACAAGGACGTCATCGGTGTAATTCTGTCCGGTTCTCCGTACAGTGTTTATGACCCGGAGGCATTCCAATGTGATTTGAGCGACATACGCGGCAGACTGCCCATTCTGGGTATTTGCTACGGCGCTCAGTATATGTCGCATATCTGGGGCGGAAAGGTGGAACCTGCCGGCAGCCGCGAATACGGCAGGCAGAATCTCACGAAGGTGGATGGCAGGAGCCCACTGTTCAAGGATATTGATATGGGAGCGCAGGTGTGGATGTCGCACGGAGACACCATAACACGCATTCCGGAAGGCGCCCGTGTCATTGCCTCTACGGCAACAGTAGAGAATGCTGCATATGAGATTGACGACAAGGTGTGGGGCGTGCAGTTCCATCCGGAGGTGTTCCATTCGTTGTGCGGCACACAGTTGCTTAAGAATTTTGTGGTTGACATCTGCGGTTCCAGGCAGGAATGGAGTGCGGCAAACTTTGTCGAGACAACGGTACAGGAACTGAAAGCCCAGCTGGGCAACGACCGCGTGATACTCGGTCTTTCCGGCGGTGTGGATTCCTCCGTAGCTGCCGTACTGCTCAGCAAGGCCATCGGCAACAGACTCACATGTATCTTCGTGGATCACGGAATGCTTCGCAAGAATGAGTTCAGCGACGTGATGAGAGACTATGAGGGACTTGGTCTTAACGTTATCGGTGTGGACGCCTCAGAGAAGTTTTTCAAGGACTTGGAAGGTGTTACCGAACCGGAGAAGAAGCGTAAGATTATCGGTCGCGATTTCGTGGAGGTGTTCAATGCCGAAGCAAAGAAGATAACAGATGCCAAGTGGCTTGCTCAGGGTACAATCTATCCCGACCGTATTGAGTCGCTCAATATCACGGGCAAAGTAATCAAGAGTCACCACAACGTGGGTGGTCTGCCCGAGGAGATGCACCTCTCGCTCTGCGAACCGCTCAAATGGCTCTTCAAGGATGAAGTGCGCAGGGTGGGGCGCCAGCTCAATATTCCGGAACACCTCATCGGCAGACATCCTTTCCCGGGTCCCGGTCTCGCTGTCCGCATTCTCGGAGCAATCACTCCCGAGAAGGTGCAGGTGCTGCAGGAAGCAGACGACATATTCATCCGTGCGCTGAGAAACTGGAAGACGGACGACGGCGACATACTTTACAACAAAATATGGCAGGCAGGAGCAATCCTTCTTTCCGAAGTGAAGAGCGTAGGTGTGATGGGAGACGAGCGTACATATGAAAATCCCGTTGCTTTGCGTGCTGTCACATCTACAGATGCTATGACTGCCGACTGGGCACATCTTCCATATGAACTGATGGCTCAGGTCTCCACAGACATTATTAATAAGGTGAAAGGTGTCAATCGCGTCTGCTACGACATCTCCTCAAAACCGCCATCGACAATCGAATGGGAATAAAATTATCTAAGAAACATTAATTCATTTATTTATAATACTATGACAAAGATTCCTTACAAGATCTATCTCACAGAAGATGAGATGCCAACGCAGTGGTACAACATCCGCTCTGACATGAAGCAGAAACCTGCACCTCTGCTGAATCCCGGTACGGGCAAGCCTCTTACTCTGGAGGAGATGCAGCCCATCTTCTGCACCGAACTCATCAAGCAGGAACTCGACAACGACACCAAGTGGGTTGAGATTCCCGAACCCGTGATGAACTTCTACCGCATGTTCCGTCCGAGTCCTCTTGTACATGCAGAATTTCTGGAGAAAGCACTCGGCACGCCCGCGAAGATTTTCTATAAGTTCGAGGGTAACAACACATCCGGTTCTCATAAACTGAACTCTGCTATTGCTCAGGCATATTATGCTAAAGAACAAGGACTTAAGGGTGTAACAACAGAAACTGGAGCAGGGCAGTGGGGTACAGCTCTCTCGATGGCTTGTCAGTATTTTGGCCTTGATTGTAAGGTATATATGGTGAAATGCTCCTATGAGCAGAAGCCGTTCCGTCGTGAGGTGATTCGCACTTATGGCGCCAGCATTGTACCTTCTCCGAGCGACACCACCAACGTCGGTCGCAAGATTTTGGCCGAACACCCCGACACAACGGGTTCTCTGGGTTGCGCTATCAGTGAAGCCGTTGAGGTAGCCGTTACAAATGAGGGATATCGTTACGTTTTGGGCTCTGTGCTCAATCAAGTGCTTCTGCATCAGACAATTATAGGTCTGGAAGCTCAGGCTGCATTGAAGAAGTATGGAATCAAACCCGACGTACTGATTGGTTGCACGGGCGGTGGTTCGAATCTGGGCGGTTTCGCAAGTCCGTTCCTGGGTGAAATGTTGCGCGGAGAGGCTAAATACAAGGTCATCGGTGCAGAACCCGCTTCCTGTCCGAGTTTCACACGCGGTGTGTATGCGTACGATTTCTGCGACACAGGTATGATTTGTCCTCTGGCCAAGATGTACACCGTAGGCAGCCAGTTCATTCCTAGCTCCAACCATGCAGGCGGTCTTCGTTTCCACGGTATGAGTCCCATACTGAGTGAGCTGTACGACCAGAAGCTCTTTGAGGCACGTGCTTACGAGCAGACTCATGTATTTGAGGCCGCTGAGATTTTCGCCAAGGCAGAAGGTATTTTGCCGGCACCGGAATCCAGTCACGCTATCAGAGCTGCCATCGACGAGGCTTTGGAATGCAAGAAGACCGGTGAGGAAAAGGTAATCGTATTTAATCTCTCTGGCACAGGATATTTCGACCTCTACGCTTACAAGCAGTTCAACGACGGTACGATGAGCGATGTCATTCCAAGCGACGAGGTCATTCGAGAGGCTCTTTCCAAACTTCCTAAAGTTTGAAATATGAATGCCAGTTATGTTTAGTAAAATTTGTAAATAAATTAATATAGCCCTACTTCATATGGAGCAAGCACAAAGTTTCAACCTTATACTGGAGAATGTCATAAAGGAGAACTGGAACAGATATTCTCTCTCTGACTATGGTGAAAATAATTTTCAGTATAAAGACGTTGCCCGTATCATAGAAAAGATACATATCGTCTTTAAGGAATCAGGTATTGCGCCCGGAGACAAGATTGCACTTTGTGGCAAAAACTCATCCCGTTGGGGAATTTCCTTCTTTGCTTGTCTCACATATGGAGCTGTGGCTGTGCCTATTCTTCATGAATTTCATCCTGAACAGATTCATCAGATTGTCAACCATTCGGAATCCAAGCTCCTGTTTGTTGACGACAAGATTTACAAGAATCTCACGGAACAGGAAATGCCGGCCTTGTCGGGTATTGTCTGTCTGAAGGATTTCAGCATACTGTTGTCGCGTGACAAGAAATTAAGTAATGCACGCGAGCATCTCAACGAACTCTTCGGCAAGAAATTCCCGGAACGCTTTTCACCCGAGGATGTACATTATTATAAGGATAGTCCGGAAGAACTTGCAGTTATCAATTACACATCCGGCACTACGTCCAATTCCAAGGGTGTGATGATTCCTTATCGTGCTGTGTGGAGCAATCGTGAGTTTGCAAAGGATGTGTTGTCGAAACATCTGAAAGCCGGAGATCAGATTCTGGCAATGCTGCCGATGGCGCACATGTATGGAATGGCCTTCGAGTTCATTTTTGAATTCTGTCAGGGTGTACACGTTAATTTCCTCACCAAGGCCCCTACTCCACAGATTCTGCTCTCTGCCCTCAAGGACATCAAACCCGGTCTTATTGTCGCCGTACCTCTTATAATAGAGAAGATTGTGCGTAAAGCCATTCTTCCGAAGGTGAAAGACCCCAAGGTGGCTCTTCTTCTCAAGGTGCCCGTGCTTGGCGACATGATTCGCGAGAAAGTACGCAAGGGACTCTCCGAAGCTCTTGGAGGACGTTTCTACGAGGTCATCATCGGCGGTGCTGCTCTTTCACAGGAGGTTGAGGAAGTGCTTCACGACATCGGTTTCAACTACACAGTCGGCTACGGTGCCACAGAGTGTGCTCCTATTCTTGCTTACAGAGACTGGAAGACATATGTGCCCCGCAGTTGCGGTCAGACGGCTCCCCGTATGGAACTGAAGATTGATTCTCCCGATCCGGAGAATGTTCCAGGCGAGATTCTCGCACGCGGTATGAATGTGATGCAGGGCTACTACAAGAATCCTGAGGAGACGAAGAAGACACTCATCGACGGCTGGTATCACACAGGTGACCTGGCTGTGATGGATGCCGACGGGAACGTCTTCATCAAGGGACGCTCCAAGAACATGCTCCTCGGTGCCAACGGACAAAATATCTATCCGGAAGAGATTGAGGACAAACTTTCTACCCTGCCCCTTGTTGCCGAATGCGTTGTCATCCAGAAGGGTGAAAAGATTTACGGTCTCGTATATCCTGATCCCGACAAGGTGAAGGAACTGGGTCTCTCTGCAGATAACGTTAAAGATGTGATGGATGAGAACCGTAAACTTCTCAACACACAAATACCTGCTTATGAACAGCTTGCAGGCATCAAAGTGATGGACAGGGAATTCGAGAAAACTCCCAAGAAATCCATTAAACGTTATCTCTACACTAATGAAGAAATATAATAATAACCTTAAATAACACCACATTACACAATGAGATCACTTTCCCCTCATTTCAATCAATGTCTTTCTGACAGTATCCGAGAGTTCTGGGAGTTGCCGGCACTTAGTGACTACGGCATCAACACCTTACAGTACAAAGATGTGGCCCGCAACATCGAGAAGTGGCACATCCTTTTCAAACAAGCCGGTATCAAGAAAGGTGACAAAATAGCTCTCTGCGGCCGCAATCAGAGCCATTGGGGCGTTGCATTTTTTGCCATCATCACATACGGAGCTGTAGCAGTACCCATTCTTCATGAGTTTCATCCCAATCAGGTGCACGACATCGTGAACCACTCCGAGAGCCGCATTCTATTTGTTGGTGATTTGGTATGGAAGAAGCTGGACGTCAGCCAGATGCCAAACATACTCGGCGTGATTAGCAATACGGACGACTCCCTACTCTATTCCTCTTCCGAGAAACTGACCACAGCACATGAGCACCTCAACGAGCTCTTCGGTCAGAAGTATCCCAAGAAGTTCCTCCCCAACAACATACATTATCACGAGGATAAACCCGATGAACTTTGTATCATCAACTACACCTCCGGCACAACGTCCAACTCCAAGGGCGTGATGATTCCCTATCGTGCCGTGTGGAGCAATATGGCTTTTGCCTACGAGGTGTTCGGTGAGCATGCCAAAGCCGGTGACGCGATTCTTTCAATGCTGCCGATGGCTCACACCTACGGTATGTCGTTCGAGTTCATCTACGAGTTCACAGCCGGTGTGCACGTCAACTTCCTCACCAAGATGCCCACTCCCGGCATTCTTCTCAAGGCTCTGGCCGACGTGCGTCCTGCCGTGTTGATTGTGGTGCCTCTCATTCTG
>JAGDCM010000075.1 GCA_017958545.1 Bacteroidaceae bacterium | reverse complement strand
TTCAAAACATTGTTCAACTTTCAAAAATTACAACCATGAAAACCTGTTCTATAAATAACTTCTGGCGCTACGCCATGTGTCTGTTAGCAGCTGCTACGATTTCCATTTGCACTTATGCCACCGACAACACCATCCATGACAAGGTGGACGAGATGCCGACCTACAAGGGCGGTAATGATGCGCTGATGAAATTCGTTTGCGACAACATGGTGTATCCCAAGGAAGCCATCAGCTCCGGCAAGGAGGGCCGTGTGGTGATTCAGTTTGTCATTGAGAAAGACGGCAAGGTTTCCAGTCGCAAGGTGGTCAAGAGCGTTTCTCCGCAACTTGACGCAGAAGCCATGCGTGTGTCCAAACTCATTAACAACTGGACACCCGGCAAGATCAAAGGTGAGGCGGTCCGTTGCCATTTCACACTGCCGTTCTGCTTTAAGCTAAAATAATCAGAATCTAAAAATTCGGAGCATGCTCGTAAGGGCATGCTCCATTGTTTGAATCTTTCAAGGCCGAATCCGGGAGATTCCCTGCTCTTTTTGTGCCTTATCGTTTATATCTGCATACTAATATCATGAAAAAACTTTTCATCTTTATCCTGCTTATTCTCTCCGTAGAGTTGCAGGCGCAACATACATCGGAGCGCACCATAAGTCTTTGGGGTCATGTCAAGAACTCTTTGACCCGTGTGGGCATCAAGGGTGTCTTCATCACTCTGATGCATGAAGACAGCACCGTGGTGGACACCATGCACGTGTTTCAGCAATGGACGGGCGGCAAGGACGATTTCGCCTACCGTTTTAAGATTCCGGCCAAGGAGCAGAAGTATATCATCCGCGCCGAACATCCCGACTATGAGACCTGCTATGTCAACTACCATGTGCGTCATATCGCCCGTAACACTTATTTCGATGCGCCGTGGCACTATATGAAAAAGCGAGAAGCCCACAATGACGATGCCCATCAAATGAAGGAGCTCACCGTACGTGCCACCAAGATAAAGATGACTTATCGCGGCGACACCATCACCTTCAATGCCGATGCCTTCAACCTGCCCGACGGTTCGATGCTCGATGCTCTCATACGACAGATGGACGGGGTGGAACTGAAAGATGACGGACGCATTCTGGTGCATGGCGAACAGGTGGACGAACTGATGCTCAACGGCAAGGACTTCTTCAAAGGCAACAACCGTGTGATGCTCGACAACCTGCCGGCATACACAGTGAAGCAAGTGCAGACCTATCACAAGAGTACGGAACTGAACGAATATCTTGGACGCAACTACGACAAGAAACGCTTCGTGATGGATGTGCAGCTTAAACGCGAATACAATCAGGGATGGATGGCCAACGTCGAGGTGGCAGGCGGTACGCCGTTCAACAGCGAGATAGACGACCGCTATCTGGCACGCCTCTTCGGCATGCGCTACACGGACAACTCCCGTCTGGCCTTCTACGGCACAGTCAACAATGTGAACGAAAACCGTCGTCCGGGCGGTGATGGTGAGTGGCGACCGAGTATGATGCCAGTGGGACTTAAAGAAACCCGTATAGGCGGCATAAATCTCAATATTGAGGAGAAAGACAAGCGATGGAGGGAGTCTGCCACAGCAGAGGTTTCGTGGGAGCACCTCACCAATAGCGAGAAAACCAATAGTGAGCAATTCCACAACAATAGTCCCTCAACATTCAACAAAAGGGACTTCCAAGAACGGAACGATTTGTTCATCCTGAATCTTGACAACGTGTTCCTGTTGAGGAAACCGTTCTTCCTTTATTCTAATGTGCAGTTCCACTACAGTACCAACGACAACGACAACAGGAATCGTTCCGCACAGTTTAACGGAGATGTCTACGGCGAAACCACAGCGCTGCTCGACAGCGTATTCTCTGCCACACTGAATGTGGAGACGCAGAAACTGCTCGTCAACAGCAACCTGCAGCGCGAACGCAGCCGACGCAAGGGGGTGAATGTGGTTGCCAACAATATCTTCAACTACAAACTGGCTTCCGGCGACAATGTCGGTCTTGAAATCCTATTCAGTCACGATCACAACGACAATAGCGACAAGTCCTATCAGCAGCTGCAATATCAATACACGCCTTCGCTCAACAGTATTCTCAACCGTCACAGTTCGCGCCCTGCCGTGAATACCAGTTTCAGCATCGCGCCGTCCTACCGCCTCACTTGGCTCAACGGCATTTGGCTCAATACGGAATATCGTTTCCTATATCATAAGCGCGACAACACCAACGATGTGTTCCTGGCCGACACGGTGGACCTGCAGAACGCCTACGACCGTTCCCATCTGAGAGTGGAAAACCGTCTTGCAATCACTCCCGGCTACACTTATGAAAAAGACGGCAACTATGCTTCTGTGTTTTATCAGATGCATTTCTACAATGTCAACGAACAGCTGGACTACCGCAGCGCTTTTACCGACACATCGCTCGTGCAGCATAAATGGACCATGTCGCCCGAGCTCCACGTCCGTCTGGCCAAGGACAACTGGGCGCGCAGTTTCGATTTTTTCTACGGTATCGAGTTTCAAACACCTGATTTATTTCAGAAGGTCAATGTTCTCAATAATGAGAACCCGCTGGTGAGGCGTTACGGCAATCCCGACCTGATTGGCGCTACCAACCATCGCATACAGTTCGGCCTCAATCGCAACTGGCGCGAGCGGAAAATATCCCATCGTATTGGCGGAGGTCTGCGTTTCTTCCTCAATAAGGTGTCGCTGGGACAAAGCTATGATGCAGCCACTGGTATTACCACCTATCGACCGGAGAATGTGGACGGCAACTGGCAGACCTACTTCTTCAACTTTTTCAACATGCCGCTCGACAAGCCCCGCCGTCTGATGATGAACATTTACACCCACGGAGACTACACGCGTAACGTGGATATCAACAACGGGTTGTCGCATGTCAATAACTACTTCATTGAGAACCGTCTCACGCTGAGCTACACCATCGGTAATCTGACGCTCGGCCTGCCCACTAATGTGGAGTTTCGCCATACAGACAATAAGGAAGGCACTATTGACCCCATCAATGTGACCAATTTCCAGTATGGTATCACAGCCAACTACAACTTCAAGCGTGAGGACGAGAGCAAACTGCCGCGTTGGCTGCAGGGATTTGGATTGGCTACGGATTTAAAGATGTTTTCCCGGAGGGGATATGATGACGAATCGATGAACCGCGACGACCTGGTGTGGAACATTTCTATATCACGTTCTTTCGTCAATCCTTTCGGGCGTCGTGCCGGAGGCAGTTTGGTGGCTCGACTGGAGGGTTTCGACATCCTTGGGCAGCTGTCTTCTACCGACGTCGTTATCAATGGTCAAGGCCGCACGGAGACAGTTCGCAGGACATTGCCCCGCTACCTCATGCTGCATCTGACCTACAACTTCAACCGTATACCAAAGAAGAAGTAAAGTTAGAATAGCGGAAGAAGATTCCACATTATCAGGCAAAAAGACGCAAAAAACTCATATTAATCTCCGTTACTTCTCATAACTACCTACTCTCTTCCCATACCTTAACCATAGTCTTGCTCCGATGATCCTCTAATTATTGTCCGCTATATCTGCGGTATATGTCCGGTACTTGTTCGGTATTACACCGGACATCTACCGGACATGTAGCGGACATCTACCGAACATGAATATTGGCTGCTCCTTTGTAAAATCCTTGTTACATTGGGGCTGCTTACTGGTTATATTGGAGATGTTCTTTTGATAATCTGTCTTTATCTTTTTTTGCAGCGGTCACACAAAAAACGCCAGTCCACTTGTCCGATTGTCCGAATTAGAGCCCCCTCTCCGCTCCCCCTTTAGGGGAGTACTTATGCTCAGAATGTACAGCCAAAGTAAAGAAGAAGCACCTGCGAGATTCGCAAGTGCTTCTTCTGTTTTTATTATCCTATGTGTCTTACACGAGGTGGCGGATGATGCCTTCGCGGTCGCCAGGGAGATAGTCGATGACGGGAATCTCTATCATCGTGTAGGCACCGGGCTGCTGGCGCATCGTGGCACGGGCTGCATTCACAAGCACCTGAGCCGTGAGAGCGGGATTGTTAATCTTCATGTTGAACTCGAAGAGCTGGTTGTGAGTCTTACCGCTCACACCCTTGCGCACGAGGTTCACACCGTGACCCACATCATTGAGGGCATCCACACTCTCCACCTGGAACACATGCGTCTCGTCGCTTGAGAAATAGGGGTCGGCCTTGATAGCCTTGGTCACCTCCTCGAGAGAAGCACCGTCCTCCAGTTCCACATACACCATGCGGCGATGAATGCCTTCGCCCACGGGAATTGTCATTGAGAGAGCGTCCTTCACACCGGCCTTGGAGCGCACGCATACGCTGTGACCCATAGAACGACCGGGACCGAAATTCGTGTAGGACAAACCCTTCGGGGCAAGACTCTCCATCAGAGTGCGCACAATGCTGTCGCTACCCGGATCCCAACCGGCGGAGATGATAGACACTGCATTCGTCTCCTTGGCGGCCTTGTCGAGCGAACGGCGCAAATCGACAATCTGTCCGTGGATATCGAAAGAGTCAACAGTGTTGATGCCAAGAGCCAGACACTTGAGAGCGTGCTCCTCCACCGAACGGGTAGGCGTTGCGAGGATGGCAACATCCACCTTGCCCAGAGCGGTGATGTCGGTCACCACCTTATAGGGACTCAATTCTGCAGGCTGCTCTCCGGAAACAGAGCGACGCACCACACCCATAATCTCCATATCAGGACTCGCTTCAAGGGCCTGAATGGTGTACTTGCCAATGTTGCCATAGCCGACAACGGCGACACGAATTTTATTCATTTTGTAAGTGCTTTTGTGTGTTTTTATTACTTTATCACTGCAAAGGTACAACTTTTTGCTGTTTTTTGATATAATGGAGACGTTTTTTTGAGACTTTTTGACACAAAATGTCATTTCCCCGCCACATACGAGCCGCTATTGCGGTTGAAAATTCAGAGTGACGCTCTGCAGACGACGGCTGTCGGGACCTACCATCAGATCGAACTCGCCTGCTTCCACCGTCCAGCGCAGATTGCTGTCGTAATAGCCCAAAAGTTCCGGAGTGACGGTGAACGACACCTGCCGGCTCTCACCGGCTTTCAGCGTGATGCGCTCGAAGCCCTTCAGTTCCTTGCGGGGACGGGAAATCGATGCCACGCGGTCGTGTATGTAGAGCTGCACCACCTCCGTTGCCTCGCGCTCTCCCGTGTTGGTGACAGTAACACTGAGCGTCATTCCATCAAGAGCGGGTTTGCCATATTCAAATTTGCTGTAGGTGAGTCCGAATCCGAAGGGATAGAGCGCACCGTTTGTCACATCGACATAGTTGGTGGCGAAGACCTGATAGCGGGGGTCGTTGTCCTCCATCGGACGGCCGGTGGGCAGTATGCTGTAGTAGAGCGGTTCCTGACCGGTAGCCTTCGGCATCGACACTGTGAGTCGTCCGGAGGGAGACACCTCGCCGAAGAGCACATCGCACAGGGCATCGGCCACCTCACTGCCGTACCACACATTCATGATGGCAGGCACGTGGGCAGCCTCCCACGAGAGTTCTGTGGCACGTCCTGCGAAGTTGAGCAGTACGACGGGTTTGCCGATGGCACATATTTCATGCAGCAGTTTTTTCTGAGGTGCGGGAAGGGAAAGGTCGGAGCGCGCAGCACCCTCGCCGCTCATCCACGCCGTCTCGCCGAGTGCCATTATCACCACATCCGCCTGACGGGCTACAGACAATGCCTCTTGGAGCGCACTCTCGCTGTCCACAGGCGGGATGGGTTCGAGACCGTGACCTCTGGCCACCTCCCTCTGTGTCTCGAGATTGTCCAATACATTGCTGCCGTGGACGCACAGCAGGCGTGCATGCCCTTTGAGGCGGCGCTCGAAACCCTCGTGCAAAGTCTCGTATTTACCCACATCCTGACAGAACGACCAAGTGCCCGGAACATCGCTGCGGGAATCCACCAGAGGACCGATGAGGGCTATCGTACCCTTCGGCTGCAGGGGCAGCAGGCCGCCCTCGTTCTTGAGCAGCACGAAACTCTCTGCCGTGATGCGACGGGCAGCCTCGCGATGCTTCTTGCTGTAGACATCCTTCTTCACGCGCTTGGGGTCGCCGAAGCGGTAGGGGTTCTCAAAGAGTCCCAGACGATATTTTGTTTCCAGAATGCGACGGCAGGCTCTGTCGATATAGGGCATCATGCTGTCGGGAAGCTGCGAATATACATTTGCAGCCATATCCATATCGGTGCCGGCCACCAGAGCTCTCTGGGCGTTAAGAGACGCATCCCCAAGTCCGTGCCGGGTCATCTCCTTGATGCTGGAATAGTCGCTCACCACCATACCCTTGAAACCCCACTCATCGCGCAGCACATCCGTCAGCAGCCACTTGTTGGCTGTGGCCGGTATGCCGTCCACGATGTTGAACGATGACATCACGCTGCCGGCGCCCTCTTCCACAGCAGCACGGTAGGGCGGAAGGTATTGGTTGTACATTCGCAGACGGCTCATATCCACCGTGTTGTAGTCGCGGCCCGATTCCGCAGCTCCGTACAGTGCGAAGTGCTTCACGCAGGAAAGCATGGGATGGGGACCCTTCTCGTAGCCGCGCACCATAGCACGTGCCACCTGGCAACCGAGAAACACATCCTCTCCCGCACCCTCGGCCTGCCTGCCCCAGCGGGCATCGAGGGCGATGTCTACCATCGGTGAGAAGGTCCATGCGATACCGCCAGCTGTAGCCTCCGTAGCAGCAATGCTGGCAGCTTCCTCAATGGCAGCCATATCCCAGGTGGAGGCCATACCCAGAGGGATGGGGAAGAGCGTCTCATAGCCGTGTATCACATCCATACCCACAAGCAGGGGAATGCCCAGTCGCGACTGCTCCACAGCCACGTGTTGCAGGGCGAGGATTTCTTCCGCACCCTTGAGGTTGAGTATCGAACCGAGACGGCCTTCCTTCACGAGTTTTCCCGTCTCCGATTCCAGCGGTGCACCCGTCTGTATGGTGCCGGCAGGGAGCTGTGTCATCTGACCCAGTTTCTCCGTGAGTGTCATGTGTGCCATGAGGGAATCGATGAACGCATCCATCGTGTCGGCAGATGCCGCAGAGGCAATCGCCAGAAGAGCAAGAGCAAAGAGTTTTTTCATGGTAGTATACCTTAAATTATATTATTCTTCCCGCAAGATGAAAAGTTTGTCCGAAGGTCGTATTTTCCTGGGCAGGGGAATGGAGATGTGCTGGCCCTGCAATGCTGTCTGCACGGGTTTGAGGTCGTAGCGTATCTCCTCCACTGTGGCATTCAGTGCTCCCGTCGTGGGACCCGTCACCAGTATCTTGTCGCCCACATTGAGCGGGCAGGCTTCTATCTTGAATTCGGCCACTCCGAGACGTGTGTAGTAGCGCACGCCCTTGCCGCAGTACTGCTTGTGCTGGCGGGCCGTGCTGCCCGGTTGTGATGTCCATTCGCCCAGACGCTGCCCCTGATAGTATCCGTCCCAGAACCCGCGGTTGAACACCTGTGCGAGCCTCTCGTCCCAGGCATCCTTCTTCTCCTCGGTGAACGAGCCGTCAAGTACGGATGCAAGAGCCTCGTGATAGCAGCGCACCACAGTGTCGACGTATTCAGGCCCTCGCGCGCGTCCCTCTATCTTGAAGACCCTCACGCCGGCATTCCACAGGCGGTCGATGAAACGTATCGTCTTGAGGTCCTTGGGCGACATCACGTACGGTCCGTCTATCTCCATCTCATTGCCCGTCTCCACATCCTCCACGCGGTATTTCCTGCGGCATATCTGCATGCATTCCCCGCGGTTGGCCGAACGGTTCATCGCGTCGAGCGACATATAGCACTTGCCGCTCACGGCCATGCAGAGAGCTCCGTGACAGAACATCTCGATGCGGATGAGTTCCCCAGAGGGACCCTTAATCTGCTGCTCCTCAATGCCGTGGAAGATGGTCTCCACCTGTTCTATTTTCAGTTCACGCGCCAAGACCACCACATCTGCAAACTGGGCATAGAATTTCAGCGCCTCGATGTTGGATATGTTGAGCTGCGTGGAGAGATGCACCTCCAGCCCTATACTTCTTGCATACGTCATCACGGCGACATCCGAAGCAATCACTGCGGAGATATCTGCCTCCTTGGCGGCATCCAGTATGCGTCGCATCATGTCGAGGTCTTCCCCGTAGATGATGGTGTTGACGGTGAGGTAGCTCTTCACGTTGCAGCGGCGACACATCTCTGCTATGCGTTTCAGGTCGTCGATGGTGAACGTGGATGCGGAGTGGGCTCTCATGTTGAGCCGCTCGATACCGAAGTAGATGCTGTCGGCTCCGGCCCTGAGTGCTGCTGCCAGCGACTCCTCACAGCCCACGGGAGCCATTATTTCAAAAGGATTCTTCATCTTCATGCGCAAGCGTTCTGCTGTTGGTGTTCGTATATCAGCGGACGTATTTCTTCGAGTATGGCGTAGAGTTCGTCCACGTGTTCCGCGCGTAGCATTCTGATGCGTGTCTCGCGGAAATTGGGAATACCCTTGAAGAGCGGTGTTGCGGCCAGATGGCGTCTCACGTGCAGTATGCCTCTGTATTCGTCAAGGCGCTCCACACTCTTCTGCACCTGCCGCTTGAGTATGTCGAGCTGTTCGTCCACAGAGATTTCCGTCAGTGTGCCTGTCTCCAGATAGTCCTTTATTTCCTTGAATATCCAGGGGCGACCGAATGTCGCTCTTCCCACCATGATGGCATCCACTCCGTAGCGCTCGAAGCTTTCCTTCGCTCTCTGCGGTGTGGTGATATCCCCGTTGCCGATGATGGGTATGTGCATCCTCGGGTTGTTCTTCACCTCCCCGATGAGCGTCCAGTCGGCCTCGCCTGTGTACATCTGTGCTCTGGTGCGTCCGTGAATGGTGAGAGCTCGTATGCCGCAGTCCTGCAACTGTTCCGCCAGCGAGACGATGATGCGCTGTTCGTCGTTCCATCCAAGGCGCGTCTTCACTGTGACCGGTGTGTCGGGCACGGCATCCACCACAGCCCTCGTTATCTCCAGCATCAGGGGTATGTTCTGCAGCATTCCCGCTCCGGCACCCTTTCCGGCCACCTTCTTCACCGGGCAGCCGAAGTTGATGTCGAGGACGTCGGGATGCGCCAGTTCGACCACCCGCTGTGCCGCATCGCGCATTGCCTCCACAAAGCGTCCGTATATCTGTATTGCCACAGGACGTTCCTCGGGCGACACTTCCAGTTTCTCCACACTGCGGTTCACTCCGCGCACGAGGGCGTCGGACGAGACAAATTCCGAGTACACCATATCCGCACCCATCTCCCTGCAGAGCAGACGAAACCCTATGTCGGTGACGTCCTCCATAGGCGCGAGGAATACGGGGTATCTATTTTGTGGAAAAAGCCAGTGCATACATCTTCATCTGCTTGAGCATTGCCAACAGACCGTTGGAACGTGTCGGCGAAAGGTGTTCACGCAGTCCTATGCGTTCGATGAAATAGAGGTCTGCCGCCATGATGTCCTGCGGCGTCTGATTGTCGAGCACGCGAATCAGCAAGGCGACGATACCCTTCACGATGAGGGCGTCGCTCTCTGCCTGAAAGCGCACTTTCCCGTCCACAAGGTCGGCCTGCAGCCACACGCGGCTCTGACAGCCGTCTATCAGATTCTGCGGCGTCTTGTACTCTTCTGCCAGCGGGGCCTGCTCGCTGCCGAGGTCGATGAGCAGCTGGTATTTGTCCATCCAGTCGTCGAAATCTCCGAACTCCTCAATGATTGCGTCTTGTATCTCGTTTATAGTCATCTCTTGGGATTATTTGCGTTTTTCGTTGTAAAGCAGTTGCACCACACTCTGCCCGACAGCCTTCAACACCTTGCGGTCGATATTCTCAGGTGTGTCCTCCAGTGTGTGCCATGTGTGGCCGAACACTGAGCGTCCGTATTCATGATACGGTATGATGTCGATGCAGGGGATGCCTGCCCGGTTCACATACAGATGGTCGTCCACCACTCCTCCTCCGTCGCGCTTTGGGAAATAGTGTCCGTAGCCTATTTGGCCCGCTATCTGCCACAGCCGGTTCACCAGGGGGCGCGCATATCTCACGCTCGCCTCCTCCATTGAGAAGGTGGCTCCGTAGCCTCCCACCATATCGAAGAGTATGCCATAGACGGGTTTCTCTTCCTGCTCCTTCATCTTTTCGCTCCACATCTGGCTGCCCAGACACCAGGTCTTTGCTCCCTCGCCATTGTCCTCCGCCCAGTAGGGAGTGCCCGCATCCTCGGCATCGAAGCATACGAAATCGACACCGCAGGGTAGCATGCTGTCCGTCTCGTGCAGCAGGCGTGCTATCTCCAGCATCACGGCCACCCCGCTGGCACCGTCGTTGGCGGCAGGCACGGGTGTGTGGTGATTCCCTTCGTCTTCGTCGTTGTCTGCCCAGGGACGGCTGTCCCAGTGGGCGCACAGTAGCACGCGCCGCTTTTCCTCAGGATTGTATCGTGCTGTGATATTGCGTGCATTCAGAGGTGTCCCGTCCCACATCTTCACCTCCCCGCGCTGCTCTTCCACCAGACATCCGTGGCGCTCAAACTCCCCACAGAGCCAATCGCCGCACCGTCTCCATGCCTCGCTTCCCGTCACACGGGGACCGAAGGCACATTGCCGTTCTATCCATACGAAGGCACTGTCTTCCGAAAACTCCGGACAGGGCTGCAACGCGATGGTGTCCGTCTCCTGCGATGAGGTCTTGGTTTTTTCTCCGCAGGCAGACAGCAGACCTGCCGCAACAAGTAATATAATGAGTGTTTTCTTCATGTTGCTCCGTTCTGTACTTCACGCATCACACGCAGGAAATTCCCGCCCCACAGCAACTGCAAGTCGCTTTCGCTGTAGCGCTCGCGCAGCAGCCGGCATGTGAAATTGATGATGTCCGAGGCGGATGCGATTCCCGGCACACCGCCGTCGCCATCGAAATCGGTGCCCACTCCCACGTGTTCCACGCCCATCACCTTCACCATGTGGTTGAGATGCGCCACAGCGTCTTCTATCGTGGCTCCTCCTTCCTTTCTCAGGAATCCTTCGTAGAATGTCACCTGTGCCACACCGCCCTTCTTGGCCAGCGCCCGCATCTGCTCGTCGGTGAGGTTGCGCGGATGGTCGCACAAGGCTCTTGCACTGCTGTGTGAGCATACGATGGGCCTCTCGGAGATCTCCAGTGCATCGTAGAAGGAGCGCTCGTGAGCGTGACTCATGTCCACCATCACGCCCAGCCGGTTCATCTCCCTGATGACATCGCGTCCGAAGGCACTCACGCCTCCGTGAAGATGTGTCTCGGCACCCTTGAGGCGCGCAGAGTCGCAGATATCGTTGTCGCCGTTGTGGCAGAGCGTCATATATACGATGCCCTCCTCCTTGAAGTGCTTGAGAAGACTCAGGTCGCGACCGATGGCATATCCGTTTTCGATACCCATCATGATAGCCTTCCTGCCGCTCTCCTTGATGCGG
>JAGDCM010000074.1 GCA_017958545.1 Bacteroidaceae bacterium | reverse complement strand
TCCCTCGGAGAAGATGCATTATATGGAAACGTACAATGCGTCGGAAGGATTTTTCGGCGTGCAGACAGATGCCGGCGACCCGGCGATGTCGCTGATGATAGACTACGGTGTGTTCTATGAGTTCATCCCCTTGGACGAACTAGACAAGGACAATCCGCAGGTGTTGCCCCTTTGGGCTGTGGAGACGGGGCGCAACTATGCGATGGTGATATCTACGTCGAGCGGTATGTGGCGCTATCTTATCGGTGACACCGTGCGTTTTACGAGTTGCAATCCATATAAATTCGTCATCACGGGTCGTACGAAGAGTTTCATCAACGCTTTCGGAGAAGAGGTCATTGTGGACAACGCGGAGAAGGCCCTCCACGAAGCCTGCCAAAAGACGGGCGCAGAAGTGCTGGAATACACTGCAGCTCCGATATATATGGATGCTTCCGGTCATTGTCGTCATCAGTGGGTGGTGGAATTTACTAAGGAACCTGCCGACGAGGCGCAGTTTGCGCAGATTCTCGACGAGGCATTGCAGCGCATCAACAGCGACTACGAAGCAAAGCGCTACAAGAATATCACGTTGCAACCCCTGCAACTGGTGAAAGCCCGCAAGGGACTTTTCCACGACTGGCTTGAGAGCAAAGGACGACTGGGCGGACAGCACAAAGTGCCGCGTCTTTCCAATAGCCGTCAACATATAGAAGAACTGCTGACTCTGAACGTATGAGAAAGAACAACGAAAATATCGGCCGATTCCATCGTATTCCTATCAGGGAGGGGATTATTGGGGTGTTGGTTCTTCTATTGGCTGCATGTGCCAGTATCGGAACCCCCGACGGCGGTCGCTACGACGAGGAACCTCCATACGTAGTGAAGAGTAATCCGGGCGACAGGGCTACCGGAGTGACGACGAAAAAGATACGTATCAACTTCAACGAATACATCAAACTGGATAACGCCTCTGAGAAGGTTGTCATCTCGCCCGCTCAACTTGAGCCTGCCAATGTGCGTGCCGACGGGAAGCAGATACGTGTAGATCTTTTCGACTCGCTGAAAGCCAACACTACATATACGATAGATTTCTCCGATGCTGTGGAGGATAACAACGAGGGCAACCCGATGGGCAACTACACCTTCTCCTTCTCCACAGGCGATGTCATTGACACGATGGAGATATCGGGCAATGTCGTTGCAGCCTCCAATCTGGAACCGGTGAAGGGTTCTCTTGTGGGGGTAATTCCATACGACAGCACTTGGCACGACAGCCTTTTCCGCACGACCCCGCTACTTCGTCTCGGTCGCACCAACGGTAGCGGACGTTTCACCATCAAGGGTATTAAACCGGGACGTTATCGCTGTTTTGCGCTGAAAGACGGGGACGGTAACTTCCGTTTCTCACAGAAGTCGGAGGAGATAGCGTTCGATACGACTGTCATTGTGCCCACAGTATTCGACGAGAATCATTCGGACACTATATGGCGCGATTCTCTGCACATCGACACGATATTCTATACACCGCGTCCCAAGTACGGTCCCAGCGATATCATCCTGCGCAGTTTCCTGGAGGAAGGGCAGGAACGTCATTTCCTAAAGAGTGAGAGACAGGAGCCCAATTGGTTCAAACTATATTTCACGGCACCACTTGATTCTCTGCCGATGGTGCGCGGTCTGAATTTTGATGAGAAGCAACTGGTGGTTCTCACCGTTCCCACTAACGACACTATCACTTATTGGTTCACCGATACAGCTTTTGTGCATAATCAGGATACCGCCCGCATCGAGATGACTTACATGGAGAGCGACACTCTGGGGGGATTCTCTCAGAAAATAGATACTCTTGAACTGGTGCCCAAGACGCTGTGGAGCAAACTGCAGAAGCAGATGCAGCGCAAGGTGGAGGAATGGGAGAAACGTCAGGAGAAGCGTGTGAAACAGGGTAAATTGCGTGAACCGGAGCGCACGCGTCCCGATGTGGTTAATCTGAAGTTCAAGATTACTCCTTCCACTTCGATTGACCCTAACCGAAATGTGCGTATCACAATAGAAGAACCTCTTGCGGAGTTCAATGAGGATGCTGTGCATTTCCAGAAATTCAATCAGAAAGACAGCATTTGGGAGAACGAACCGTATATTTTGCAGGAAGACCCCTACAACCCGATGGCATGGACTCTCTACGCAGACTGGTTGCCGAGAGAGGAATACAAGGTGAGTATCGATACGTTGGCAGCACGTAGCATATTGGGACATCGCACGCATCCTGCCAATGCAGAAATGAGAGTGCGCAGCCTTGACGACTATGGTACGCTTTTCATGCATATCAAAGATCCCGACACGGGGTTTGTGGTGCAACTCATAGACAAGAACGATAAGGTGCTGTACACCGCTCGCTCCAACGAGAAGGGAGATGCAGACTTCTTCTATCTGACTCCAGGTAGCTACTATGTGCGTGCCTTCCTTGATGTGAACGGTAACGATGTATGGGATACGGGCGACTACGATGCCTGTCGTCAGCCGGAGGAAGTGTTCTATTTCCCCCAACCTCTCAAAGTGAGAGCCATGTGGGATATTGAGCAGGATTGGGAACCGAGAGGAATTCCTATATTGCAGCAGAAACCGCAGGAACTCGTCAAACAGAAGGCTGATAAGGTGAAGTTTATCCTCAACCGCAACGAAGAACGGGAACGACAGAAGCAAAATAAGAAGAAATAGTGCTTTTATTGTTGTTTAGCAAGCCGGGAACCAAGTCTTTATTTCACAAAAAGTGTGAAAAGAATATAAATAATTGCCGAAGAGGGTAGTTATTTCATAACTTTTTTCTAATTTTGTCCACGCAATAATATTTTAACCCTATAAAAGTTTATAAAATATGGCAAAATTGGATTTGACCAAGTATGGCATCACAGGTTCTACCGTGATTGCTCACAATCCATCGTATGAGACTCTCTTCGCAGAGGAGACAAAGGCTGGCCTGACCGGTTTCGACAAGGGTCAGAACACCGAGCTGGACGCAGTAAACGTTATGACCGGTATCTACACCGGCCGTTCTCCTAAGGACAAGTACATCGTGAAGGATGCACAGAGCGAGGACAAGGTATGGTGGACCACCGAGGAGTATAAGAACGACAACCACCCCATGTCTGAGGACGTATGGGCAAAGGTTAAGGAAATCGCCATCAAGGAGCTCTGCAACAAGGAGCTGTATGTAGTTGACGCATTCTGTGGTGCCAACGAGG
>JAGDCM010000073.1 GCA_017958545.1 Bacteroidaceae bacterium | reverse complement strand
GGTTAAAGGGTGAGTGCTTTCTGTTTCCGGCCGTCACTTCCGTCTTTCCCAAGTAAACTTGGGGGATGCTTGGAGGCGGGTTGCACGCTGGCTGGGGACTGGACGGTGGAGGAAAACTACTACAAATATACGACATCGCACAGGAAAAACTGTGCTATCTTCTCACAACGCGCTGAATATGTGAAAAATATAGTATTTGAGTTCGCACGCTGGCACAACTTTTAAATTCTCAAGTCTCAATTCTCAACGGCCATAACGGCCACTCGGGCCACACGTTTTCAGAGTCGCTCCTCGAGCACCTGTGTCCAAACCCTCCCTGTCCTAAGCCTTCTCCTGTACAGAGAAAAAGAATATCGGCCCTCAAAAACTTAAAAAGTCTTTATCGGGCTTTTCTTAAATATTCTTTTTAAGTAATTTCTTTTTTATATATTTTTTCTTTAAAAGAGGGTGTGGGGGAGTGCTTTCTTTTTTGGCCGGAATGGCCGATATGGCCGGAAAGATGTAAGAAGTAAGAGGGATGAAACGATGGTTCGACAAACTCACCATAAATAAAAACAAAAACGAAAACCAAAAAACTCTTCACTTTTAACTCCTCACTCTTAACTTTTTCGTATCTTTGTCCCCCGGAAAGTGATTAATTCGTCAACTAGCAGTTTCGATGGTAAGCAGCATTACTGTGTCATACGGGCGCCTCATAGAGAAATTCAGCAATCATATAAGCGGCATGAGGTCGTTGATGCCGTACGAGTGGAATGTCATGAAAAAACAGGCGGAGCGGTGTATGATGACCGACGGAGCTGAGTTTCATAAGGCAATGCAGCCCTACTACGAGATGTACATCACTGCCGACCATCGCCTTTTCCGGGACGGGGTGGAAGGCTTTGAGATGTCTAATTTCGTGGAATGCGTTTTCAACTGCGATGACCGCTTTGCCAAATGGATGGCGAATAAAGACATCATCGAGGTGACGGAAAAGTGGATTGAGTCGAAGGGATTAAGGGAGTATCTGAAAATCCTCCAGCGCCTGGTCGATTCCGACTATAAAACTGATTGGGGGGCTTTGGAAGACAAAGTTGCAGACAGGCTCGGGCTGCTGGATGTGTATGGCGACAATGTAAGCAACGAATACTTTTGCATCCTGTATGGTTTCGTGTCAATAATGAGCGCTCCGCTGCCTTATGAGGAAAGGCTGACGTTGTTTGGACGGTTTTGCGACAACTGGAATTTCATGAAACATATGTACAGTGTGATGCTGGGACGCATGGTAGGTCTCGGTCTGCAGAACTTCGTGCAGGTGGCCAACAACGTGAAAACGTCGCCAAACTATCACCCGCATCTGCACCTGATCTACGCAGCCATGAAAGAGCGCATAGGTGAATTGTGCCCTAATTTGGACAGCTACGAAAAAATGAGCAGTCAGCTAAAGGATATAGAGAATAAGATTAAAAGTACACCGCAGGAGACAACGCTCGAGTTACTTTGCGAGATACTCTTTCCTGACAATTTCCGGCCCATGCTCGACAAGCACCGCTACAAACCTTACAACGAACTGCAGGAAACAGTGAAAAGGCTGGAGGAGTCGCTGAAGGATCAGGATGAAAAGATTAAAGTGCAAGTCAGGATTGCTGCAGATGAGATAAAAAAGGCGTTTGAAGAATCTTCTGTGTCAATAGATGATATAGAAAAACAATTGCTGGGCATCAATCCTGAAACAGCTTTTAATATCTACTACGAGCTTAATACACTATTAGCCGGCAATAGGGCGTGGAGTAATAATACAGAAAGGATTAGAATCAAGATTCTTGAAAAGAGAGAACAGCACGAGGCAAAAATGCCGATGCCTATCAGCGACGAAAAGGAGAAGGAAATTGTGGACCAGCTGATGCCAATATTCTGTAATCTGGAAGAAAACGTCTGGAATTTCATGAGAAAAATCCGGAACGCGAAGTCGAGTGCTATCACCGCAGAGGTGAACGAGCTGGTGGAGAAGGGAGTTGTCAACAAGCAATCATGCCACAAAGACCTTTGGACAGTGTTGCATAACAATAAACTTTACAAACCTTCATTGTCCAACTGGAACCAGCAAATAAAATAATAGCGCCATATTGACCATTGATGAGGGAATCGGTACAATCCGGTTCCTTTTTTTTGATATTTCAAACAAGTTTTTTTCTGCAGAAACTTGTTAAAACTTGTTGTTGCTTGTTCTTACTTGTTCTCCGGCGAGTTGGAAAAATTGTGGCTTGGAGAAACCATATAAATACTATATCTTTGCACCCGAAATCGAAAAACCAAATGTGTAACCCTTTAATTTAAATCTACTATGGAACAGAGAATCAAACTCAGCAAGCCTATCGGACCTAGCATCAAGGAGTGCCGGGAGATAGCAGAACAGAATCGTGCCGCAGAGCAGGCTGCCAGAGAGCAGGCGTCTGCAACACCGGCACAAGTGAAAGAACCGCGCACCGAGACACTGCGTCTCATGCCCAAGAACAGCTCGCTCAAGAAAGTGCAGCAACTCTACGGACGGCCAGAACGGCTCGACCCCTTCACCGAGACACTGCTCTCGGGAGTGGACCCCGTGGCCGTGCACCAGACGATAACGCTGTCGGTGCCCATCCTCGCCTTCCTTGCGCAGAACATGCGGGTGCGCTACGGCGACGGACAGCGACGCTGGATATGCGGACAGTCGTGGCAGGTGGGCGCATCGGGATGCGGCAAGAGTGTCACGCTGCGAGCATTGGAGGGACTCTTCCTCGCCCGTGAGATAGAGGAAAACCGCGTGGCAGCAGAAGAAGCAGCCGCCTACTCCCTGCTCTCGGAAAAGGAGCGCAGAGACACCCCGCAACCGACAGCAGCGGTGCGCATAATGGACGGTGTGCCGACAGCCATCGCAGTACTCATGCAACTGCAGATAAACAAGGGCGACTGCATCTACATCACCTGTTCGGAATGCGGCGAGATGGCGAAGAAGATTCGCAACAACTACTACTCCCTGCTGCTCGACATGCTCAAGAAGAGCTACGACGGAACGGGCGAAAGCTACATGCACAAGACGTCCAGCACCACCTACTTCGTCAGTTCGATGAAGATATGCGCCAATATCGGCGGTACGGTGGACCCCATGATGAAGATATTCAAGTGGGTGAACAAAGACGGCACGCTCTCGCGCGGCAATCTCACCATACTGCCCGAGCGCAAGGACGAGGAGAAGGACGGACCGTATCGCGCACCATCGTGGGACGACGCACAGAAGGAGATGCTCACAGGCTGTGCACAGCGTCTGCGTGAGTTCGACAACAGGGATAGAGAGGAAGATACCGTCTGCGACGAGCGCATCACAGCCCTTGGACAGCGCGTGAAACGGCATATCACCTCTCTGGGCGAAGTGGCCGACGACTGCTGCTCCAGAGCCGATGAGAGAGCTATGGGACTGGCCTACCTGCTGTGTGCAGCCAACGGATGCATCGTGTGCTCCGAGGAGGGCGATGTCAGCGTGGTGCACAGCGAGGAAGCCGACCGCACGGTGGAAGCATGCATCGAAGTGGCGTGGTGGTGGATAATACAGTGTATCAATGCAGCACTTGCTATGCAGGAGCGACTGGACTACGGCACGAAATCGCAGAAGGAAGCCTTTGCGCAAGCCTATAAGACGGTGTCGCTGAAGAGTCTGGCGGATAAGATAAAGGACACGCGCGAGGAGGCTTTCCGCAGTTTTGAGATAAAGTATGCAGGAGAGCAGAAACGTGTGGAGGACTTCCGCGAGATGCCGGCTCTTGCAGCACTCAGTGAGCGCTCGCTGCGACGTGCCGTGAGTGAACGCAACTACGAAAGCACTAAGAGAGGTGTGTACCTCATAGCAGGAAAGGAGGCGGCGTGATATGGCAAGAATAATACCTCTTTGGAACACTTCCGGCATGAGCGGAAGAGCCGACAAGACAAGCGATGTTTACGTACGTCACAACCGCATCACAGGCAGGAGTCATGCTGTGAGGCTGCGCAACCCGTGGACGGAAGACATGTTCACCAACGCCCAGATAACGCTCAACAACCGCTTCGGTGCGCTCAACCGCGGTGTGGCCGCTTGGTACCGTCGCATCAAAGCTCCCGATGCCTCTCCCGAGGACAAGGCCGTGCTGGAAAGGCTGCAACGTATGCTGCGCCGTCAGGACAAGTACAGCATTGTGCGCGGTCTGGTGGTGGCAAAGTACGCCACAGTGAACGAGGCCCTCGACACCGTCACCGTCACCATCGGAGACTATGAGGCAATCATTCCCGTCGCCTTCGATGCCCGCCCCCTGAAATGAAGGAAGCACCCCGCGGGGTGCTTCTTTCTATTTTCGGCCATATCGGCCACTCGGGCCAAGCGTATTCAGAGTCCTCTATGCGTCAATCTTGGCGTAGACGGCGTTCTGCTCGATGAACTCGCGACGGGGACCTACATCCTCGCCCATGAGCATGGAGAACACGTAGTCGGCACCGGCAGCGTCCTCAATGGTGACCTGCTTGAGAAGACGGGTGGCGGGATTCATTGTGGTCTCCCACAGCTGCTCGGGATTCATCTCACCCAAACCTTTGTAGCGCTGGGTGTGGATGCCTTCCTCCTTGCCGTCGTTGTATTTCTTGATGAACTCCAGACGATCCTGCTCCGTATAGCAGTACTCCTCAATCTTGCCGATGGAGCAGCGATAGAGAGGGGGAGTGGCAATATAGAGATGACCCTTCTGGATGAGTTCGGGCATATAGCGATAGAATAGCGTCATGAGCAGCGTGTCGATGTGGGAACCGTCGACATCGGCATCGGTCATGATGATGGTCTTGTAGTAGCGCAGTTTGTCGTAGTTGGCCTCCTTGGAGTCCTCGCCCAGACCGAAGCGCACGCCCAGAGCTTGGATGATGTTGTTCACCTCCTCGTGCTCGAAAGCCTTGTGCCACATCACACGCTCCACGTTGAATATCTTACCGCGGATGGGCAGGATGGCCTGATACTGACGGCTGCGGCCCTGCTTGGCGCTGCCGCCGGCAGAGTCACCCTCGACAATGAAGAGCTCGCAGTTGGCAGCATCCTTGTCGGCGCAGTCGGCCAGTTTGCCGGGCAGACCGCCGCCCGACATGGGCGACTTGCGCTGCACGCTCTCGCGGGCGCGACGAGCTGCAACAAGTGCTGTGGCGGCAAGTATCACTTTGTCGACGATGACCTTGGCCTCCTTGCGATTCTCCTCAAGGTAGTTGGTGAGAGCCTCGCCCACAGCCTGCTGCACAGCGCCGGCCACCTCGGAGTTGCCGAGCTTGGTCTTCGTCTGTCCCTCGAACTGGGGTTCTGCCACCTTGACGGAGATGACGGCGGTGAGTCCCTCGCGGAAGTCCTCGCCGCTGATTTCCACCTTGTTCTTGGCGAGCTTCTCCAGTTCCTTCTGGCACTGCTGCTCTGCGTAGTTCTTGAGCGTGCGCGTCAGAGCGGTGCGGAAGCCCTGAAGATGGGTGCCGCCCTCTATGGTGTTGATGTTGTTGACGTAGGAGTGGAGGTTCTCGGAGAAACCGGTGTTGTACATGATGGCCACCTCGATGGGCGTCTGCTGCTTCTCAGTGTTGAGATAGATGACGTCGTTGATGAGATGGGTTCGGCTGGAATCGATGTAGCGCACGAAATCCTTCAGACCGCCCTCGCTGTAGAACACCTCCTTGCGGATGCCCTCGATACCGCTCTGCTCGTTGACGTCGATGCGCATATCGGTGAGCGTGATGTGGATGCCTGCGTTGAGGTATGCCAGTTCGCGCATACGGTTGGCAAGGATGTCGTACTTGTAGAACGTGGTCTGGAAGATGGTGTCGTCGGGCCAGAACTGCTGGCGTGTGCCGCGCAGCTCCGTCTCACCCACTACAGCAACGGGTGCCAGAGGTTTGCCGCGATGGTATTCCTGCTGGTAGATCTTGCCGTCGCGGAACACCTGGGATATCATCTTCGTGGAGAGTGCGTTCACACAGCTCACACCTACACCGTGAAGACCGCCAGAGACCTTGTAGCTGCCCTTGTCGAACTTACCACCGGCGTGGAGCACAGTCATCACCACCTCCAGAGCGCTCTTGTGCTCCTTCTCGTGCATGTCCACGGGAATACCGCGACCGTTGTCCTGCACGGTGATGCTGCCGTCCTCGTTGATGGTCACCTCGATGTGGGTGCAATAACCGGCGAGAGCCTCGTCGATAGAGTTGTCCACCGTCTCATAGACCAAATGGTGGAGACCCTTTTCAGAGATATCGCCAATGTACATGGCCGGGCGCTTGCGCACAGCCTCAAGACCTTCGAGCACCTGAATGTTGGAGGCACTGTAGGTCGCTTTATTCTTTTCGATTTCGTCCATCGTATCCATTTCGTCTATAAAACAAAAAAAGCTGGCGTTTATGCCAGCTTAGCAATGTAGTGAGCCAGCTTCGACTTGATGTTGGCTGCCTTGTTCTTGTGGATGATGTTCACCTTGGCAAGCTTGTCCAACGCCTTCTGCACTGCGGGGTACATGGCGGTGGCAGCAGCCTTGTCTGTGGTGGCGCGCAGTTTGCGAACAGCATTACGCATGGTCTTGGCGTAATATCTGTTGTGGAGCTTGCGCTTCTGCTCCTGACGGATTCTCTTTAGAGAGGACTTGTGATTTGCCATTGTCTAAAAATTTCTTTATCTTTTATCTTCTAATTTTTGTAGTCCCTAGGAGAGTCGAACTCCTCTTTAGAGAATGAAAATCTCTCGTCCTAACCGATAGACGAAGGGACCAACCCGGTGCTTTAGTTCATAAAGCGTGTGCAAAGGTACGGAAAAAAGCTGAATTAAGATGCCCGAAGGGGGAAATATTTTGAGAAAAATGAGTTTTTATAGCCAAAACGGGTATCTTTTCCCTTAAAAAAGGTATCTTTGTGGGCGTAATATGGAGAAAACGTGGGGCATAGTGCTCGGCAGTGTGCATCTGCCGGGAGGCAAGACAGTGGTGCGCATCTTCACCGAGGCGCGCGGCACGGTGCCGTTCATCGTGCACGGTACGCACAACAAAACTGCCGCTGTGCGTCCGCTGCTGCTCATGCCGCTGCATGTTGTGGAGATAGACTACGAGCACCATGAGGGGCGCGAACTGCAGACGCTCAAGGAGCTGCAGCTGCGCTGGCAATACACCACCATTCCCTACGACCCGTTGAAGCAGACGATGGCGCTGTTTCTGGCCGAATTTCTGACGCATGCCCTGCGACGGGAGGGAAAGAATACGGCGCTGCTGCAGTATGTCACGGAGGCGCTGCGCTATCTGGACGAAGCCCAGAGGGATTTCACCTCGATGCACGTGGAGATGCTGCGCGGCGTTGCTGACTTCCTGGGCTACGGCACACCACAACTCCAGGAGATGTCGCTCCCGGAGCTGGTGGCATATTATCGTGAGACAATACCTGAGTTTCCTGCTTTAAGCAGTCTCGCCGTCCTGCATGACGTTCTGCGATGAGAGGCGCTCGATGGCGTTCTTCTCCTCGCGGGTGCGGGTGTAGGCGGGTTTGCTGTCCACACGGGCGATGATATCGTCGTTGTCGAAGCTGTTCAGGTCGTAGAGGAAGACATAGGGATTAACCTTGGCAGCGGTGGGATCCTGATTCTTGTAGTAGATATCGATGAAGTCCTCCAGTTTGCGCCTGCGCTCCGTTTCGCGTGCCACTTCCTCGTCCTCCTTGGCCTTCTCGTGCTCTGTGACGCCGGTGATGCCCTGCAAGCCGAAACCGCTGGCGAGGATGGTAATCTTCACCTTGTTGCCCAACGTGGAATCGGTGGCAAGTCCCCACTTGGTTTCCACATCCTGTTTGAAGCGTGCCATGAACTTGTGTATCTCGTTCATCTCCTCCATCATCAGACTGTTGTTATTGTTGTCTGCGCAGAAGTTGATGTTGAGCAGCACCTTCTTGGAATTGTAGATGTCGTTGTTGTTGAGCAGGGGAGAATGCAGAGCGTCCTCGATGGCGTTGCTGACGCGGTTGCTTCCCTCGCCGTAGCCCGTAGACATGATGGCCACACCGCCGTTCTTCAGCACGGTCTTCACGTCGTTGAAGTCGAGGTTCATGATGCCTCGCATGGTGATAATCTCCGCGATGCTCTTGGCAGCAATGGAGAGTGTGTCGTCGGCCTTGGCAAAGGCGTTGGAGACGGAGAGATCCTGATATATCTCGCGCAGGCGCTCGTTGTTGATGACGAGCAGGGCATCCACATGCTTGCTGATTTCCAGCACGCCCTCCAGGGCCTGCAGAATCTTCACCTTGCCCTCGAAGAGGAAGGGGATGGTGACAATGCCGACAGTGAGGATGTCCATGTCCTTTGCACACTGTGCGATGATTGGTGCTGCGCCGGTGCCGGTGCCGCCGCCCATACCGGCTGTGACAAATACCATGCGTGTGCCGTCGGAGAGCATCTGACGGATGTCTTCAATGCTTTCCATTGCAGCTTCCCTTGCCTTCTCGGGACGGTTGCCGGCTCCCAGACCGTCCTTGCCGAGTTGCAGGTGGTTGGGGACGGGAGAGTCCTCCAGAGCCTTGCGGTCGGTGTTGCAAAGCACGTAGGTCACGTCGTGAATGCCTTCCCGGAACATGTGGTTGACTGCGTTGCCGCCGCCACCGCCCACACCGATCACCTTGATGATGCTGGGATTGCTTTTTGGCATCTCAAATTGAATGCCCATTCCAAAATCGTCGTTCATATCCATAGTAGTATTATTTTTCTTAAGCATTCAACGTTCTTATTCATCGGCTTCGCTCAGTCCCTCGACAATCTTGTCCCAAAGCGACTTGAGACCGGACTTCTTCTTGGGCTTCTCCTCTTTCTTCGGTTCCTCGACGGGAGCAGGTGTCACCTCCACTGGCTTTTCGGGTTCTTTCTTGGGTTCGGGAACAGGTTCCGGAGCCTTGGGAGCAAGGCAGTTCTGGTCGCCGTGGAGCAGGATGGACAGCAGCGAGAGATAGCGACCGTCTTCCGGCAGCATCACTTCCTTGTTGACGATGACACCTTCGGGCAGTCCCTTGAACTCCTTAATCTGCTTTTCGCATTTTGCCACGAGCTGGAAGCACTGGGCTATGTTGTTCGTGTGGGAAACACCGCCCGTGAGTATAATCTGTCCGGAGAGCAGAGAATTGGAGTAAGGCTTGATTTGATGCCATGCATTCTTCACTATCTCGTGATAGCGTGCCTCGATGAGGTTGAGTAATTCCTCTTCTGCGATGCTCTGGCCGTACTTGAGTTGTATGGTGCCCTCCTTGGTGGAGCTGTTGTTGCGATACGCTGTACTGTGTCTGAGTTTCAGGCTCTCTGCTTCCTCCCATTCGATTCTCTTGGACATGATGTCCTGTGTCACGTTGGCACCGCCGATGGGCAGCACGATGAGATGACGCAGCAGATTCTTGGAGTAGACGACGACAGTGGTGGTCTCGGCACCCATGTCGACGATGGCGCATCCCGAACGCTTCTCATCGGGGCGCAGAATGGAGTCTGCGAGCACAAGAGGCGAAACAAGAATCTCGGCAACGCTCACTCCTGCGGCATTTACACACCTCTCGATGTTCTCCTTCAGTGTGGTGCGTGCAAGAACGTTGAGGAAGGTGACCTCCAGCGAGTCGGACATGATGCCGACAGGGTCTTCCACATGGCGGTTGCCCACATGGCTCTCCTGCTGCACCACCTCGTGGATGCTCAGTCCGGGATAGTCCATACTGCAGTTGGCATCGCGCATAGCATCCATCATGTCGGAGGTGATTTGCGTAGTCTCCTCGAACTGTTTCTGCATGGTGTTCTTGCGGGTGTGCAACGACTGTCCACTCAGGCCTACATACACGCGTTTGATTTCTCCTCCTACGGCAAAGTTAAGCCTCTCAATCACCGTAGAGATGGCTTGTGTGGTTTTCTCAATGTTGTCCACCACTCCCTTGTGGATGCAGCTCTGTGACGGTTCCTCTGCCACGCAGACTACCTCGACGGTACCGTTGGGCAGACGTTTTCCTGCGATGCCTCGAATCGCAGAAGAAGCAAGTTCCACGGCAACAATGATGTCGTTTTTCATTTTCTCTGATGTTTTTATGTGTTATTTTTTATGATGTTTTTTTCTTTTTCTTTACGGCTACCACCTGACCCTCGAAGGCCACGTTGATGAATGCGTATTTGTCGCGCTCCACTTTCGGCAGAGCTTTCTCCAGGAAAAGTTCCAGGTTCTGCAACTTCTCCTCGTAGTCCTCCTCCGAACCCATCACCACCTCGAACGGTTCGTCTCTCATGACGAAGAGCAGTCCCTGTCCCGGGTCGAGCCGGACCTCCTCCACCTGGTCCTTCCAATGGCTGTGGCGTATGTGTTGAAGCAGGGGAAGCAGTTTACGGGCACGAGCCACGCTGACATCGCCTGTCACCTGCGGCAGACCGAGTTCGTATTTGCCCATCGGCATCGTGTTGCCGCGGTCTGTGAGGAAGTATTTCTTTGTGGGAGTGATAACCTGCATCACAGGCACTTTCGGCACCACACCGACACACAGCGTTCCGGCTGCGGTGTAGTAGCAGAAGGCGGAGTCGATATAGACATTCTTCTCCAGCATGGCTTTCAGACCGCGCAGATTGACGTCCTTCAGCTGTTTGCCGACGGGCGAGAGGTGTGCGCGTTTCATCTGGTTTGCCACAAAACGGACATCCACGATGCTTCTTTCCGGCACTTCTCCCCGGTGGCGTACGAGATAGTCCACACCGCTGCACAACTCGTCCTCTTGCGGATGTGCCCAGTGCACTATCGCAAAGACGAGATATACGGCCAGAATGACCAGTGTGAGAAATTTAAATACGATTTTAAGCATTGAGTATGGATGTGATGTCGTCTGCGTAATTGTCCAAGTCGCCGGCTCCCAGGGTTACAAGCACATCGAAGTCCTTGCGGCGCACGATGTCGAGTACGTCTTCCTTATGGCAGAGCTCGCACTTCACGTCGGGTTGGAGGTTTTCTGCAATGAGAGCAGAGGTGACGCCCTCGATGGGAAGCTCGCGTGCGGGATAGATGTCCACCAGCGCGATGTCCTTCACCAGAGACAGAGCATCGGCGAATTCCTTATAAAAATCGCGGGTGCGCGTGTACAGGTGAGGCTGGAAGATAACCTTTATGTGACGTCCCTCATAAAGTTGGTTGATGGAACTGAGGCTCTTGCGTATCTCCTCGGGATGGTGAGCGTAGTCGGAGAGATAAACCATGTCGTCGCGACGCACGTGGAAGTCGAAGCGACGGTCCACACCGGCGAAGGTCTCCATTCCCTTGCGAATATTCTCCTCCGAGACACCGGCAATCTGTGCCAGTGCCATAGCGGCAATACCGTTCTCGATGTTCACGGTGACGGGTACGCCGAGGTTGATGTCTTTGATATTCCCGAAGGGTGAGACGAGGTCGAAACGGATGGCTCCGTTGCCGATTCTTACGTTCTCTGCGTGGAAGTCGCCCTCGTCGATGCTGTATGTCCATGTGGTGACACCCTCAACGGTGGCGGGCTTCATCTTGAGTCCCGTGTGCATGATGAGATGTCCTCCGGGCACGATGAGCGATGTGTATTTGGTGAAGCTCTCCAGATAGGCCTCTTCTGTACCGTATATATCTAGGTGGTCGGCATCCGTTGCCGTGATTACTGTGGCAAAGGGTGTGAGCCAGTGGAAACTCCTGTCGAATTCGTCCGCTTCAATCACTACGTAGGGAGATTCCTTGGAAAGGATGTAATTGGTACCGTAATTCTTGAGGATGCCGCCGAGGAAGGCGTTGCAACCGGTCTTTTCCTGATGGAGCATGTGTGCTGCCATGGACGACGTGGTGGTCTTGCCGTGTGTGCCGGCCACACAGAGGGCTTTCTTGCCTTTCGAGAGGGTGCCAAGCACCTGCGCTCTCTTCTGTATGTCGAATGCATTAGCGCGGAACCATTGCAGTTCCTTGTGCTCTGCTGGAATAGCGGGGGTGTAGACCACCAGACATTCCTTCGGGTCCTTGCAGGCCTCTGGAATCATGTCTACGTTCTCTTCGTAATGAATGACGGCACCCTCAGCTTCCAGTTGGCGGGTGAGCGGTGAAGGTGTCTTGTCATATCCGGCCACTAAGAGACCCTGATTGAGGAAATAGCGTGCGATAGCACTCATTCCGATGCCTCCGATACCTATGAAATATACTGCTTTCATCGTGTGTATTGTCTATAATTTATCTCTCTGCGAGTTTGATTACTTCCTTTGCTATGACTTCGGCGCTGTTCTTGAATGCCATGCCTTGTGCGTTCTGTCCAAGATTGGTGAGCGCAGGAGGATTGGTGACGGTCTCGATTGCCTGATTTATAAGGCGCTCCCTTGCGTCAGCGTCCTTCACCAGGATTGCAGCACCGCGTTTCACAAGTGCCATGGCATTGTGCGTCTGATGGTCTTCTGCCACATTGGGAGAGGGTACAAGGATGCTTGCCTTGCCCAGAAGACACAGTTCGGAAATACTGCTGGCTCCGGCTCTTGATATCACAAGGTCGGCAGCCTTGTATGCCTCGTCCATTGCGGACACGAAGTCCGTAACGTAGAGGTTGTCGGGTTTCTCTATCTTCGAGAGAGCGTTGGCAATTTCATCCTTGTAGAAACTGCCTGTCTGCCAGATAAACTGTACGGGACTCTTCCTGATTGTCTCTATTGATGAGAGCACGCTTTCGTTGATAGTGCGGGCACCGAGGCTTCCTCCGACAATCAGCACAACGGGACGCTCCGGGTCCATACCGAAACTCTTGCAGCAGTCTTCCTTCTTGAGAGTGGGGTTTAGGAGGTTCTGACGCACGGGATTACCCGTCATCATGATTTTCTCCTGCGGGAAGAAACGTCCCATACCGTCGTATGCTACACAGATTTTCTCTGCCTTGTTGGCAAGTGTCTTATTCGTGAGACCGGCGAATGAGTTCTGCTCCTGAATGAGGCAGGGTATACCGAGTTCATAGGCAGCGTTGAGTGTTGCTGCACTGGCGTATCCGCCGACACCTACAGCCACTTGCGGCTTGAAGTCGCGTATGATGGATTTTACGCGGTGTTTGCTGCGCCAAAAGTCCCACAGGATGCCGAAATTCTTCGGCGACCAAAGGGGACGTATGAGACCTCTCACGGGAAGTCCCACAATCTTGTAACCTGCTGCGGGTACGCGCTGCATCTCCATTCTTCCCAACGCGCCTACGAAGAGAATCTCCGTATCCGGCTTCAGCGCCTTGATGGCATTGGCTATTGATACGGCGGGAAAGATATGTCCTCCCGTGCCGCCACCGCTAATTATTACTCTCATCTGTATTCTCGGTTATTGGTTGTTCTTCAATTATCTGTTGTTCCTCGATGGCTTCCTCGTTGCCCACCATTTTCGCGTTGCGAGAAACGGCCAGCATCATACCCATATAGGCACAGTTGACGAAAGTGGATGTACCGCCTCTAGAGATGAGCGGCAGTGGTTGTCCTGTCACCGGCATCGCACCGACAGCCACCGCCATATTCATCATAGCCTGTATCACAATCATTACGGCAAGTCCCATTATCAGGTAGGCGGGGAACAGTCCTTTGCACTTGCTCGCTATCTTCATGGCACGCCACAGTAGCAGAAGATAGAGGAACATCACGCCCACGCCCATGAGAATGCCACCTTCTTCGATGATAATGGCGTAGATGAAGTCGGAATAGGCCTGCGGAAGGAAGTCGCGCTCGATACTGTTGCCGGGACCTCTTCCGATGACACCGCATGTACCAATAGCAATGTGGGCGTGTGTCACCTGTATATTCTCCGTAATATCGTACTTATTGGGGTCGTCGGGAAGTGTGTTGCTGTTTTTGATGCGGTGCACCCATGTAGGCACGCGATGGAGGACTCCTTCGGACTGTGCCCATTCATCGAGGGTGCTTTCGGGTATGGAGTAACACAGTGTGAGCCCACCGATAGCAAGTGCAGCGACAAGACCGAAAGCCCATGCCAGCAGTTTCGTGTTCACCTGCGCATAGAATGCCATGATATATATCACGGCAGAAATCAAAGCTGCGGTGGAGAGGTTCTCCGTGATGATGAGTGCGAGGGTAAAACCGGTGAAACCGATAAGAAGCTTCGTTCCCATCTTGGATGTGCCGTTTTCATCGCGGAATATCGAGAGGATGGCGGCACACGTCACCACAAGACCCAGTTTCGCCAGCTCCGACGGTTGTATCGTCTTACCGAAAATACTAATCCATCTTGACGCTCCGTTCACACTCCCGGAGAAGAATGCCACCACAAGCAGTATCCACGAAATGAAGAGAATGAAGACAGAACTTATCTTGTATATCTTGCACGGGAGCAGGTGCATACCCCATGCCAGCAGGATACCGAACACGATGTATCCGGCATGTTCCATCACAGGTTGCCAGTAGGAACCGCTCTTGTAGGTCATACTGCTCGACGCGCTATACACCTCCACCACCGATATCATGCACAGGCAGAGGAATATCATCCACAGTGCCATGTCGCCTTGCAGCAGTCCTTTTTCTTTGAATGTCGACAGACTCATATTCTCTTCTTTCTATTATCTTTTATCCTTTAGCCTCTGCGCGGAACTGTTCGCCCCGGTCTTCCATGTTCTTAAACAAATCGAATGATGCACAGCAGGGAGAGAGCAGCACGGTGTCGCCAGCTTTCGCCATCTCGCGGCAAGCCTTAACACAATCCTTCATAGAATGTGTATCTCTCACAGGCAGACCGAGAGAGTCAAAACTCTCGTGGAGCTTGGTGTTGTCGGCACCGAGGTAGCACAGTCCGCAGCATTTCTCCTTCACCAAGTCGGCGATGGTGGAATAGTCGTTGCCCTTGTCCTTGCCGCCGACAATAAGTATTGTGGGGCGCTCCATTGCCTCCAATGCCACCCGGCATGCATCCACGTTGGTGGCCTTTGAGTCGTTGAGCCACAGCACTCCGTCTCTTTCGCAGACACGCTCCAGACGATGCTCCACACCGGGGAAGTCCTCCAAGCACTCACGTATCAGTTTTTCGGGTACGCCGATGCTTTTCATCGCCATGAATGCAGCCAGAGCGTTGCGTTTGTTGTGCTGCCCCATTTGTGAGAAGGTGAGTCCAAGAGTCTCGAAGTCTCTGTCCTGGAACGGACAGAGAGCGGGATTCCCTTCTGCTGCGGGGCGCGACGACGGTGTCGGCTGCGGAGCATATCCCTCCATACGCTTCTCCAGTTCCTCTCCGATGTGTTCGTCCTGTTGCCAGTATACGAAGAGGTTGTCCTCGTTCTGGTTCTGGATGATACGCATCTTGGAGTCAATGTAGTTCTGGAAGTTAAAGTCGTAGCGGTCGAGATGGTCGGGGGTGATGTTCATCAGGATTGCCACATCGGCGCGGAAGTCGAACATGTTATCCAGCTGGAACGACGATATCTCGAGTACGTACCAGTCGTGATCTCCCTCTGCCACTTGCAAGGCATACGAGCGCCCGATATTACCGGCCAGACCGACATCTACGCCCCATTTCTTCATGATATGGTAGATGAGTGTGGTGGTAGTGGTTTTGCCGTTGCTGCCTGTGATGCAGACGGTCTTGCCTCGCGAGTACTTGTGGGCGAACTCCAGTTCAGAGAGAATAGGTGTACCTTTCTCTATGAGTTGTTTCACCATCGGTGCTGTGTCGGGGATGCCGGGACTCTTTACCACCACATCCGCAGAGAGTATCTCTTCAGCTGTGTGTTTACCTTCTTCCCAGCGCAGATTGTGCTCTGTGAGCGTCTTCTTGTAGTCGTCCTTGATGAGACCCATGTCGCTCACAAAGACCTCCCAACCCTCTTTTTGTGCGAGAATGGCTGTTCCTACGCCGCTTTCCGCAGCACCTAATATAGCTATTTTCTTCATCGTATCTTGAGTGTTACAATGGCCAAAGCTGCCATGATAATTGTTGTAATCCAAAATCTTGTGGTGATTTTCGACTCAAACCAGCATCCTCTTGGCCAGTTGAGCCACACCTTGAAGTCGCTGGGAAGCTGTCCGGGAGCTACGCGGAAAGCATCGTGTATGGGAGCTCGTTTCACAGCTCTCCACTTCTCGCCCACCTTGTTGCCGCGACGTGCCACCTGTGTCTGCAGGATAACGGAGATGCTCTCCATGAGGAAAACGAAACAGATGACAGGGATGAGCAGTTCCTTGTGTATGATGATTGCTGTTACAGCGATGATGCCTCCGATGGCAAGACTGCCCGTATCGCCCATAAACACCTGTGCCGGATATGCGTTATACCAGAGGAAACCGACGAGAGCACCCACGAAGGCCAGGAGGAAGATAACGAGTTCCTCGCTTCCCGGCACATACATGATATTCAGGTATGCTGCCATTCCAATATGGGACGACACGTAGGCGAGTATCGTGAGTGCCACACCCATTATCGCGGAGTTGCCTGCACACATTCCGTCCATTCCATCGTTGAGATTCGAACCGTTCGACACAGCCATCTCGATGAATGTCACCAGCAGAACGAAGAATATCCAGCCGGCTGCCGTGCGATATCGTCCGAGGAATGAGAAGATGGCAGAGTAGGAAAGACTGTTGTTCTTCACGAAGGGAATCGTGGTGACGGTGGACTTCACGGGTTCACTCTTGTGCATCACCACTTCCGTGCCGTTTCTCTCGATGGATACGTTCTCGTGAATCACGGCATCGGGACTCTGCCACAGCGTCAGACCTATAACGACACCCAGCACAGCCTGTCCTATCAGTTTCCATTTGGGACTCAAGCCGTCCTTCGTCACTTTCATTTTGATGTAGTCGTCGAGGAATCCTATCATGGCGAGCCACACAGTTGTCAGAAGCATCAGTAGCATATAGATATTTCTCAGACGTCCAAGCAGCAGACAGGGCACCACCGTTGCCACGATGATGATGATGCCTCCCATTGTGGGAACGCCCTTCTTCTCTGTGCCGTAAGGATCGATGCTGCTGTCGCGCTGTGTTTCGCTCACGTTGTGGCGACGCATCCATTTGATGAAATACTCACCGAACACCATGGATATCAGCAGCGAGAGCACCAATGTCAACAGACCGCGGAACGAAATGTACTGCCACATTCCTGAACCGGGAATGCCGTATGACTCGAGATATCTAAACAGATAGTATAGCATATTCTATAATCTATAACCTATAACCTTTAGCCCTTAATCCCAAACGCTTCGCGAATTACTTCGTGGTCGTCGAAGTGATGTTTCACGCCTTTAATAATCTGATAATCTTCATGTCCCTTGCCGGCCACGAGGATGACATCGCCCTTGCGTGCCATCATACAGGCTGTACGAATTGCTTCGCGGCGGTCTATTATCGTGAGTGTCTTTTCCTTATCCTCTGCTGTGAGACCTTCCATCATGTCTGCGATGATGTCGGCGGGTTCCTCGTTACGGGGATTATCGGAAGTGATGATAACGTGGTCGCTCTGACGGGCTGCCTCTTTTGCCATGAGAGGGCGCTTGCCCTTGTCGCGATTACCGCCGGCACCGCACACCGTCCATACTTCACCCTTATGGTTGAGCACCTCGTTAATTGTCGTAAGCACGTTCTCGAGCGCGTCGGGAGTGTGTGCGTAGTCGACGATTGCCGTCACACCCTTATTCGATGAAATCGTCTCAAAACGCCCGTTCACGGGTTTCATCATTGAGAGTGCCACGAGAGCGTCCTCCTGTGTGATACCCATCATTCTGAGGGCTCCGTAGACAGCGAGCAGGTTCTGCACGTTGAATCGGCCCACGAACTGCACAAAGACCTCGCGTCCGTCCATTTCGAGGTTCATTCCTTCGAATCCCTCTTCCAGAATCTTAGCCTTGTAGTCGGCGGCAGCCCTCACAGAGTAGGTCTTCACTTCAGCCTTCGTGTTCTGCACCATCACCATTCCGTTTTTGTCGTCGGCATTGGTGATTGCGAAAGCCTCTTTGGGGAGCCCGTCGAAGAATGCCTTCTTGGCATCGCGATAGTTCTCGAATGTCTTATGATAATCCAAGTGGTCGCGTGTGAGGTTGGTGAAGAGTCCGCCTGCGAATCTGAGTCCGCCGATGCGCTTCTGTGCCACAGCATGACTCGAAACCTCCATGAATGCCACTTCGCAACCCTCGTCGGCCATCTTGCCGAGCAGACGGTTGAGTGTGATGACATCCGGTGTGGTGCATTCTGTGGGATAGGGAGTACCGTCGATGTAGTTGCAGACGGTGGAGCAGAGTCCGCTCTTGTGTCCCATCTGCCGCATCACATTATATAAGGTAGTGGCGATTG
>JAGDCM010000072.1 GCA_017958545.1 Bacteroidaceae bacterium | reverse complement strand
CCGTCGTTCACCAGCTGCTGCAACTGGGAGGCCATTTCATCGGTATTTGTCGGATTGCAGAGGAGAGCACCCGGACCTGCAGCTTCCGGAAGGGAACTCACCGTAGAGGTGAGCACAGGACATCCGGACAAGAGAGCCTCCACAACGGGAAGGCCGAAACCCTCGTAGAAGGAAGGATAAAGCATCGCCATTGCTCCCTGATAAAGAGCATGCAACTGGTCGGTGCTGCTGATGCTGCCCAGAAACTCCACATCGCGCTCCAATCCGTGCTCAGCCACATACTGACGGCATTTCTGCTCATAACCCCTGCCGCGCCCCACAACGAGCAGGCGGGGACGGTTCTCCGGCATCAGACGGGCATAGGCCCTGAGTGTGCCCAGAAGATTCTTGCGCGAATTGATGCTGCCGACGGAGAGCAGATAGGGCTCCTTGCCCACTCCCGACTCCTTTGCCGAACTGCTTTCTTCGTAGAACATCCTCTGCACAGGCTGGTATATCACTTTGATGCGACTCTCGTCCACACCGTAGAAGCTGATGAGGTCGCGCTTGGTGGATTCGGAAATGGCCACCACACAGTCGGCATAGCGGGCAGCGTGACCGTATTTGAAGTCGTATATCTTACGGTCCACACAGTGGTACATATCGGGGAAGGTGCGCCACGCTGTGTCGTGAATCGTCACAACGGTGCGAATCCCTGTGTCGCCGCCGTGCAGGAGATCGAAGGGAAGTTCGTTGCTGAGTCCGTGGAACAGCTGGCAACCGTCCTCGCAGGCCTTGTGTCCCATGCGGAACGTGCGCGAGAAAGACTTCTCGTCGTAGAGTTTGATGTCGAGCTCGGGATAGAGCCGCTTCAAATCCTTCACCAACGTGCGACTGTAGTTGCCCAGTCCTGTGTGGTTGTGATAATATCTCTTTGCGTCAAATCCTATTCGCATAGCTTACTCACTATTTCTTCTACCGGTATGTCCATACAACGGCAGTCGCCGAATTTACACGGTTTGTTTCCATATATGCTGCACGGGCGGCAGTCAAGGTCGCGCTGCACACAGCAGCTTTCGTCACGCCCCCAAGGCAGGAAACCTCCCTTGGGATGTGTGGCGCCCCATACGGACAAGAGTCGTGTGGGGGTGAGTGCGGCCAGATGCATATTGCTCGAATCCATCGCCAGAACGACATCAAGCGAAGCCATCAGTTCCATCTCAGCCGCCATATCCGGCAGTGTACCCACAACGCTCTCCACGTTCTCATAGCGTGAAGCCCACACGCGGGTCAAAGCCTCCTCCCCTCCTCCGGCTCCGAAGAGATACACCTTGGCACCACGACGGTTCAGGAGACTCACTACCTGTTCCATCCTGTCGAGGGGATATATCTTAGTGGCATGCGCCGCAAAGGGTGCTATGCCTACACGCAAGGTATGTTTCACGCTCTCCGTCTTCTCAGGCTTTTGACAGAAGCGCACGGAGGGGTCGAGCTTCACCGGAAAACCAGCACGCTCCAGAGCCTTAGTGTAACGCTCGAAAGATGTCTCCTGCTGTGTGAGGGGACGATTCCGCACAAAAGCCTTGCGTGCCTTGCGGTCTTTCACTATATGACAGGTGGGTATGCCCCGCAGACGGAACATCGGACGCATGAGTTTTGTGCGCAACACGTCGTGTAGGTCGCACACCTGTGTGGGCTGCGCCTTCTCACAGAGTTCCTTCACAAGACGGGACAGACCGAGCACACCCGGATAATTGTCTAATCTGACACCTATGAATTGCACATTCGAGGGCAGGCGTCGGAATATACTGCCCACAAACGCACGCGAGACCACAGTGATTGTAGTCTCGGGATACTGTCGGGCGAGCGCATCCACAACAGGTACCGTCATAAGGATGTCGCCCAGCGCACTGAAGCGCAAAAGAAGTAGGTGGTTATTTCTGGCCATAGAGCACGGGATTCGTGCTGGGGTCGTT
>JAGDCM010000071.1 GCA_017958545.1 Bacteroidaceae bacterium | reverse complement strand
TACCGATTCGATGTATTTGTTGTCGAAGGTGATATACGGATTTTCGAGATCGACCCAGTAGCCCATCTTCTTGGTGATGTCGTCCCACATATCCTTGAACTGCATCACGTTCTGGCGGCAGGCCTTGTTGTATTCCTCCACAGTGATGGTCTTGCCGATGTGCTCCTTGGTGATGCCGAGGGCTTTTTCCACGCCGAGTTCCACGGGCAGACCGTGGGTGTCCCAGCCGCCCTTACGGCCAACGTATTTGCCTTTCATGGTCTGGTAGCGGCAGACGATGTCCTTGAGGGAGCGGGCCAGCACGTGGTGGATACCCGGCTTGCCGTTTGCGGACGGCGGCCCTTCGAAGAAGACGAAGGATTCGGCTCCTTCACGGTTTTTCAAACTTTGTGCGAAAACGTCGTTGTCTTCCCAATATTTCTGCATCTCCTTGCCGATGTTCGACAAGTTAAGTCCGCGATATTCAGTATATTTACCCATTTTATAGTAATTGAAAATCAAGTCGCGAAAATACGATTTTCTTGGCAATTGGAAATTGCATTTGGGAATTAATTTGAGAAACATTTTTTTCATTCCGGACAAAAGGAATGGGATATTTTTGTACTTTTGCACGTTATTACAAGGGCGGACTATGAACCCTTTGTTTTTTGTTGTGGGCAATACTTTTAGTTTTATCAATATTAAATTATTTGTCAATGAAAAGATTTTTTATGCTATTGCTTGCTGCGCTGCTGACACAGGCTGCGCTGGCACAGAATGAATCGAACAATCCGCGCGCTCAAGATGGTGCCATTGTTGTCTCGGGCAACGCACGTTTCACCATTCTTACCGACCGCCTCGTCCGTATGGAGTGGGCAGCCGACGGGCGTTTTGAGGACCATGCCACCCTGGGTGTCGTCAACCGCAACCTGCCGGTGCCGCGCTTTTCTACGTCAAGGAAAAACGGCGTGCTCACGATTTCCACCGACAAGATGACCCTCACCTATTCGGGCAACGCCAAGTTCGACAAGGACAATCTGTCTGTATCGTTCAAGATGAACGGTGCTCGTGTGACCTGGCATCCCGGTGACGACGAATCGGGCAACCTGCTGGGTACTGTGCGTACCCTTGACGGCTGCGCTGGCTTCAAAAACATTAGCTATAGTGACAAGAAACTGGAAAGTGGCATCTTGTCGCGCGACGGATGGGCTGTTGTCGATGAGTCGTCACGTCATATACTTGTGCCCGACGGGAGCGACTGGGGCGAATGGGTGGCCTGCCGTCCCGAAGGCGAACGCCAGGACCTGTATCTCTTCGCCTACGGTCATGACTATGCCGCTGCGCTCAAGGACTTCACCAGCGTTTGCGGACGTATCCCCATGCCGCCCAAGTACACCTTCGGCTACTGGTGGAGCCGCTACTGGATTTATACTGATGACGAGATGATCACCCTCGCCACAGAGTTGAGGGACCGCAAGATACCTATCGATGTGATGATTGTCGATATGGATTGGCATGAGACGTGGAAACCCATGCACGAACGAATTGGAGGAGACCAGTTCCGCCAGCATCGCGGATGGACAGGCTATACATGGAACCGCGACCTCTTCCCGGATCCCACCGGGTTCCTCGCACACCTGCACCGCCTCAACTTCAAGACGGCCCTCAACCTGCATCCCGCTTCGGGCATACAGGTCTATGAGGACTGCTACGAACGTTTTGTCAGCGACTACCTTTCACGCACCTCCGACTACGACGGACCGAGCAACTATGTCTATGGCAAAGAGCCATACCTCTTCCGCTCGCAGGGTGACACCGCACAGAAGGGTCGCGAGGGCTATCGCGCTCCGGTGCCCTTCCGCATCTGTCAGCAGGCCTGGGCCGATGCCTACTTCAACAGCGTCATACATCCCTTGGAGAAGCAGGGTATCGATTTCTGGTGGCTCGACTGGCAGCAGTGGAAACTCAGCAGATACACGCCGGGACTGAACAATACTTTCTGGCTCAACTACACGTTCTTTAACGACAAGGTGCGCCGCACCAAACAGATGGGCCTTTCCGCACCACGTCCCTTCACCTATCACCGCTGGGGTGGACTCGGCTCCCACCGCTATCCGCTGGGATTCTCCGGCGATACCTTCGACGACTGGGAAGTCTTGCAGTTCCTGCCCTACTTCACTTCCACAGCTTCCAATGTGGGCTACTGCTACTGGGGACACGACATCGGCGGCCACATGCAGCATGAAAGACATCCTACTGATCCGGAAATGTATACCCGTTGGCTGCAATATGGTGTCTTTACACCGATTTTCAAGACCCACTCGACCCAGAGCGCTCTGCTTGACCGCCGCATCTGGAGTTATCCGGACCACTACGATTATATGAAGGCTGCTATCGAATTGCGCTATGCCCTCACACCTTACATCTATACCGCTGCCCGTCAAGCTTACGATAATGGCATAGGTATCTGCCGTCCGCTGTACTATTCGCATCCTGAAGATCCGAAAGCATACAATTCGCCCGAAGAATATATGTTTGGCGATCTCATCCTCGCAACTGCTGTGTGCCAGCCTCTCAATGCTGCCACGGGTAAGGCCGAGCGCAAGATGTGGTTCCCGTCGGGTAACAACTGGTACGATATGGCACACCACACCACCTATCCCGGTGGCACCGAGAAGACACTCTACTATTCGATAGACGAGAATCCCTGGTATGTTAAGGCGGGCAGCATACTGCCTCTGGCGCAGGAGGGTGTGCAGGATCTGCAGCACACTTCCGATGCATTGCGCCTCCTCGTGGTGCCTGGCAGTGGCGATGCACAGTATTCGCTCTATGAGGACGATGAAACCACACAGTCATACACTGACTCAGGCTGCGCCTTCACACTGATCGAGAAGAAGGTCAAGGGCGACCGCCTCACCATCATTGTCCATCCGAGAAAAGGTAGCTATAAAGGTGCTTCCTCCTCGAGGAACATCACCCTTGTGCTTGAGGGATGGAACAAAGCTCCGCTCCGCACCACCGTCAATGGCAATACAGTAAATCCCACCGTGGTCACCAATGCGCATGATGTAAAGATAACGCTCCCGTCAATCTCAGCCAACGCCACGACGACCATCGTCGTAGAGGCTGCTCGTTAAGCGGAGAGAGAGTAAGAGTTATTCTGGATTTGGCAGGCACTCGCCCGGTGGGCGAGTGCCTGCTGGTTATTGTGTTTCGCGGGAGAGGGCGAGATTTAATATCTCTTCGCTGCCGCGGGCGTCCTTGCAAACAAAAAGGCCTTTGCTTCGCAAGGCCTTCTTTTTTGTACTCCTCCCACCTTTTGAACGCGAGCGTTCAACGGTGTCCGTCGTACAAAAAAAGACGACACTTGATGTGTCGTCTTTTTTCTTGCGGAGAGGGCGAGATTCGAACTCGCGGTAGGGTTACCCCTACGACAGTTTAGCAAACTGTTGGTTTCAGCCACTCACCCACCTCTCCTGACTGAAATT
>JAGDCM010000070.1 GCA_017958545.1 Bacteroidaceae bacterium | reverse complement strand
TTCTGGTCCATCGGAGTGTTGGCGGTGGAACGTATCACGATGACGGCATACGACGAATAACCTATCATCAGCATCAGCATGCAGAGCAGCGACGTGTTCATGATGCGCGTGGTGACCCACATCTTACCGTCTTTTCCGCGATGCTGGAGCAGCACATAGAGCAGGCCGAGCACGATGATACCGACGAAAACGCTGGTGAAACCGTAGCTGTAGAACGGTATGCCGAGCAGACCTACGGAAAGCAGATACGATATGTTCATGCGTATGCGGCTCTTCTCCTGATGCGTCTCCCAGATGGCCCACAGAGTGACAGCTACGAGGAGGGCGATATAGACCACAAGACCCGTGTTGAATGGGAAGTTGAGAGTGTTGACGAACAAGAGTTCGAACCAACCGCCTACTTTCACGATACCCGGCACAACACCGTAGAGCACAGCTGCCACGAGGAGGAAGCTCACGAAGAGAGCGATGAGACTGCCCTTGAGCGTTGCCACAGCGGTCTTCTTATAATAGAAGATGAGCACCAGAGCGGGCAGACAGAGCAAGTTCAGCAGGTGAACACCGATGGAGAGACCCGTGAGGTATGCAATGAGGATGAGATAGCGGTCGGAACCGGCCTCGTCGGCATGGTCTTCCCACTTGAGCATCAACCAGAACACAATTGCGGTGAACAGCGAAGAATAGGCATACACCTCACCCTCTACGGCAGAATACCAGAACGTGTCGGAGAAACAGTAAATCAATGCACCCGTGAGGGCAGAGGCCTCAATGGTGATGCACTGCGCGAGAGTCTTCACCTCACCGCCTTCGCCCACCAGTTTGCGCGCCAGATGACTGATGCTCCAGAAGAGGAACAGTATGCAGAGCGCAGAGAAGAGGGCACTCATGATGTTGACCATATAGGCCACAAGGGTTGGGTCGTTGACAAACTGTGTGAAGAGGTTTGCCGTGAGCATGAAGAACGGTGCCCCAGGGGGATGGCCCACCTCCAGTTTGAATGCCGTAGTGATGAACTCGGGGCAGTCCCAGAAACTTGCCGTAGGCTCCACCGTAGTACAGTAGGTGAAAGCGGCAACGGCAAAGGTCAGCCACCCCATGAGTGTGTCAATGAGTTTGAAGTTTTTCATATTGCAGAAACAAACATTATAAGTATTGCATAGCGAACAGCCTTACCGATGGTGATGGATACGGCTGTGATATATGGATTGGCACGCATGAATCCGAGTGTGACGGACAGCACGCTGCCGAAGACAGGAAGAAAACACAGGGAACCGACCCAGGCGCCACGTCCCTGAAGCCACCGTTGCATCCGCTCCACTTTCTCGCGCTTCACATGGGCATAGCGCTCTATCCACTCCATGCGGCCGAGAGTGCCGAGACCGTAGTTGAACATGCTGCCCAAGACATTCCCCACCGTGGCGGAAAGAAAGAGAGGCCAGGGCTCAAGCCCGGCAAGCAACAGAGCCACCACCACCGTTTCGCTGGAGAAGGGGAAGATGCTTCCTGCGAGGAAAGCACTCACTGTCATGCCCCAATAGCCGTATTGTGTAAGCAGTTCTATGATACTTTCCATGTGGTAGACCTTTTGTAAAGAAGCCGTGAGAGGCTCACAGCGAGTCCTCCCACGAGAGAGGAATAGTGCTGCGGGAAGATGAGAAGCAGCAGCCAGATGGCGATGCTGTCGTACACCTCGATGTTTGTGAGCAGACGCTCACGTATCTTGTACCTGTAGCGAGTCTTGAAGAAATGGCGTATTCCGAATATTCCTATAAGGGTGTATGTCACCCATGTGATGATCTGCCACACGGACAAACTGAGGATGTATTCCAGAAAATACGTGAAGGGGTAGGCAGATGTCGCGATAACCAGCAGCATCGGTTTGGCTGTGAACGCATAGCAGACAGAGTCGAAATACACGTAGTTGTCGAGATAAATGCTGATACCCGTGATGGCGGCGTATGGTAGCAAAACACCCATGAAACCGGCCCAAAAGCTGCGCCACGTAAGGTCGCGCATCACCACGCCGAGATAGCACAGAAAGAAGGGAATGAGCAGCAGCAGCCAAGGCGTTGCGATGCATGCCAAGCCCAGAAAGAAGAAGGCATGGAAAGTGTCGACAACGGGCTGCTCTATCTTGTAGCACATCCTGAGTGAGAGGTGAGCCATAAGTATCGCACCGGCAGTGAACAGCGTCAACCAAAGACTGTCGCTCCCAGTGAGAGCGAGGACAATCATCAATATGGTTATAGCGGCACTCAGCAACATGTGCAAGACTTATTCACTTAAAATTGCCTGAGCAGGTCCTGTCCGATATCGTGGCGGAAATATCTGCCCTCGAACACTATCTTTACGGCTTCCGTCATACTCTTCTTAAGAGCCTCTGCCTGCGTGTCGCCATAAGACGAAACGGCGATGACACGACCACCGGCAGTAACAGTCTTACCGTCCTTCATTGCCGTACCGGCATGGAACACAACAGAGTCGGGATTAGTGATGTCACGGACTCCCGTTATCTCATATCCCTTTTGGTATGCACCGGGATAACCGCCAGACACCAGCATCACACATACTGCGCTGCGCTCATCGAACTCCAGAGTGCGCTCTGCGAGATTACCCTCTGCCACACCTTCCAAAAGGTCCACCAAATCGCTCTTTATTCGGAGCATCACTGTCTCTGTCTCAGGATCGCCCATGCGGCAGTTGTATTCAATCACCTTGGGGTCGCCGTTTACATTGATGAGACCAAAGAAAATGAAACCCTTGTAGCAGAGACCCTCTGCGGCAAGTCCTTCCACCGTGGGACGTATGATACGTGTTTCCACCTTATCCATCCACTCCTTTGTGGCAAACGGTACGGGAGAAACACTACCCATACCACCGGTATTCAGGCCCGTATCGCCCTCACCGATGCGCTTGTAGTCCTTTGCCTCAGGAAGAATCTTGTAGTTTTTGCCGTCAGTAAGTACAAAGACGGAACATTCGATGCCACTCATGAATTCCTCGATGACCACTCGTGAAGATGCTCCTCCGAACATACCGGAAAGCATTTCCTCGAGCTCCTTCTCCGCCTCCTCAATGGTGGGCAGAATCAGCACTCCCTTGCCTGCACAAAGACCATCGGCCTTGAGGACATAAGGAGCGTTCAATGTGCGGAGAAAAGCCTTTCCCTCTTCCAGCGTCTCTCCCGTGAATGTACGGTATGCTGCTGTCGGGATACCATGACGAAGCATGAAAGCTTTGGCGAAATCCTTGGAGCCTTCCAATACAGCACCGGCCTTGGACGGACCGATGACAGGCACACGGCACAACTGCGGGTCATCCTTGAAGAAGTCGTAAATGCCCTTCACCAGAGGATCCTCAGGACCCACCACCACCATTCCGATACCGTTCTGCAGTGTGAACTCACGTATCGCGCTGAAATCATCGGCCTTGATGGGAACGTTCTCTCCACATCCGGCTGTGCCGGCATTACCCGGAGCAATGTACAGTTTTTCACATTTGGGACTCTGGCTGATTTTCCAAGCCATAGCGTGCTCGCGGCCACCGCTGCCTAAAAGTAGAATCTTCATTTTAAGTAGTCTTCAAAGTATCTTGTAATACGTTCATGCAAATGTATCCGGTCCTTGCCGAACATGTTGTGTTCGTCACCCGGATAGACGAAATAATCGGGCTGTGTACCCACATCAATACACTTCCTGATGAATGACAGGGCGTGCTGCGGCACCACCACAGGATCCACACCTCCGATGATAATTTCGAGGCGTCCCTTCAGTTGGTCGGCACGCTCCTTGAGGTCGCATTTCTTGTAGCCCTCAGGATTCGACTGCGGAGTACCCATATAGCGCTCTCCGTACATCACCTCGTAGTATTTCCAGTCGATGACCGGTCCTCCCGCAACTCCCACCTTGAACACCTCGGGGTAAGTGAGCATGAGATTAATGGTCATATATCCTCCATAGCTCCAACCGTGCACACCGATGCGGTCGGCATCCACATACGGGAGTGTTTTCAGGAATTTCACGCCTTCCATCTGATCCTCCCTCTCCACGATGCCAAGCTGATGGAATGTGACCTGTTCGAAATCTCTTCCGCGCCATTCCGCACCGCGATTGTCAAGCACAAATATCAGATAACCCTTCTGTGCCATGTAGACCTCCCAGCCGCGCATATCCCAATGCCACGAGGCATCCACATTGTGGAGATGGGGACCACCGTAGACATACACCACAGTGGGATAACGTTTTGCGGGGTCGAAATCTACGGGTTTCACCATGCGGTAGTACAAATCCGTCCGTCCGTCGGCAGCCTTTATGCTTCCCGAAGTTATTTCCGGCACATAATATTCGCTCCATGGATTCTTTGCGGTGAGGAGGTTCTTCTGTTTTCCCGTACCGGTGTTGATGAGATTGATGCTGCGGGGCACATCGGGAGCCGTGTAATAATCCAACGCCTGCGTTCCGTCCTCCGACAACTGCACCTTGTAGTGAACACCACGTTCATCACCCAGAACCGTCGTCTTTCCCTTCATATCTGTTGCATACAGAGTCTTCGTGCGAGGGTCGCTGGTGTTGGCCAGATAGATTACGGTCTTTTTCTTCTTGTTGAATCCCACGAGTTGCTGCACCACCCACGCTCCTTTGGTCAGTTGCACGGGTTCGGAAGGATTCTTCACATCGAGGATATAGAGATGATTGTATCCGTCCTTCTGGCTCTGCATGACAGCCTTTGTGTCGTCCCATGGCAGGAAAGAGAGACCGGTCATGGGTTCCACATACTTTTCATGCGTCTCCTCATAGAGCGTAGAGAGCGGAGCTCCTGTCTCTGTATCGTATGCCACAAGGCGGAGATGGTTCTGCTCGCGGTTCAGGTGGAAGATGTAAAGCGTCTTGCCGTCCGGGCTCCACGAGAGGTTGGTGTGATACTCACCGCTTGTCTGAAGCCACACTGTGCGCTTTTCCTTCACTTTGTAGATACCCACCGTCACCACATGACTTGTCTCGCCCGCCATCGGATAGTGGCAGGTCTTCGTAGTGGCTATGCGTGTGGTGATATCCACAAGCGGGAAATTGGGCACCATCGACTGATCCATGCGATAGAAGGCAAGTTGCTCACCGTCTTTGCTCCAAAATGTGCCCTTATAAATCCCGAATTCATCGCGATGCACAGATGTACCGTACACAATGTTCTCGGAATCGTCCGTACTGCCGTCGGTAGACACCTGGAGTGTCTCGCCGTCCTTGGTGATAACGAAGAGATTGCCTTTCACGGTGAAAGCCTTGTGACCGCTCGCCTTCGATGCATCGGTATTCTTGGCATCTTCCGGAAGACGCTCATCCTTCTCCTCTTCCTCCTTTCCTTCCTGCAAGGTGTTACCGCTCCAACGATAGTCGCGGTTTTCTGCCCGCAACTCCTCGTAGGTGTCACCTCCGGGGAGAAGGTCGTCCAGCGTAAAAGGTTTCTGCGCCTCAGTCACGATGCTCAAAGCGAAGGCCACGGCCATTGCCGCCACGAGGTTTCTTATCGTCATAGTTCTTGCGTGGTTTTCTGTCTTTGTCGAACGGGCGACGTTTATCGTCATCGAAACGCTTGCGTGGACGCTCTCCGTCCTCGAAACGTCTGTGCGGTTTCTCGCCATCGTCAAAACGTCTGCGGGGTTTCCGGTCGTCACCGAAGTGCTTGCGTGGACGCTCTTCGTCCTGCTCTCCGATGCGCTCTTTGAATTCGCGGTGCTGCTTGAATTTTCTCTGAGCCATATCGCGACGGTCCTCCTTCGTCTTGATATCGCCACCGCTTGCTCTCATGTCGTTGAACCTGCCGGAGAATATCTGGTATTTCCTCAGTTCGCACTCCAGCGAACCGTTGTAAAGCGGTATGCGCCTTGACGGTTTGAGACCGATTTCATCGAAACACTCCTCGCGATAACTCAGTATCCAAGCTTCTCCGTCTGTGAAGTTGTGCTTGAGTTTTGTGCCGATGAGCTTATAAAGTCCCAGAAGGTCGGGTGCAGAAATGCGCTCTCCATAGGGGGGATTTGTGATGAGAATACTCGGCTTGGCCGGTGTCTCGAAATTCTTTATGTCGCGCTGTTCGATGGTTATCTCTTTCGAAAGTCCTGCTGCTTTCACATTGCGCGTGGCTATTGCCACAGCATGCACGTTGATATCGTAACCGTAGATGTGGTGGTTGAAGGGTCGTTCATCGGAATCGTCGTTATAAACACGCTCAAAGAGCTCGCGGTCGAAATCGGCCCACTTCTCAAAGGCAAATTCCGAACGGAACACACCTGGCGAGATGCCTCTCGCAATGAGGGCCGCTTCGATGGGGAAAGTACCGGAACCGCACATCGGGTCGATGAAGTCGCACTCGCCTCTCCATCCGGTCATCAGAATTATACCGGCTGCAAGCACTTCATTGAGGGGAGCCTCCACTTGTTCCGCACGATAGCCGCGACGGTGCAGACTCTCCCCGGAAGAATCGAGGGCCAGGGTGCAGTCGTATTCTGCCACATGGATGTGCAACTGCAGGTCGGGATTTTTGAGACGTATGTTGGGACGGTCACCCGTTTTTTCGCGCATCTGATCCACAATGGCGTCCTTCACCTTGTATGCCACCATCTTGGAGTGGCGGAACTCACTGGAATATACCACGCTGTCCACAGCGAATGTGGTGCGGTTGGTGAGGTATTGGGTCCAGTCGATACTCTTCACTGCATCATACACCTCGTCAGCCGTCTTGGCACGGAAATGCATAATGGGTTTGAGGATGCGTATTGCTGTGCGCAACTGGATATTTGCACGATACATCATCTCCTTGTCACCGGTGAAGGCCACCATGCGACGTCCGATCTCTATGTTGTTGGCACCCAGATGAGTGAGCTCCTCTGCCAACACGTTTTCCAACCCCTGGAGGGTCTTTGCTATCAGTTCAAATTCCATTGGGCAAGCGTTGTGTAAGTATCTGTCCCGGTTGTGTACTCTCCGTCACCCACAGGTTACCTCCGATGGATGTTCCTTTGGCGATGGTGATGCGTCCCAGCACTGTGGCATTGGAGTATATGATGACATTGTCTTCGATAATCGGATGACGGGGGATGCCCTTGATGGGATGTCCGTTCTCGTCAAGGGGAAAACTCTTTGCTCCGAGCGTCACACCCTGATATATCTTCACATTGTTGCCGATGATACACGTGGCACCAATCACCACACCCGTACCGTGGTCGATGGCAAAATGATGTCCAATCTGTGCTGCGGGATGTATGTCGATACCGGTTTCCGAATGAGCCATCTCTGTGATGATACGCGGAATGAGCTTCACCCCAAGAAGAAGCAGGCTGTGTGCCACACGATAGTTGGTAAGGGCTTTGATGGCGGGATAGCATACTATCACCTCGTCCGTACTCTCTGCTGCGGGATCTCCGTTGTATACAGCTTCTGCATCATACTCGAGCATCTGTTTGATTTCCGGGAGCGACTGCATAAATTTATCCACAGTGTCTTCGTCTACTTGTCTCTGCAACAGAGTGCGGATGCGTTGAAGTTTCAGTTCCGTCTCATCGCAACGGATGCCTTCCACTGTGTAGAATTCAGGGAAGAACACCGAGCGGCACAATTCTACCATTTCGCGTATAGCTGGTAGCGGCGGGCATTTCTTTGTTGTTTTTACCATATAATAATGCTAATTCGGCCGCAAATTTACTGCTTTTCCCTGATATGGAATACAAAAAGCCCCGTTCACTTTTGCCTTTTCACTTTAATTTTGTACTTTTGCACCCGAATTAAGGATTTGTAACTATGGAAAAAGTACCGGTACTGCTACTTACTGGTTATCTTGGCAGTGGCAAGACAACACTTCTCAATCGTATTCTCAACAACCGTCGCGGTATACGTTTTGCCGTCATCGTCAACGATATCGGTGAGGTGAATATCGATGCATCGCTCATTCAGAAGGACGGTGTGGTGAATCAGGCAGACGACTCTCTCGTGCCGCTTCAGAACGGCTGCATCTGCTGCACACTTAAGATGGATCTCGTGGAGCAGCTTCACGACATTGTGTCCACGGGTAAGTTCGATTATATCGTCATCGAGGCGAGCGGAATATGCGAACCCGCTCCCATCGCCCAAACGATATGTTCCATCCCCACTATGGGACCGCAATACACAGAAGGCGGTGTGCCTCAGCTCGACTGCATTGCCACAGTTGTAGATGCCCTGCGTATGAAGGACGAATTCAACGGTGGCGGTGATTTGCTCAAGCCTTCCATAGATGAGGAGGATATTGAGAACCTCGTGATTCAGCAGATAGAGTTCTGTAATCTTATCCTGCTCAACAAGGCCAGTGAGGTGACGAAAGAGGAACTCGGTCGCATCCGTGCTGTCATAGAGAATCTGCAGCCGCACGCCCGCATCGTTGAATGCGATTACGGCGATGTGGATTTCGATGACCTCCTTTATACGGGTCTCTTCGATTTTGAGAAGGTGGCCACCTCTGCCGCTTGGATAGAGGCTCTCGAGGGTCATCATGATGACGATGATGACGACGATCACGATCACCATCACCATGATGAGCACGAACATGACCACGAAGACGACGATGACGATGATGACGACGAGAAGCATGAGCACCACCCTCATCATCACCACCATCACCACGATGAGGGTGAAGCGGAGGAATACGGCATCGGTACCTTCGTCTGGCAACGTCGTGCTCCCATGGATTTGGGACGTTTCGACCATTTCGTGGCTCGTCTGTGGCCCAAGAATATCATCCGTTGCAAGGGTATCTGCTATTTCAAGTCGGAGCGCGACACCTGCTATCTCTTCGAACAGGCAGGACGTCAGGTACAACTGAAAAATGCGGGACTCTGGTACGCCACGATGCCCGAAGACGAACTGGAAGACCTGATGGCACGCCAACCGGACCTGCGTCGCGACTGGGATGAGTACTACGGAGACCGTATGCAGAAACTCGTCTTCATCGGGCAGCATCTCGACAAAGAGGCCATTGCCACTCTCCTCGATGCTTGTCTCGTGGATGATTAACACGTTTTGTATCACATTTTAACGTCACGAAATACAATGAACGCTAAAGTCAGTATTATCATGGGCAGCACCAGCGACCTGCCCGTAATGGAGAAAGCTGCCAAGTTTCTCGATGAAATGGATATTCCTTTCGAGATGAACGCCCTCTCTGCACACCGCACTCCCGATGAGGTGGAGAACTTTGCCAAGGGTGCTGAATCACGTGGTCTGAAAGTTATCATTGCCGGCGCAGGTATGGCAGCAGCCCTTCCCGGAGTGATTGCCGCCAGCACCACAGTACCCGTAATCGGTGTACCCATCAAGGGTATGCTTGACGGTCTCGATGCCATGCTTTCCATCATCCAGATGCCTCCCGGTATTCCAGTTGCCACAGTAGGTGTCAACGGTGCACAGAATGCTGCTATCCTTGCTGCCGAGATACTGGCTCTTTCCGATGAGGCTTTGGCAGC
>JAGDCM010000069.1 GCA_017958545.1 Bacteroidaceae bacterium | reverse complement strand
TGGGTGGTGGTATAGGGATGTATCACGAGACTCTTCACGTCAGCCACATTAGCCAACAGGGAGAATATCTGCAATGAGTCAATGAAACGCCAAGCCTCTTCCTGACCGCCCTTCACTTCGAAGGTGAATATACTTGCACCGCCATTGGGGAAATACTTCTGGTAGAGAGCGTGGTCGTGATGACTGGGAAGAGAGGGATGATTCACTCTGGCCACCTTGGGATGGTTCGCGAGGAAATCCACCACCTTGAGGGTATTCTCCACGTGGCGTTCCACACGAAGACTCAATGTCTCAACGCCCTGCAGGAGGATAAACGCATTGAAAGGCGAGATAGCAGCACCAGTATCGCGCAGGAGGACGGCGCGGATGCGGGTTACATAGGCCGCTGCACCTACAGCGTCGGCAAAGACGATACCGTGATAAGAGGGATCGGGCTTTGCAAGTGTGGGGAACTTTTCGGGATTAGCCTTCCAGTCAAACTTACCGCCGTCAACGATGACACCGCCGAGAGATGTGCCGTGACCACCGAGGAACTTGGTAGCGGAGTGTACGACGATGTCAGCACCGTGCTCCAAGGGACGGATGAGATAAGGCGTACCAAAAGTATTGTCCACAATGAACGGGATGCCATGTTTGTGAGCCACTGCAGCTACGCCCTCAAGATTGAGAACATCGCTATTGGGATTACCGAATGTTTCTGCATATACAACCCTTGTGTTGGGCTGGATAGCAGCTTCCAGGGCCTCGAGGTCATTCACGTTTACAATCGTATTTGTGATGTCCTGAGTGGCCAGAGTGTGGGTAATCAGGTTGTACGAACCGCCGTACAGATTATCGGCAGCTACAATGTGATCGCCGGCCTGCACAATATTCTGCAGGGCATAGGTGATAGCAGCGGCACCGGATGCTACAGCCAATCCGGCCACACCGCCTTCGAGGGCTGCCACACGGTCCTCGAACACACTCTGAGTGGAGTTCGTCAATCGACCATAGATGTTACCTGCATCGCGAAGACCGAAACGGTCGGCAGCGTGCTGGGAGTTGTGAAACACATAACTTGTGGTCTGATAAATGGGCACTGCACGGGAATCTGTTGCAGGATCTGCCTGTTCCTGTCCGACATGCAACTGCAGTGTCTCAAAGCGATAGTTGTTCTTGTTACTCATAGTCTTCTATTAATTTAATTGGTTTATATTATCGATTTCTTCTTTCCTTTATTTATTATATGCTTTGTCAGAGCCTCGTTTTAGAACTTTTGACGCTGCAAAGGTACGGCAGTTTAAAATTTCTTCCAAATTTCTTGCTTATTTAAGATTTATTTTCTACTTTTGCAGCGCAGAAAGAAAATCTTTCCAAGAGAGAACACGAAACCGACGTCCAACAGAAAATCTTTCCAAGAAATGAACGCAAATCTTGACGAAACCGACCTGCAAATACTGAAAACACTGCAGAGAAATGCAAAATTAACCACAAAAGAACTGGCAGATGCAGTAAATTTGACCCCTACTCCCGTCTTCGAGCGACAAAAAAGGCTGGAACGGAAGGGTTATATCAGAAAATACATCGCCGTACTCGACCCCGAAAAAATGGATTTGGGACTGTTGGTATTCTGTAAGGTGAAGCTCAAACAGATAAACCACGAGATTGCGGATGCTTTCACACGACGAATCATGCACCTTCCAGAGGTGACGGAATGCTACAACACATCCGGTGCTTACGACTACCTATTAAAAGTACGCGCACGTGATATGAAACAATATCAGGAATTTGTACTCACAAAACTGGGAGACATCGACTCCGTAGGTTCAATAGAGAGCACTTTTGTCATGAGCGAGATAAAAAACATACATGGTATAAACATCTAAACATAAAATATGAAAAAGACAACATTCTGGATTCTGGCGAGCATCTTCGCAGTGGTATGCGCACTCACCGCATGTAACGGAAACGCAGATGAACCCAAAGAATCGGACGACAGCAGCGACTTTGTCACGATAACAGACGTAGTTCCCGACGTAATACTGGAAATACGTTATTTCTCAACCTACAATTTCGTGGGCAAGCGCATCGACGGATATCTTCAACCCACGGCACTGCTCACCAAAAGAGCTGCCGACAGCCTGAAAGCGGTGAGTGACGACCTCGTGCGTCACGGATATCGGCTGAAAATATACGATGCCTACCGTCCTCAGTGCGCAGTAGACCATTTCGTGCGCTGGAGCAAGGATGTGAACGACACGCTGATGAAGAAATATTTCTATCCCGACCTCGACAAGAGTGTGCTGTTTCCGCAATTGTATATATGTGAACGCAGCGGACACACACGCGGTTCGACGCTGGACCTCACCCTCTTCGATATGAACAAAGAGAAGGAAGTGGATATGGGAGGCACCTTCGACTGGTTCGGAGAAGAAAGTCATCCCGACTTCTCAGGCGACCCGGAGACATTATATTTCGATCCTGAAGGAGGACTGACAAGCGAGCAGTTCTACAACCGTATGATGCTGCGCGCAGCAATGATGCGACATGGCTTCAAACCATTCCCCACGGAATGGTGGCACTTCACCCTGGAGGACGAACCCTATCCCAACACCTACTTCACCTTCCCTGTGAAGCAACTGCAGGAAAAGTAATCAGGCATCGAAATCCACAGGGCGGAACTGCCTCTGCTCCTCGCTGTACACGTAATCGTACTGACGGAGATACTGTTTGATGGAATCTGCGGTCTCATCGAAGTTATCGCACAGCGATTCCAAGGAGTCAAACTCCCCGTCACGCAGGAGCATATTGACGCTTGACACGAGTATTGCCGGGTCTTTGGGTAAGTAATCCATAATCTTTTTATCCTATACTGGTGACGACATCCCTGAGTTCTGACATATCGTCGATAACATAATCCGCTCCTGCCTCCAGAAGCTGTTCCCGAGAGGAATTACCGAAATTCACGCCGCAAGTGTGAGTGCCGGCATTCCTTCCCATAAGAATGTCCACAGGCATATCACCTACGACAAGGGCATTCTCCGCTTCCACTCCCGTTGCAGAAAGAATACGCATAACAGGTTCTGCATCCGGTTTGTGATTCACCACATCCTCACTGCCCACAATCTGCGAAAAGGGAACCGTCTCCGCCATCTCTGCAAGCAGGATATGCAGGGAACGCGACGAACGCGACGTAGCGACAGCAACATCGCATCCTTGCTCTCTAAGCCACGAGAGCGTCTCCCGCACGTGAGGAAACCACGACGGCGTCAGTTTCTTGCGATTGACCTCGAAGATACGCCGGTAAGTTGCTGCACATTCCTCAGCAAGTCCCTCATCGCCCTCCGGAAACAGCGCACGAAACGCATCTTCCAGCGTGAGTCCAATGACAGACGTGCATTCCGCCTCGTCCTTCACTGGAAGCCTCATCTGACGCATCGTCTCCTGCAAAGTGTTCACAATGACGCGACACGTGTCTGCCAATGTGCCGTCGAAATCAAAAATAACAAGTTGAAGGGCTGTAACGCTCATGAATTGCAGTCTGATAATCACTCACGCCTTGGTGACCCCGATGGGACTCTAACCCATGACACTCAGAACCGGAATCTGATGCTCTATACAACTGAGCTACGGGGCCGTGAAGCCGGAAGAACGGGTGTCTCCCGCTATATTGTTACATCTGTTTGAACCAATTAGTAATCTGACGGAACAGGAAGTTGCGGGTGTTGCCGCCCGAAATACCGTGATTGCGGTTTGTGAAATCTATCTGATAGAAATCCTTGTCGGCCTGAACGAGAGCCTCCACATACTCTGCCACATTACGGTAATGGACATTGTCGTCGGCAGTACCCTGGCAAATGAGCAGACGACCGGAAAGCTTCGAGGCACGCGAGATGGGATTATCTCCGTATCCGTCGGGATTTTCCTTGGGAGTACGCATGAAACGCTCTGTGTAGATGGTATCATAGTAGCGATAGCATGTCACAGGAGCCACAGCCACACCGGCAGAGAAAACAGGTCTGCCCTCCGACATACTCATCAGAGTACAGTAGCCTCCATAGCTCCATCCCCATATGCCGATTCTGCTCTTATCCACATACGGTTGCTGACCCAGCCAGAGAGCCGTCTCCACCTGGTCTTTTGCCTCCAGAAGTCCGAGGTGCTGATAGGTCTGCTTCTCAAACTGCGCACCGCGACCGCCTGTGCCGCGTCCGTCAACGCAGACACAAAGGAAACCCTCCTGGGCGAGATACTCCTCATAGAGACACCCGCCCATATTACCGGCACTCCAGGAATCCACAACCTGCTGCACACCGGGACCGGAATACTGGAACATCACCACGGGATAGCGCTTCGATGCAGAGAAGTCTGCGGGCTTCACCATCCACCCGTTAAGTGTCACACCCTCAGATGTGGTAAACGAGAAGAATTCCTTCTTGCCCAAACGCTGCGAAGACAGTTTGCCGACAAGGGCTGCGTTGTCCTCCAGCACTTTGA
>JAGDCM010000068.1 GCA_017958545.1 Bacteroidaceae bacterium | reverse complement strand
GGGCTTCAGATACTGACGAGGATCGAAATCACCGGGATGCTCTGCCAAATGCTTGCGGATTGCAGCTGTCATAGCCAGACGAGAGTCGGAGTCGATGTTGATCTTGCAGACAGCACTCTTGGCAGCCTGACGCAGCTGCTCCTCGGGAATACCGATAGCAGCCTCGAGCTTGCCGCCGTACTTGTTGATGGTCTCTACCTCTTCCATGGGTACTGAGCTGGAACCGTGGAGAACGATGGGGAAGCCGGGGAGCTTCTTCTCGATTTCAGCGAGAACGTCGAAAGCCAATGGGGGAGGAACGAGCACGCCGTTCACCAATGTGCACTGCTCGGGAGTGAACTTGTGAGCACCGTGGCTGGTACCGATAGAGATAGCCAAGCTGTCGCAACCAGTGCGCTGAGAGAAGTCGATAACCTCCTCAGGCTTTGTGTAGTGGCTCTCTGCAGCAACAACTTCGTCCTCTACACCTGCGAGAACGCCCAACTCTGCCTCAACGGTAACATCATACTTGTGAGCATACTCAACAACCTTCTTAGAAAGAGCAATATTCTCCTCGTAAGGCAGTGAGCTACCGTCAATCATCACACTTGAGAAACCGTTGTCGATACAATCCTTGCAGAGCTCAAAGCTGTCACCGTGATCCAAATGGAGCACAATCTGAGGATTCTCACAACCCAGCTCCTTGGCATACTCAACAGCACCCTTAGCCAGGTTGCGGAGGATAACACCGTTAGCATAGTTGCGAGCGCCCTTGCTCACCTGCATGATGACGGGAGACTTTGTCTCTACTGCTGCCATAACGATAGCCTGCATCTGCTCCATAGTGTTGAAGTTGAAAGCAGGAATTGCATAGCCGCCAGCCACTGCCTTGGCAAACATCTCACGAGTGTTCACCAGACCCAATTCTTTGTAACTTACCATACTTTTTCTGTTAAAATTGATTGTTAAAATGGATTCGTTTTGTCTTATTTTGCATGCAAAGATACTATCTTTTTAGGAAATAACAAAAAAATTACTCCTTTTCTTGCTCTATTTACAAAAAAAACCGTACTTTTGTGCCCTGAATCCATTACACACGCTCTCTTACCAAGAGCAAACAACAGAAAAAACGATTAGAGAAAACTGAAAATTGAAGATTAAGATATGAAACAAGGCATTCATCCCGAGAATTACCGTCCCGTTGTTTTCAAGGACATGAGCAACGGCGACATGTTCCTCTCCCGCTCCACCTGCAAGACTACTGAGACCGTGGAGTTCGAGGGTCAGGAGTATCCCGTAGTTAAGCTGGAAATCTCCAGCAGTTCTCATCCTTTCTACACCGGTAAGAGCAAGCTGGTTGACACCGCCGGTCGTGTGGATAAGTTCATGAGCCGCTACGCCAAGTCTCGCAAGTAAGACTGGAAGTTTTCAAAAAACATAAGGCTGAGATTCTTTTAGAATTTCAGCCTTTTTTCTTTTTCAGCAGACAAGTCGTTAGTAGACAAGCAGACAAGATGGATGTTAAACAAACATGTTGTTTCTGACCAATTATCAGTTCAAAGATATATCGTCCCTTTCATGAGATTCTCCTCGAAAACTTCTTTGGGTGCAAGTCTTTCTTTAAGAAGCCTCCACGAGGGAGAATAGATGCGCTCCGTCCAATCAGTGATGTCACCGGTCTTCACCACACGACGCACAGTGATGCTCAGCAAATCCCCACGCTCCCCCTTTTTCAGCTTCATTTCATAACTGCTCGACTCCGTATCGGCAACGGCAAGAGAATCCTCATTCATGAACAGAATACTAACCTTGCCCTCCAAACGGTTTTTCACATCGCCCTGCTGTCCGGCCTCCCAATAGTCGACACAGTCCAGACGATTGTTTTTGCTCAGGAGCGGCATCACGGAATCGGGCATAGCGCTCCACACCTCTTTCATCGTCTGCGCGGGCGCCTGCGCGACACACATCACGAGTACTAGCATCATTACGTATTTCATCGCGTACCTAAATATAAGAATAACATACCGAGCAGCACGAGGAGCAAATCAACAGCTTTGCTCTTAAGATTCTTCTCCTTGAAGAACAATGCTGCCACGAGGAAACTGACCACCACGCTGCTCCTGCGTGCCAGGGATATCACACTCACCATCACTCCGTCCAGCGACAGACCGTAGAAATAGACAAAATCCGCTATACTCAGGAAAACCGATATCAGCGGAATGCCCCAATGCCATTTGAAAGGCGTATGCTGCCTCCTTGTGGGCCACCACAGAAGAGCCGTCATCAAAGCCATCGTGAGACATTGGTAGAAGTTGTAATAGCTCTGAACCACAATACGATTGAGACCTATTCCACCATCCTCTGCCGGAGCAAGCAGGTATTTATCGTAGAGTCCGCTCACCGCACCAAGAGCAGCTCCCATCACCACAAGGAAGACCCAGCGATTGTGCCAGAAATTGATGTTTTCCTTTTTGCCGCTATGGCTCAGGAGGAAAAAGGATACTATACTCAGGAGTACGCCTATCCACTGGTAGCCATTCAGCTGTTCTCCGAACACCAATATCGCACCCACTAAGACCATCACCGGACGAGTGGCATTTATCGGGCCGACAAGCGTCAGAGGCAGATGTTTCATGCCGAAATATGCACAGAGCCACGACGACAGCACGATGAAACCTTTGAGCACAATATAGCGCTGCACCGCCCATCCGCCGGATTCCGTCAGAAAGAGCGCAGGCAGGAAGATGAGGGAGCAGAAGAATGTGTTGAGAAACAGGACGGGAATCACCGCATTGTCTCTCAGCGAAGCCTTCTTCGCCACATCATAGAATCCCAGTAAGGCAGCACTGATAAAACCGCAAAGCAGCCACATAATCCCTTAGGACACCTTATTAAGTTTCCTTATGATGGAGAAGATAAACAGAGCAGCCAACAGGCAGATGCCCATCAGAGTGCCCCAGACGTAGGTGAGTTCCACACCCCACATCAAACCGGGAATACCCACCAGCATATTACCCAGTGCCGTAGCTACAAACCAGCCACCCATCATCATACCTTTATACTTCTCAGGCGACACCTTCGTGACAAAGGAAATACCTATGGGACTGAGCAGCAACTCTGCGATGGTTAATATGAAATAGGTGCTCACCAGAAGATTGGGAGTCACATCTGCAACGTGGAAGGGATGGTTGGGCAACGGCAAACCGATGGACGAAACCATCATCAGCAGATATGCTCCGGCAGCCACCAACATACCCAAACCTATCTTCACGGGTGCTTTCGGTTCCTTGCCCTTACTTGCCAGCCATCCGAAAAATGCGATACTCACAGGTGTCAGCATCACCACGAAACAGGGATTGAAGTGCTGAAAGATGGGAGCGTTCACACGGACAACGGCTTCCGGGTCGTACTTATACCACAGGAACGCCAACGATGCAGCAATCAACGCACCGCTGATTGTACGCGCTTTCACCGTCTTACCATTAAACAGGGAAAAGAGCGCAAACACGATGAAGATGACGGCCACAAGATTGGTGACGTCGAACATCATGGCCTCCCAACCGCGACTCAAGCGATAGGTGTATTCGCTGGCAAACCAGGTCAGCGTGAGACCGTTCTGATGAAACGCCATCCAGAAGAAGAGTACGACGGCATATACCAGACACAGGCAGACGATACGTTCCTTCGTATCCGTCTCATCCGCAGCAGCTGTTTCCGTCTTTTCTCCAGCTGAAGGTTTCTCCGTCTTCTTAGCAACCGTCACATGACGAAAAGTGGCCATTCCACCGTAATATATCGCTATACTGGCCACCACGCTGAAACATGCCACCGCGAAAGCGAAATGATACGAATCAGCCTTTGAGAAACCTATACTCTGAGCCCAATCCATCATGAGGATAGCAGCTGTCGGGGCAAAGAGAGCGCCCACATTGATGAGCATATAGAATAAGGAGAAACCTGCATCGCGTTTGTCTGCGTATTTAGGATCCTGATAGAGGTCGCCTATCATCACCTGCAGATTGCCCTTGAACAGGCCCGTACCCAGACACACAAATGCCAATGCTGCCGCCATAGCAACGATGCCTGACATACCGCCGCCCAAAGGTACTGAGAGCAGGAGATAGCCGACAAGCATCACAAACATTCCGATGACTACCATGCGGGAATATCCCCAACGGTCGGCAGCCATACCACCCACCAAAGGAAGAAAATACACAAATCCCAGGAAACAGGAGTATATCGGGGATGCGACTTGATTCGAGAATCCAAAATTCTCACCTAAAAACAACACAAATACGGCCAGCATAGTATAGTAACCGAAACGCTCGCCGGTGTTGGCTAATGCTAACGCCCAAAGCCCTTTGGGCTGTCCTTCAAACATAATTGCTATTGATTTTGATTAATATTCCTCGACAAAGATACAAAAACTTCATGGCTCACAAGCTGTATATGCCCGTTTTTTTGTACTTTTGCACCTGTTTTTTCACATCATAGACATGCAACACATAAAACCCCGTCTGTTAGACTGCCTCAAAGGCTATAACAGTGAGATTTTCATGAAGGACCTCATGGCAGGTCTCATCGTCGGTATCGTAGCGCTTCCTCTGGCCATCGCTTTCGGTATTGCTTCCGGTGTCACTCCCGAGAAGGGTATCATCACAGCCATCGTAGCTGGCTTCATCATTTCTCTTCTCGGTGGTACGAAGGTGCAGATCGGCGGTCCCACGGGAGCTTTCATCGTTATAATATACGGTATCGTAAATAATCCGGCATACGGTTTGCACGGATTGATTGTTGCAACAATGATGGCAGGTCTCATACTCGTGGCCTTGGGAGTGTTCCGTCTGGGTGCCGTGATAAAGTTCATTCCCTACCCCATTGTCATCGGTTTTACGGCTGGTATTGCCCTCACCATCTTCACCACTCAGATGGGCGATGTGATGGGACTCACGGAAGAGGCTGTGGACAAAACCGGGAACCTCATCACCGTACCGCTGAAAACTCCGGGCGACTTTATCGGGAAATGGATATGCTATATCGAGAATATCAGCACTTTCAATCCGTGGAACTTCCTCGTGGCAATGCTTTCCCTTCTCGTTATCATCTTTTCTCCGAAGATGTTGCGCACGATACCCGTTCTGAATAAGATTCCCGGCTCGCTTTACGGCATTCTTGTAGGAACTGTAGCGGTATTGCTCATGAAACAATATGGCATCACGGGTATAGATACCATCGGCGACCGCTTCCACATACAGAGTCAGTTGCCCAGCATGGTGATGCCCGAGATTTCATGGAACATGGTGCAGACACTGATGCCTGTCGCTTTCACCATTGCCATTCTGGGTGCTATCGAGAGTCTGCTTTCCGCCACTGTTGCGGACGGTGTCACTTCCGACCGTCATGATTCCAATATGGAACTTGTGGCTCAGGGTGTTGCGAATATCGTCACACCGCTCTTCGGAGGAATCCCCGCTACCGGTGCCATTGCCCGCACTATGACCAACATCAACAACGGAGGACGCACTCCTGTGGCCGGTCTCATCCACGCCGTAGTACTGTTGGCTATACTGCTGGTGTTGATGCCATACGCCGAATACATTCCCATGGCCGCACTTGCTGCCGTATTGATAATCGTATCCTACAACATGTCAGGATGGCGCACTGTACGAGGTCTGATGAAGAACCCCAAGAGCGATGTCTCCGTGCTCGTTGTCACATTCCTGCTGACCGTGATTTTCGACCTCACCATCGCAATCGAAATCGGTCTCATACTGGCCTGCGCACTCTTCATCAAGCGTATTATGGAGACAACAGAAATTTCCGTAATCAACGATGAAATCAATCCTTCTGACGATGCCGACCTGACATCCGGACGCGAAGAGAACCTAAAAATTCCCGCTCGTTGTTCCGTGTATGAAATCAACGGTCCGTTCTTCTTCGGCATAGCAAACAAATTCGACGACCTGCAGAAGAATCTAGGAGGAAAGAAACCGAAAGTGCGTATCATTCGTATGCGCAAGGTTCCTTTCATCGACTCTACCGGTATTCACAACCTACAGAACCTCATCGAGATGTCACACGAGGACGGTATACATATCATCCTCTCAGGTGTATCTCCCAAAGTACACAGTCAACTGGAGAAAGCCCATTTCTACGACATCATGGATTCCGACCACATCTGTCCTCACATTGATGTCGCTCTGGAAAAAGCCAGAGAGTTTCTGAAAGCCTAAAGGCGGCTTCTCACCTCTTTCAGTATCTTATCACACTCCGCATCCCCGATGCCGGAGTCTTTGAGTATGTCAGGCAAAATGTCCATAACTTTTTGCCTCATCTGCTGTCTTCCCACCTGCAGACCGCTGCGATACGAGTTAGGAGGGAGAAGTTGCCTGTTAAAGTTACCGTCGCTCATACTTTTACTTTGCAAAACAGCGAAATAAACAACATTATCTTTTTCATCGAGGGACAAAAGTAGAAAAAAAATTGTATATTTGTGCGCAAATAAAGAATATTTAACACAAAGACATACCTATTAATTATGAAAAAATTATCGAATCTTTTGTTTTTTGCCGTTCTGCTTTGCGGAGCGAATTCTTCCATTGCCTGTCTGGCAGATGACATGGCTGAGTTTCGCACATGGGCTATGACTCCCCCGAAAGGATGGAACTCATGGGACTGCTATTATTCCTCCGTCACGGAGACAGAGGTGATGCAGAACGCAGAGTATATGCGCGACAATCTCAAGCAATACGGCTACGAATATGTGGTGGTGGACATACGCTGGTATTGCGAACATCCCTCATTGGGTGCCGGCAACTACAACCAACGCGGTGACCAAGCCTACGTACTGGACGAATACGGACGCTACCTGCCGTCTCCACGCCGTTTCCCGAGCTGTATGGTAGACGATGTGAACGTAGGTTTCAAGACGCTGGCGGACAGAATACACGACATGGGTCTGAAATTCGGCATACATATCATGAGAGGCGTACCCACCACCGTGGCCCAGAATCCTGCCAATTACACTCTCTTCGGGAGCGGGGACGATACCGCTGCAAAACGCCAAGCTACGTGGGCAAAGGTGTACAACGGCACCACATCGCCGTGTACATGGCTGAAGGACAACGCTCTGGTGCGTATGACGGAAGAGGGTCAGCAATACTACAACAGCATCATCAACCTCTATGCCCAGTGGGGTGTGGACTTCATCAAGGTTGACGATATCTCACGTCCGTTCTACACAGACGAGATACAGATGATACGCAATGCCATCGACCAATGCGGACGCCCCATCGTGCTGTCCCTTTCTCCCGGTAAGACGCAATACCAGTATCACGAGCAGTGCCACAACCTCGCCAACCAATGGCGTATGATGGACGACCTCTGGGACAACTGGGCACACGTTTCAGCTGTATTTGCAGAAGCTGCAGAATGGGCCAAATACCATCAGGTTGGCAACTATGCTGACTGTGACATGCTGCCTATCGGTCAGATTGCCATGACTGTGGCAGATCAGGGCTACGCATCCAAAGACAACGGACGCTGGACCCGTCTCAACGATAACGAACTCTGCACGATGATGACCCTTTGGGGCGTCTGTCATTCTCCGCTGATTATAGGAGGTGAGATGACCAGTTTCGGTGCCACCACAATGAAACTGCTCACCAACGAGGAGATGCTCAAGATGAACAGCTTCGGTGTGAATGCCCATCAGGTGAAGGGAAGCGCCGGACAATACATCTGGGAAAGCACCGACCCGGACGACGGCAGTAAGTGGATTGCCATGTTCTCCACCGACGGCGACGAGCAGTGGGTAAGTCCCGACAACGCTCTTTATTGCAGCGAGATTGTGGCATACACCACGGAAGGTCACAAGGTTGACGTGGAGTGCGACATTCCCGAAGGTACAGACATACTTTCCCTCGTGGTAGACGACGGTGCCGACAACTACAACTACGACCACGGCGACTGGATAAATCCCACGGTGGTGCTGAAGGACGGCAGCGAATACAATCTCACAGGCAAGGATCTCGACCATACTTTCACTGCGTCATACTATAATGTGGTGCGTGAAAACCGCAATGTCACCAACACCGGCAATATGAAAGTTATGGGTACCACATACACACGCGGTTTTGCCACCGATGCCAATGCTGTACTTTATTTCAAACTGCCCGAAAATGCCGTGAAATTCAAGGGTATCGGTGCTGCCGACGACAGCGGTATCGGTCAGACGGGAAGCACCACTTCCATGCGTTTCATGGTTTTTGCCGGTGAATGCCGCAACAGTGAATTGCTCAACGGAGCCATCTTCAACAGCGGTCTCGTTTCCCGCACATCACAGAAAGCCGGTGTGGAAGTGGATGTTGACATCACAGGGGCTGAACAACTGAAGATTGTTGTCGACAACTACGACGGTTCGTTCGCCTACGACCGCGCCAACTTCGTGAATCCCATACTTGTGGATAAGGACGGCAATGAGACATCGCTCACCACACTCACGCAGGCAAGCTACTCCTCTTCTTGGGGCTCTCTCCACAAGAACACCAACGTGGAAGGCGGCACCTTGAAAATCAACGGTGTCAGCTACAGCAAGGGTCTTGGCATGAATGCGGCCTGTACACTCATCTATAATCTTCCCGCCAACAAGAACTACGTGCGCCTCAAAGGTTTGGTCGGCTATGACAGCAGTTGCGACACCGACGCACCTTCCGGCGGCAATAACTGCACCATGAAGTTCCTCATCTACACCACTTCCTCAAAGACCGTCATCTCTGCCGACCTCACGGAACTCGGTTATGGTGCGGATGAAGAGGTAACTGTCAAGGACTGCTGGAGCGGCGAGGATTTGCCAAGCGTCAAGGGCACTCTTTCTGCCGAGGTAGGCAACCACGGAGCACGTCTCCTGAAGATTTCCGCTCCCCAGAATCCCTCTGCCATACAAAACATCCAACAGCAAGAGGACGCTGCCATGAGACAGGCAAACGGTGGCAGGAGCAGTGATATCTACGACCTCACCGGGCGCAAACTGGCAAAGGAACCGCAAAAAGGATTCTACATAAAAGATGGCAGAACAAGCTATCGCTGAACGTATCATACTGGGCATAGACCCCGGCACAAATGTCATGGGTTTTGCCGTACTGCGCTGCCCTCTTCTTCAAACGAGGAAGGGGGCGGTGGTGCCTCTCACCATCGGGGCTCTCAAGATGAAGAAGACCGAGTCCCACTATCTGCGTCTCAAGCAGATACGCGACAAGGTCATAGAACTCATCTCCGAGTATCTTCCGGATGAAATGGCTATCGAATCGCCTTATTTCGGCATCAACGTCACATCCGTGGTGAAACTCTGCCGCGCTCAGGGAGCTGCTATGACAGCCGCTCTCGACCGCGATATCCCCATCCACGAATATCCTCCCGCACGTGTCAAGATAGCCATCACCGGCAACGGACGCGCTTCCAAGGAGCAGGTGTCGGCAATGGTGCGGAGCATTCTTCACTTTGAGGAAAATCAGGACGTCCCACTTGATGCCACCGATGCACTGGCCATTGCCCTGTGCCACTATTACGAGACCTCGAAAGGACTTCCCGACGGAGCTTTCGGCCACGGAACAAAGAAACGCAGCACGAAGGGAGGTTCTGCCGGTTCCAGCTGGGAGAAATTCGTTGAAGCAAACAAAAATCGCGTCCACAAGCAATAAAAGTGTTCCCGCACACGTTATGTGCGTGAGATACGCACAAACGGAAACGAAACAAAAAATCATATGAACATCAAAAAACTGTTATTGTTAGGACTGCTCTTCATCATGCCCCTCTGCATTCCCGATGCAGCACTCAGGGCACAAAGCATGACCGACGAGCAGGTGCTCGACTATGTTACGAAAGAGACACAACGTGGTACTTCACAGAGTTCCATCGTAGCTTATCTTATCAAACGCGGTGTCTCCACTGC
>JAGDCM010000067.1 GCA_017958545.1 Bacteroidaceae bacterium | reverse complement strand
GCCGGCATACGCCAGCCAGTCGGGACCGATGCGCAAGCGTGCAGGAGCTGTGCAGGGATATTCCGCGCTGCGGGGCTGGGCAAGACGCAGGGGGTCGAGAGTGTAGAGCAGCGTGTCGGCATCGCGCACCTCGCGCATGATATCGCCCAGGCGCTCGTCCGCGGTGAGATAGTACATGAAACGGTTCCAGAACGCCTGCGAGATGCGGGCTTCCTTGGCTCCGCAACCCCAGTGGAGGACATTGTGGCGGGTGCCCAGTCCGGCATGTGCGCCGCGATGGTAGGTGTCCACCTCGGAGCAATGACGCGTCATACCTGTGGCAAGACACCACACAGCGGCATCACCCGTGCGCAGGAACTGATACCACAGCATGGCGGGAGTGCCGAGTTCGGTGTTGTCCCAAGCATATCCTCCGACATCGTAGCGCCACTCCCCGCGACTGTTGTCGTAGGTGTGCATGAAGTCTCCGTAGTTGAAATAGCCGTACCATCCGTGCTGTTCCTGCTGGCGCTCGAAGAAGAGCATGAGGGAGTCGAGCTGACGGTCGGTATCCGTGCCGCGAGCCAGCGACCATATACCGAAAGCACGCCTGTCGTGGAGGTATTGCGGTGTGGGGACATACTGTGCGTGGGAGAGCTGCGATGGCGCTCCGGCAGGAAGCGCAGATATCCAGAGGGTGCTGGTGCGCGCCGTGCCGACGGGTGTCGACATGCCGGGCTGCACATCCTCGTAGGCAGCCTCCAGTCCGTGCGGTATGGTGTCGTAGTGGGCGAAGTTCATTGTCTCGGCCTCCGGGCTCCACAGGGCAACGGTGACGACGGCTGTGTCGCTGCGCGCTCCGTCAACCTGCAATGTGGAGGGATACGACTGCCAGAAGTCCTCCAGAGAGACGGCAACGGTGGCGTGCTTGTCTCCGACGGCCACCATACCGGGAGCGCGACGGCCCTCGATGGTACCTATCCAGGGAGAGGACGATGTTGCGCGCTTGCGTATGCTGTAACCGTTTGGCGAGAGCTGTGAGAGGCGGAAACCGTCCCACGAGGCTATCTCTTCGAGGATGGCGCGGCTCTTCTCCGTAGCGGGATTGCCCAGGCTGTCGAGGGATATGATACGGCGGGCGATGAGCGGCTTCACGGCCATATCGCGCATTCCGCCGTCTTCTGCAAACCACACATGGCGCTCGTGCATCTTGTCCTGCAGAGGCACCTTCAGGCGCAGACTCATCTCATGAAGACCCTCCTTTGCCGTCTCCTCGCTGATGAACGAGGTGAAGACAACCTTCTCTTCGGAGCAGCCTGTCCATGAATATATCCTCATTGTGAAGTCCTTGCCGTCGTAGCGTGTGCAGCGTGAGAACCGACCCTCGCGCTCCACCTTGACGCTCAGCACGGGTTGGCATTTGCCGTTGATGCTGACAGAAGGAACGAGGGCGGGAGAGGGCTTTGCGGAAGCTCCGTCTGAGGGCAGACATCCGCTGACACCCAGCCATTTGATGCTGCCGTCGGGCCAATAGGCAAGGGGCCACTGGTCGGTGTCAGCCTCGCGCACGGTGATGCGCTGTCCCTTCTTGAGCTCGCCCTCGGAAAAAGGAAGACCGAAGGTGAAGGGCATACCGGTTCTCGGGCTGCCGATGCAGTTCATGTCGGCAAGGGAGAGGGTGCGCAGAGGTGTTGCGGGAGTGTTCTGCGTGATACGAAAACGGCGCAGCTGTGCGTGGCTCTTTGTGGTGCGGAAACCGAAGTAGCCGCTCGTGAGGGGCTGGAGGTCGACGTAGTTGACGAGTGTGTCGCCGTCGATGACGTAGAGCACGCGACCCTGACGGCTCTCCAGATGTATCCTGTACCAATGGTCGGCCTTGATGAGATGCGAGGCATCCGTGTATTCGCGTATGATGGCCGGCTGCGGCTGTCCGTCGTAGCGGCGGAAACGCGTGGTGGTGTTGGAATTGCCGCCGTAGCCTACATAGTAGAGCGACATCTCCGAGGCACGGCTGAACTCGCCCTTGCGCGACTTGGCACCGCTGAGAGCCTTGTCGGCCATCCAAAAGCAGTTGAGGTCGGACACACGGGCGTCGCTCATGATACGTGCCTCGTAGTCGATGACGACGTCGCCCTGCAGCAGAGTCCTGTTCCACAGGGTGAGCCCCTTCGGAGCCACTATGTCGCAGACGGAATCACGGCTCCATGTGACCTTCGCATCCTTGGAGGCACTCTCTATAAGCCAGGAACTCCCTGCCGCAAAAGCAGAGAGTTCCATAGAGAGAGCGATGGTTGCAAGAAACGCTCTCATTTACTTGGTGTATTTAAGTCCGAGATACAATCCGTTAACATTCTTCAGCATGGAAGAAATGACGGAGAGGGTAGAGTTGGTGTTGCCGATAATCTGCTGCACGAGTTCCATGAGTTTGGAAGCGTCGGCAGCCACCTGCAGAGTGTTGCCTGTAATCTTCACGTTGAGTATGAATTCCTTGGAGAGCTGGCTGATGAGCTGACCGCCCAGACGCAGGCTCAGATCGTGACCGTTGACACCCCATGTGAAAGGAATACTCTTGTTGGTGTTGGCATTGTATGTCAGGCTGCCGGTCTTGTCCTTGTTGAACGTGATGGATATCTTGCCGGGAGTGAAACCGAGCTTCACGAGCTGGTTCTGCAGCGAGCTCTCCACCTTGGCGCTGAACGCTGTGGCGGCCACGTTCTTCAGTATTTCCTCGCTCTCGAACACAACGGCGGGCTGGGAGTAGGTCCATGTGCCCACGATGGTGTTCTCGTTGACGGTGGCTGTGCCGAGGAGGTTGGCAACGATATTGCCTACTGTGCTGCTACCTGTGGCAGCTGTGGCAGCGGAAGATGCGGCAGACGATGCTACACTTTTGAGCAAATCGCCGAGCTGGGCGTTTGCGGTGTTCACGGTGACGGCCATAAGAGCCAGAATGACGAGTTTCTTCATAGTCTTGTGTATTAGGTTGTTAAATTATTCTTTTTAATTTATTTCTTTAAGGCTGCAATGCTCTCCTTGAGTGCCTGTATCTTGCTCTCTGCGTCGGCGAACTTCTTGCGCTCGAGTTCCACCACCTGTGCGGGTGCGTTCTGCACGAAACGCTCGTTCTGCAGCTTCTTCCCGATACCGGCCTTGAAGCCTTCCAGGCGCTGTATCTCAGCCTCTGCTTTCTGGATTTCTGCTTCGGCATCGATGAGGTTGCCCAGGGGAACGGCATATTCCTTGGTGCCCACGAGGAAGGACTGTGCATTGCTGTCCTTTTCGCTGACCTCGACGATGTCTTCCAGATTGGCCAGTTTCACGACGGTTGCCTTGTAGGTGCCCCTCAGACTTCTGCCCACCACCTGCAGGGTGAGTTTCTCCTTGGGTGCGATATTCTTCTGTGCACGCACGGTACGTACGCCGCCGATGACGAGTTTGACGTCTTCCACGTTCTTCAGGAGAATCTTTTCGTCTGCATTCGGGGCATCCAGTTTGAGATTCTCGCGCATGATACTGTCGCCCGGCTTGCGCTCCTCGAGAGCCTGCCACAGTTCCTCCGTGATGAAGGGCATGAAGGGGTGCAGCATCTTCAGCAGCACGTCGAAGAAGCGCAGCGTGGCCTCGTATGTCGCGCGGTCGAGGGGCTGTGCCTCGCCGTTGATGTAGGCGGGCTTCACCATCTCCAGATACCAGCCGGAGAACTCGTCGCAGAAGAGTTTGTATATTACCATCAGTGCTTCGCTCAGGCGATACTTCGAGAAGAGGTCGCTGAGTTCGGCATTGGCTTCTTTCAGTTTTGCGTCGAACCACTTGACAGCCAGCTGGGCGGCTTCCGTCTGCTTTACGTCGGCCACCTGCCATCCCTTGACAAGACGGAAGCAGTTCCATATCTTGTTGCAGAAGTTGCGGCCCTGCTCGCAGAGCGAGTCATCGTAGAGTATGTCGTTGCCGGCAGGAGCGGAGAGCAGTATGCCCATGCGCACACCGTCGGCTCCGTAGCGGTCGATAAGGTCGAGGGGGTCGGGGCTGTTGCCCAGGCTCTTCGACATCTTGCGTCCGAGCTTATCGCGCACGATACCAGTGAAATATACGTGCTTGAACGGCATCTTGCCCTGATACTCGTAGCCTGCCATAATCATGCGGGCCACCCAGAAGAAGATGATGTCGGGACCGGTGACGAGGTCGGCGGTGGGGTAGTAGTACTTTATCTCCTCGTTGTCGGGCTCGGCGATGCCGTTGAAGAGGCTGATAGGCCAGAGCCAACTGGAGAACCATGTGTCGAGAGCACCTTCGTCCTGCACGTAGTTGCCCTCGGGAGCCGTCTCAGAGACGATAATCTTGTCGTTGGGATAGTTCTCAAGCCCCGTTTCCTTCAGCAGGTCGGCATCATAGTAAGCAGGTATGCGATGTCCCCACCACAGCTGGCGCGAGATACACCAGTCCTTGATGTTCTCCAGCCAGTTACGGTACGTATTCTTGTATTTTGCGGGATAGAAGACGATGTCGTCGTTCATCACGGGCGGCAGGGCGATGTCTGCGAAATGCTGCATACGGATGAACCATTGCAGCGAGAGACGCGGTTCGATGGGCACATTGGTGCGCTCGGAATAACCCACCTTGTTGTCGTAGTCCTCAACGTGGTCCATGAGTCCGGCGGCGATGAGGTCCTCTGCCATCTGCTTGCGGCAGTCGAAGCGGTCCATGCCCTCGTATTTGGCACAGTTCCTGCGGCATTCGTCCTCAATCTGCTCCAGCGTCACATGTGCGTCGGGAGTGAAGATGTCGTAGGTGGTGAGGTTGTATTTCTGTCCGAGCATGTAGTCGTTGGCATCGTGGGCGGGAGTCACCTTCAGACAGCCCGTACCGAAACCGAATTCCACATAGCGAACCTCAAACACTGGTACCACGCGACCTACGATGGGCACCACGAGGTGTTTGCCCTTGAGCCACTGGTTCTTCTCCTCCTTGGGATTGATACACACGGCCACGTCGCCCATGATGGTCTCGGGACGTGTGGTGGCCACAACTGCATATTTGCCGGGCTCCTCCACTACCATGTATTTCATGTAGTAGAACTTGGAATGCTCGTCGTGATATATCACCTCCTCGTCGGAGAGTGCTGTCTGGCGCTCAGGGTCCCAGTTCACCATCCTCAGACCACGGTAGATGAGTCCCTTGCGGTAGAGGTCGCAGAAGACGGATATGACAGCCTTGGAGCGCTCTTCGTCCATGGTGAATGCTGTGCGGTCCCAGTCGCAGGAGCAACCCAGCTGGCGCAACTGCTTGAGGATGATGCCTCCGTGCTCTTCAGTCCATGCCCACGCATGTTTCAGAAACTCCTCGCGGGTGAGGTCGCTCTTGTTGATGCCCTGCTCCTTGAGACGCTTGATGACCTTGGCCTCGGTGGCTATGGATGCGTGGTCGGTGCCGGGCACCCAGCAGGCATTCTTGCCCTCCATGCGTGCGTGGCGCACGAGGATATCCTGGATGGTCTCGTTGAGCACGTGGCCCATGTGGAGCACACCCGTCACATTTGGCGGGGGAATCACAACGGTGTAGGGCTCGCGTCCGTCGGGCTTGGAGGCAAAGAGTTTCTGCTCCAGCCAGTATTTATACCATTTTCCCTCTACCTCGGAGGGGTCGTATTTGGTTGCT
>JAGDCM010000010.1 GCA_017958545.1 Bacteroidaceae bacterium | reverse complement strand
GGTCTTTGGGCCGGTTTCATCGACCGCCGCACACTCATCATGCCTATGGACACCCATGTGCTCCAGCAGTCTGTGCGTCTTGGCCTGCTGAGCAGCAAAACGGCAAGCATGAGTACTGCTTGCCGTCTCACTGCCTCGCTGGCAGATATTTTTCCCGAAGACCCTCTGAAAGGCGATTTCGCCCTCTTCGGCTACGGAGTTAATCAGCAGAAAGGATTCTCTGTTGGGTAGTAGTCGCCCTTCGGGAAGTTGTAGTCGATTTCCTCCACAGGGATACCCATATACTTGAGAACCTCCCAGAGATACTTACCGGCATGCTCGAACATCACGGCTGCGTGGTGCGGGTAGTGCTTCTCGATGAGCACGTGACGATAGAAGCGGCTCATGTTCTTGACGCCGAAGATGCCGATGCTGCCAAACGAGCGGGTAGCCACCGGCAGAATCTCACCCTGAGCGATGTAAGCGCGCAGCTTGGTGTCGGCTGTTGACTGCAGACGGTATACCGTTGCCTTACCTGGCTTCAGGTCGCCCTCAAGAGTGCCGTTGGTCACCTCTACGGGCAGCGCGCGGGCCATGATACGCTGGAAGCACATCTGACAGTTGCAAACCTTCGAGCTGGCGGTGTTGCCGCAGTGGAAGCCCATGAAGATTTCCTTCTCCGTGTAGCTGTCGCACTCGAACTTCTTGCCCTTGATGCTCTCCTCATACATATCGCGAGGTACAGAGTTGTTGATGTCGAGCAGTGTAACAGCGTCCTGAGTGATGCAGGTGCCGATAAACTCTGACAGAGCGCCGTAGATATCCACCTCACAGGCTACGGGAATGCCTCGCCCCGTCAGACGGCTATTGACATAGCAGGGCACGAAACCGAACATTGTCTGGAATGCAGGCCAGCACTTGTTGGCCATAGCCACAAACTGGCGGCTGCCCTTGTGAGCCTCAATCCAGTCCGTCAGTGTCAGCTCATACTGGGCGAGCTTGGGCAGGACAGAAGGAATCTTGTTACCCGTACCCAGTTCTGCAGCCATATCCTTCACCACCTCGTCGATACGCGGGTCGCCCTGATGCTTCTGGAAAGCCTCCAGCAGGTCGAGCTATGAATTTTCCTCGATTTCATCGTCAAGATCATACAGCGCACGGATTGGAGCGTTGCAGGCCAGGAAGTTGTTCGGACGGGGACCAAAGCTGATAATCTTCAGGTTCTGCAGACCCACAATAGCACGGGCTATGGGCAGGAACTCGTGAATCATCTCGGCACACTGGGCTGCGTCACCTACAGGTTCCTCGGGAATGTAGGCGCGAGTCTTGCGCAGAGAGAGAGCCTGGCTGGCGTTCAGCATACCGCAGTAGGCATCGCCACGACCGTCGATGAGGTCGTTCTGAGTCTCCTCGGCAGCAGCGCAGAACATCGTGGGGCCCTGGAACCAGTCGGCAATCATCGTCTCGGAAATCTCAGGACCGAAGTTACCAAGGTATACACAAAGGGCATTACAGCCGGCCTTCTTGACGTCCTCAAGAGCCTGCTGGGCGTGAATCTCGCTCTCGACGATGCAGATGGGACACTCGTAGATGCCGTCCTTGCCGAACTTCTTCTCATACTCGGCGATAACGGCCTTGCGACGGTTGACTGCCAGTGACTCAGGGAAACAGTCGCGGCTTACGGCCACGATACCGATTTTAATAACGGGGATGTTTTTCATAATTGATTTTTTAGTATGTTTTTGTTATGACGATTTATTATAATGTCAACAGTATCTCTTTCCATCGCGAGTAAGCCTCGATGTAGGCTGCGCGGTCGCTCTCAACGGGTTCTATCACCTGCAGCTTCTCAAGTGAAGCAAAGGCCTCGTTGTTGTCACGATAGATGCCTGCACCCATACCTGCACCCTTGGCTGCACCAGCAGAACCGTCGGTCTCGAAAAGCTCGATGGTGGCACCGCTCACACCTGCCAGCGTATTGCGGAACAGAGGCGAGAGGAACATGTTGGCCTTGCCGGCATGAATCTTCTTGATGTCCATACCCATCTGCTGCATGATTTCCATACCGTAGCAGAACGAGAAAACGATGCCCTCCTGTGCAGCGCGCACCAGATGGGCACGGCTGTGCTTGTTGAAGTTCACCCCGTGGATGGAACAGCCCGGTTCCTTGTTTTGCAACACACGCTCTGCACCGTTGCCGAATGGCATGATACACACGCCGTCGCTGCCGATGGGAGCCTGCGCAGCAAGGTCGTTCATCTCGGCATAACCCATATCAAAGGTTACGTTGCGATGCATCCACGCATTCAGGATACCCGTTCCGTTGATGCACAGCAGCACTCCGAGATGCGGGTCATCTGGAGCGTGGTTGACATGGGCAAAGGTGTTGACACGCGACTTGGGGTCGTATCCCACCTCGCCCAGCACACCGTATACCACGCCGCTGGTACCGGCTGTGGCTGCAATCTCACCGGGATTGAAAACGTTCAGCGACAGAGCGTTGTTCGGCTGGTCGCCGCCGCGATAGGCTATGGGGATACCGGCTTTCAGCCCGAGTTCTGCGGCAGCAGCTGCCGATACGGTGCTCTGCACGGCGAATGTCGGCACGATATCGGGAATCAGCTCCTCTGAGAAGCCGAAGTTACTCATCAAGGCCTTCGACACACAGTTCTCCTTGAAGTCCCAGAACATACCCTCGGAGAGTCCGCTGACGGTGGTGTTCACCGTTCCGCTCAGCCGCATGGCCATGTAGTCGCCGGGTAGCATTATCTTATATATCTTCCCATACAGCTCCGGCTCGTTCTCCTTCACCCACGCCAGTTTGGCTGCTGTGAAGTTGCCGGGCGAATTCAGCAGGTGTTGCAGACAGTAGTCGCTGCCCAAAACCGCGAAAGCCTTCTCGCCGTAGGGCACTGCGCGCGAGTCGCACCAGATGATGGCCGGGCGCAGCACTTCGAGGTTCCTGTCCACACACACCAACCCGTGCATCTGGTACGAGATGCCGATTGCCGCGATTTCATCGCCTCCGACATTGGCCTCACTCATGATTTTCTTCAATGCGAGCTTGGCGTTGTCCCACCACATCTGCGGGTCCTGCTCCGCCCATCCGGCCTTGAGAGCCATGATGGGAGCCTCCCTCTCCGGATAGAAGGCACTGGCGGCGGTGGCACCTGTCTCAACGTTGACAAGCGATGCCTTGACCGATGAACTGCCTATGTCGAAACCTAAAAGATACTGTTTCATAATCGTTATTGCTCTTTGTGTGCTTTTTGGGTTAGTATTAGCTGTTTTGTCTTTCGCTCTTCCAGAGCTTTGTCATGTCTTCCAGGGTCTTGCCCTTTGTCTCAGGCACCATACGCCATACGAAGAGCGCAGCCACGATACAGATGATGCCATAGAGTCCGTAGGTGAACCAATGGCCGAAATCGTCGCCCTCTGTGAGATGCATGTTGAACATCGGCACAAATGTCGATGAAACGATGAAATTGAATATCCACTGGAAGGCTACGGCAATGGCCACAGCACCGCCTCGGATGGTGTTGGGGAATATCTCGGCGATGAGCACCCATGTGATGGGACCCCACGAAAACATGAACGATGCCGAGTAGATGAGCAGGCTGGCTGCCGTGAAGAGTCCCATGCCATCATGGCCGAAACTCAGAGCCACACCCAGAGCGCCCAGGGCCATACCCAGCGAACCGGAGATGAGCAGCGGTTTGCGGCCCCACTTTTCCACGGTGAATACGGCAACAAGTGTGAACGAGATGTTGATGATACCCATGAACACGGTCAGCATCATCGGGTCGTCCATACCCATGTCGCCGAATATGCGCGGTGCGTAATAGAGCACGGCGTTGATGCCCACGGCCTGCTGGAACACAGAGAGCATGATACCCACGAAGATGCACACGAAGCCGTATGTGAGCAGTTTCTCGGTCTTCACCACCATTGTGTCCCTGATGTCCTGCAGTATTCTGGCAGCCTTGTCCGAACCGTTGATTTTGGAGAGAATGCGCTCGGCCACGTCGTCGCGACCGATGCTCACCAGATAGCGCGGCGTCTCTGGCACGAAGCAGATGAGCAGGGCGAAGAGTCCTGCGGGTACGGCCTCCGAACCGAACATATATCTCCATCCCGTGGTCACCGTCCACTGTGCGGCGGGATTGATGGCGGCGATGCCCTTACCCATCTCCTCCACCAGCGGCTGGATGTGGTCGCCCAGGATGAAGAAATTCACGAAATACACCACAAGCTGGCCGAAGATGATGGCAAACTGGTTCCAGCTCACCAGCATTCCCCTGATGTCGGAGGGCGCCACCTCGCCGATATACATCGGACAGATGGCCGATGCCAGACCTACACCCACACCGCCGATGACGCGGTAGATGTTGAAGACAATCAGCAGGGAGAGCGACGGCGTCCCGTGCTCGAAGAAAAGAAACTCCGGTTCCATCGAACCCAGTGCGGAGATGAAGAACAGCAGTCCTGCGATAATCAGCGAGCGCTTGCGGCCTATGTTTGTGGCCAGAAAGCCCGAGAGCGCCGAACCGATGATGCAGCCTATCAGGGCGGATGCTGAGGTGAATCCGTGCCAGCCGTCGCTGTAGGTGAAGTCCTTGGCCTCCATGAAGAATGCCTGCAGACCCTTCTCTGCGCCTGATATCACGGCTGTGTCGTATCCGAAGAGCAGACCGCCCAGCACGGCGACGAGTACGATGGAAAACAGGTAGGCTTTGCTGCCGCTTTGTGATGTTTGATTCATAGTATGAAGATGTATTTTTTTGTTTGTTATTTACCGCAAAGAGTCGTTAGTCTCTTAGAGACTGGTATAATAATCACAAAAATACATCAATTAATTCTAACGGCAGAAAAAAAATGCGAAAAAATCCTAAAAAGGACTGTTTTTTTTGCAATTTCAGTCGCCTCTCGCCATCCGATAGATGAGCTGCTCCACATTATATCCTGCTTCGCGCAGCATCCGGACGACGCCTTCCGGACCAGCCAGGTGGCCGGCGCCGAAGACAAAGAGTGTGGGCATCTCCTTTGCGGCTTCGATGATGATAGGCATCCACTTCTTGTTGCGCTCGGCAAAGAGGGCGGGGTTTGCCTCGTTTGCAGGCTGGATGGACCGTTCAAAGCCTTCATAGTCGCCCGCAGTCCAATAGACGCCCATATTCAGTGCCTCTTCAGACTCTTTCAGTGTTTTTTGTTTGCGCTCATCGAAGTTGTTGAGGAGTGCCATGAGCGTATCGACCTGCTCGTCGATGGGCGTTATTTTCTCCTTGATTTCTTCCAGTTCTTCGGACGTTTTTATCTGGTCGAGATTGCCGACTTTCCATCCGCGGGCTTTAGCCCTTTTTCATACAGGCTACATCCATCATGTTTCCGTTACGCACGGCAGGATATTTCTGTAAGGCTTCAGCTTGAATCATCATATTGAGCGATAATGTAAAAAGGGAAGGCTGAAAGTGCAGGAGATTCTTTGCTGCGGAATCGGCCAGATTGATGTGGCACGACTCCTTCAGTCTTTCCTGCAGAATAGCCATTCTCTCTTCACCCAAGACGTCGGAGATGGTCTTGCCGTCGGGCAGTGTCATCAACTGTAGGCCCGCGGTTTGTCTTTCCCGTCTGTTTTGCTGGTCGGTGACGTCACTCTCCACGAACAACTGCTGACATTGGTTCTCGGCTTCCAGAAAGGCTGGGATGCTGTCGAGCAGGTCGCCGGATAGTACGTGTATCGTGCCTAAGATGTACGAAGGTTTTTCCAGCCCGCCACCGCTGATGCGGAAGATGAACTGGGCGTTGGCTGTCAGGACGGCTGCCGTGAAAAGCAGTGCTGTGATGAGGGTTTTCTTACACATAGTATGTCGTATTTGCAAAATTCGCGGTACAAAGTTAATCATTTTCTGTCAATTGCGGACAACTTTCCACCTTAAATTAAGGTAAAGAATACTATCTTGACCACATTTTTCATCAAAATTCATCTGTCAAGACAACCACGTTGCGAGATGCCTCGGTGTTGCCGTCACTCCAGCGTGTGAACGTTGCGCCGCTGTCGGGAGTGGCGAGGATGGCTACCGATGTGCCGGGAGCTGCCGGAGATCCGGCGCGTCAACTACACGGGGCTGGAAGACGGGCACGACCTGCTTGAGGACATCAAGCAGGCGCTTCATTCATAGAAATTCATCGGTATTGACCCAACCGGCCCGTAGCGCATATTTCAAAGCCTCGTGGGCCGTGTTGACGTTCAGTTTACGGAAGATGTTTTTACGGTGCGTGTTGATGGTGTGTATGCTGGAGAAGCGCTCGCCGGCAATCTCTTTGGTGGTCATACCCATCGCGATGGCTTTGAGAATCTCCATCTCCGTTTCCGTCAGGGGCGAAGGCTTCTGCTGCTGGGCCGGCTGACGGAGCAACTCCTCTACCGCCCTCTGGCTCACGAAGCGCTTCCCTGCCGAGGCCGAGTTGACGGTCTCGCGGACGGCCTGCAGCGGCTCGTCCTTGAAGACCACGCTGAAGGCGTCGGACGAATAGACCACCTTGTTCAGGAAGTCACGTGTGAGTTCCTCGCTGATAAGAACCCATTGCGTCATGGCGAAACGCTCGCTGGCGATGAGCAGTTGTGTGGCGTCTTCGAAGTCGAAGAGGGTATAGTCGAGCAGTACCACGGAGTTCTCGTGCTTCTCCAGAAGGCGGTAGAGCGCTGCCTTGTTGCGGGCCTGATACACCTCATTGCTTTCTCCGCGCGAGAGGAGACTCTGCAGGGCAAAATTCGTCAGCTCCTGATTGTCTGCCAAGATAAAACTCTTCATAACTCTCTGATTTTCGCCGCAAAGGTACGATGTTTGGAACATTCGACCAAATTCACCGCCTCTTTTGGAAATATCTTCTGCCGGAAGCCCGTGTTATGCTATTTGTATTCTGCAAACAGCCCTCGACATACTGCTCTGGCAGAAAAATATTCTACAAAACGCTGGTTTTTCAATAGATACTAAACAATCGGGAGAAAGTGTTTTCTCCGTCCCGATGAGCATGTTTTTATGATTTTTATTCTTGCAATACGCTGTATATCTGTGTCTTATAACGAATATACCAAAGGTTTGTGATAACAAATAACGAGAGCTGGGTATTGTGATATTTCGAAAACCGCCATACCTTTGCAGCCGGAAAATGATAAAAACCGAATAAAAATGAATACTTTACGAATGCAAATGTGTTGTTGTCGAATGCGCATGACACATACCCCAAAAGACATCCTGACTAACATTTATCCGATAACCATATATAATAATAAAAGATACAAAAATGAAAACTCAAGTACTCGCCATCGCACTGCTCTTCAGCCTCTTTGGCATATACACTAAAGCCCAGACGGAACAGATTAACCTCTCCGTCCCCGACTACATCCGCCCCCTCGCAGAACAATGGGCTGCGGACTACAGTGCTCTCAACAAAAACATCACATTTCAATTCGTTTCCGCCAAGAATGCGGACAATGCCAACAGCATCTCGGTGAGTACCGATGAGGATGCTGTTTTTTTTGCACGTGTGGCTATCCTTGCCGTAACAGCGAAAGACTCTCCCGCCGAATATCTAATCAAGTCGCAGCGCTTCAATAAGAAAAAGCTCAAGCGCCTCTTCTTCCAGAATGAAGAAGACGAGGAGCGGAAGAGCGCTGCGACAGAGAAGCTCCACATCTACTACGGCGGCAGCACACGCTCGCTCTCGCGCTTCTACGCCCAACAGTTTGAAGAAGAGCCCACTGCCTACAGAGGCAAGAAGGTGGCCGGCGACGACCGCTATCTCACGGAAGCCGTGCGCCGCGATCCCTTCGGCAT
>JAGDCM010000066.1 GCA_017958545.1 Bacteroidaceae bacterium | reverse complement strand
TCACGGATGCCGTATTCAACCAGCGTATAGTGGATGCCCACAACAACGGCGAGCGCTACGTCTATACCATCGTGGATGAGATTGAGGCGCTCAAGAAAGTGACATCGAAAAACACTGCGGACGAGGTGGGGCTGCTAATCCGAACGGCTTTCGACAATGCGGATGCCGGTCAGGAGCGCGTGGGTGCCGATTCTGTCAGCGGTATCGCTCCGCTCAGATGGAATTTCAACGCATCGACAACACCGCCCAATGCTCGCAAATTCTTCTACAAGATGGTGAACGACGGCACCGTGAGCCGACTGGATGTCTCCACCATCATATGTACGGACGATGAAGAAGAGGAAACTCCCATTCTGGGTATCTACGACCATACGTTTGCCGCAGAACTGAAGCCCTACATCGACCGTCTGGAGGCTGCCAGCGGGCTGATAGAATGTCAGCAGGCAAAACAGCTGTCACTCGACATCAAGCAGGAAAACGAGGATGCCGCAAAGCTCTATGAGAGCGAGGCCTACAAGGTGCTGTCATATCGCGCCAACGTGATTGCATGGCTCAAGGGGATGGTGCTCTACGTGGCGCACGGCGGCAAATGGTCGAAGGAAATTGCGGAATTCGTGCGCTGGACAGAGCAATATAACCTGTGGTGCAAGATGCTCTATTTCGGTCAGCAGTTGGAAAAGGAACTGCGCGATGAAGTGGAGATACAGCGTCAGTCCGGCCCTCAGAACCTGCTGTCACTTCTGCCTGATGAATTCACTGGAGAAGAGTACCGGCTGATGCGACAGCAGCATGGAAAGTCGGGCAACGGAGACAGCACATTGCGCAGTTGGATAGCAAGGGGTTATATTGTTCGTGACGAGATTTCCGGCAACTACGTAAAGTCTGCAGAATTCAAGCAGAAATACGGTGCTAATGTCTAAAGTGCGTTGCAGTGTTGCAGTGCTGCAGTTAAAAATATGCCATAGTTATGATTACTATCGACAACACTCAGGAATGCTTCGTGCAGCTCTGGCTACGGCTGGAGCGCACGAGGCGGCACCTCCAGGGGCAGTACAACCGCTACTGCATCCGTAACGTGCTGCGCTCGTGGTTCGGCCACAAGGCCACCGACGACTTCATTTGGGAGGTGTGCCATCTCTGCGGTCAGGAAGGCTGGAACGAACTGCCCTCGCCGCTGCTCTCTCCACGCAAGCCCCGCGAACTGCTCCGCGCCATAGTGGCGGTGAACCTGAATATCGGCATGCGCAGGGTGAAGTACAAGACCCTTGATGCGGCCTATAACATCGCCTTTCCTCACAGCACACCGCTCAACGTGAACAAGAAGAAACGTTGCGCTAAAGCGCAGTGAAGAATAAAAAATTAAAAGTTAAAAGTTAGGTCGCTGATTTTTTCAGCGACCTTTTCTTGTTTCGGACAATCAGACAAAAGAACCGGTTCAGGGAGCCGGGGATAAGAGAAGTCGTTCCAACAACTCGAGTCCCATCGTGAGACCGGTTGTGGTATGGTTCCCTTCGAGCAGTGTGTAGTCCACATCGGCTCCGATTTTTTTCAGGAAGTTATACAACTGGTCGCTGCACTCACGAGGCACGTAGGTGTCGTCCTTCGCGCTGTACATGTGTACTTTTGCCGTGGGAATCCAGTCGTTGGGAACGGCCTTCGTGGCTACTGCCTTCAGGATTCTCTGCATTGCAGGATTGTCCTGTGAGAGGAACTCCAAGTTCATGTATTCCCCGATGTCGTACCCCAGCATTTTCGTGAGCTCGGGAACGGATATCCATCCCGTGCACCACTCATTGTAGTGCTCGAGCAGTTCGCCCCGGAATATCTCGTTGAAATCCAGCTCCAGGTTGTCGTAATAGTTCATCGAATAGACGATGTTGGGCAGGATGGCGTACTGGGAATATCGGGTAGAGATGAAAGCGTTCATAGCAACGAGGGGGTCATAGGCTCCGCCGCCGATATATATCTCCTTCACATCAACGCCCAGTTCCGGATGCTTGGCATAGTAGCGAGCCAATGCCCACGAGATGGCTCCGCCCAGAGAGTAGCCGGCGACGATGCTCTTGTTGGATATCGTCTTGTTGTATTTCTTGCGTATAAATTCGGCGGCAGCACGGCGCATGTCTGCCGATACACGCGCAGCATTCTCATGCTGCATGTAGCTTATGGGCATATCATCCGTAGAACCGCAGCCGATGAGGTCGGGCAAGATGCTGACATACCCGAAAAGGCTGCCGGCGCACTCGATTGTCTGGACAGAACGTGAGGCGCAATTCTTTTTGGACTTGTTGATGGGCGATGTCTCCATGACCCCTTTCGGATTCTTTATGTTGGGATAGTACACCACGCCCGAGGCCACCGTCGGCTGTCCGTCGGGGGTCACAGTGTGATATTTGATTCTGTAGGCCGTCATATCCACGGTCATGGTACGTAAGAACGCTATCTTGTCTGCGAATTGGGCTATCATTTCAGGTGCGACGTCATACTCCTCAACGGCACGGTCCAAGAGTTGGTCCATGGTGACTGTTTCGGAGGAGACGACGCTTTCCAGGACACCTTCGTCAATGACAGGCAACTCTTCATCATCGTTGCTACATGAGAAGAAGAACAAAAGAGCGCCCGATATCAGCAGATACCGGCCGCCCTTTAAGAGATTTGTAATGAACATTACCTTCTTTTAAACGTAATGCGCAGTGTACGCGTTGTGAATTAGAAATGATAGTTCATACCGATCATCATGTTGAAGGAGCTGAAGTCGAAGCCCACTCTGTGAATCTTCGTTTCGCTTTCCTTCTCCTTGCCGAACATGTAGCCGAAGGAACCGAGCTTGGCCAGAAGTTCGAATCTCTCGTTCAGACGCAGGAACACACCGGGACGTACGTTGATTTCGAAGGCATGTACAGCAGGATCGCTTACACTTCCGGCAACGGGGGCTGCTGCAGCGGGAAGGTTCAAATCGCCTGCGGAGATGTAGATGTATCCGAGGCTGCCTTCAACGAAGAAACCCAGTTTGCCAATCTGATAGAAGTCGTAACGCACGTAGGGAGCCACGCGTACACTGTTGAGCTTCATCGTGTTGTCACCGGCGATGTCGGCTGCCGTGCTGATAGCGGCATTGGCCATTGATACGATGTCGTTGACATCCAGCGAACCGAATGCTGCGTAACCGTGAGAATAACCCAACTGCAAACCGAGCGACAGCTTCTTGTTCAGTCTGTAGTTGACGTCGGGCATAATCTTAACAGACACACCGCCGTCACCGTCTGCCATTTTGCTGTAAGTGAAACCGACCGTACCGCCGATGCTCCACTTGCCGACAGGAGACTGTGCAGATTCGGATTTCCTTG
>JAGDCM010000065.1 GCA_017958545.1 Bacteroidaceae bacterium | reverse complement strand
TCATATAGACGCTTGTGCCGTCGGAGCGCAACAGGAGTTTCTCGTCGAGGCCTTCGTTGGTGAGGTCTGCCCAGACACTTCCGTCCTCTCGGCGATAGAAGAAACCTTTCTGTAAACCTTCCTCCACCTTCTCCTTGCCTTCGAGGTAGGTGTTCCATTCTTAGTAGATTTTGTCGAAGATTACGCCCATCATGCGATAGGTCTCGTCGAAACCTGCATAAACCCATTCGTTCATGCGTTTCCAAAGAGCGCGAACCTCTGGGTCGTTCTGCTCCCACTTCACGAGCATCTCGTGAGCTTCCTTGATGAGAGGGGCTTCCTGCTTGGCTGTCTCCTCGTCCATACCCTCCGCCATGAGAGCCTTCACCTCCTCGCGGTAGTGCTTGTCGAAAGCCACATAGTAGTCGCCGATGAGGTGGTCGCCCTTCTTGCCGGACGATTCCGGTGTCTCACCGTTGCCCCACTTGAGCCACGCAAGCATCGATTTGCAGATGTGTATACCGCGGTCGTTGACGATATTGGTCTTCACCACGCGACGTCCGGCTGCCGTCATCACCTGCGCCAAAGCCCATCCCAGAAGGTTGTTGCGCACATGACCGAGATGGAGAGGCTTATTGGTGTTGGGAGAAGAGTATTCTATCATCACGAGGGGTGATTCCTCTGTGACGGGTTTGAAACCGTAGCGCTCGTCCTTGCGTATCTCCATGAGGAAATCCACCCAGGCTGCCGGTGCGATGGAGATATTGAGGAAGCCCTTCACCACGTTGAAGGCGCTCACCAGTTCGGAGTGGTTCTCCTTGAGCCACGCACCCATCTCCTGTCCCACCTGCTCTGGCGACTTGCGCGCCATCTTCACGAAGGGGAATACCACAAGAGTGAGCTGACCCTCGAACTCGGGGCGCGTCTCCTGCAGTTGTATCATCTTGTCCTCAGCATCCACGCCGAAAAGAGCCTTCACGGCGGACTTAGCTGCATTCTTGAGTTGTTCTTGTATCATCATTCCTGTTTAGTTGTTGCTGACATAGACACCTGTGCCGTTGAATCCCACGGCATAGCGATAAAGTGTGTGACCTCCCTGCTCCGATGTCACGATGCCCTGATTGTTGAGGTCGTAGGTTCTTCCGCATTTCTTGCACTCGGCAAAACCCTCGTCGAGGACGAGCTGCTTGGTGACGTGGTCGCTGGTGTAGCAGTTGGGACACACGCCGTCGTAGCATATCACGACGGACTGTTCGCTGCCGAGTTCCGCAAGACTGGGAAGTCCGATGATGAGCGAGCCGCCGAGTCCCAACACGATGCTGCTGTAACTCTGCAGCGCGGTGGGATTGATGTAGTCGGGCTCAGAACCGTGATTATCCCTCACACGTATTCTCTGCTGCTGGTCTATCGGGCGGTCGACCATGCAGAATTCACCCAGTCCCGTACACGCTCTCTGGAGCGACGGGCACGCAGCCACCGGGGAATATGAGAAGCGCGCCGTGTAATTGGCGTACTTGCTCTGCACCTCCTCGTCTCCTGTGCAGGAAACAATGAGTGCTGCGAGTGCTATGATGAACAGTTTTTTCATGAGAGTAGAGCATTTACGGCTGTATCCACACGTTCGAAGTGGAATCTCTGCAGCGTCTCGTCCATGAGTTGTTTTATCTCTTTGTTGCACAAATTACCGATACTGCCCTCGTGAGTGTGGTGCACCTCCTTGCGGGGAGTGAACTTACCGGCCTCGATGTCGAGACCCACTTTCTTGTAGGCATCGCGGAAGGGCATACCTTCTGTAGCGAGGCGGTTCACCTCCTCCACGCTGAACATGAGGTCGTAGCGGCTGTCCTCCAGAATGTTCTCGTTCACCTCCATCTTCCTGATGATGTAGGTGGTCATCTCCAGAATGTCGTGCAACTCATCGAAAGCTGGCAGGAACACCTCCTTGATGATTTGCAGGTCGCGGAAATAACCTGAAGGCAGATTGTTCATTATCATCATTATCTGCTGGGGCAGCGACTGCAGTTTGTTGCACTTGGCGCGCGTCAGTTCGAAGACATCGGGATTCTTCTTGTGTGGCATGATACTCGAACCCGTTGTGCACTCCTTGGGCAGACGCACGAAGGAGAAGTTCTGCGAATTGAACAGGCAGGCATCGAACGCCAACTTGCTCACCGTACCGGCCACAGATGCCAGCGCGAAGGCCACATTGCGTTCCGTCTTACCGCGTCCCATCTGGGCATACACCACGTTGTAGTCCATCGAATCGAAACCCAGCAGACGGGTTGTCATCGTGCGGTTGAGAGGAAAACTGCTACCGTATCCGGCTGCCGAACCCAGAGGATTGCGGTTCGTCTGGCGATAAGCGGCCTCAACCATCATGAGATCGTCCACAAGACTCTCTGCGTAGGCTCCGAACCACAGTCCGAAACTGGAAGGCATCGCCACCTGCAGATGAGTGTAGCCGGGCATCAGGACGTTCTTATATCTCTCACTCTGCTCCTGCAGGGCCTCGAAGAGGCTGACGACATCCTCCACCACGCGGCGCAACTGACGACGGGTGAAGAGCTTCAAATCCACCAGGACCTGGTCGTTGCGGCTCCTTCCGCTGTGTATCTTCTTGCCGGCTTCGCCCAGACGCTGCGTCAGAAGGAGTTCCACTTGAGAATGCACATCCTCCACACCGTCCTCTATCGTGAACTTGCCCTCAACGGCTGTCTTGTATATTGCCTTGAGTTCCTTGAGCAGCACCTCGAGTTCGCTCTTCTCCAGCAGTCCTATGCTTTCCAGCATGGTGATATGCGCCATACTGCCCAGCACGTCGTCCTGAGCCAGATAGAGATCCATCTCGCGGTCTCTTCCCACGGTGTAACGGTCAATCTCTGCGTTGACCTCAAAATTCTTTTCCCAGAGTTTTGCCATTGTCGTGTTGTATCAATAGGGAATCGCACACAGCACCTGAGCAATTCCGTCGGGTGCCTGCTTGAGTTTCGACTCCACCATCTTCCTGATGAAGAAATTCATTTCTGCTCCCACAGTCACCTTCAGCGCTGTCGCCGCACCGGAGGGGAGCATCTGTATCCACACATTTGCCGGCACGGGAGCTCCCACAACGGCGAGCTTCACAAGGCGCTCGTTTTCGCGCTCCACCACCTGCAGAGTCACCGTTCCAAGAGGACCGGCAGGCATTGTTACGCTGTCGGACGTGAAGGTCATCTGTTGTATGGAATCGCGTATCTGCCGGAGCTTTTCTGCATCCGGCATCTTGTCCGCAGGAATGCGCGCCCTGAGTTGCTCCTCGAAATTAGGGTCGGCCACACGCTCCTGCACACTCTGCATATTACTCATGTCGCTGAGCTTTGCAAACACCCTGTCGATGGATGCCGGTGCCAGATGAACACTGCTTTCGTATTTATCCATTTCGTCTGTTTTTTTCTTATACGTTCCAATGAGCCGGGTCCTTGCGCCATTCGTGCAGCAAGTCCACATCGCTCTCTGCTATATATCCGATACTGAGAGCCTCCTCGACCACAGCCTCGTAGTTGGTCAGCGTGACGAGCTTCACATCTGCTGCCTTAAAGGCATCGGTGGCAACGTCGAAACCGTAGGTGTAGCTTGCCACCATACCAATCACCTCGCAGGCATTGCTGCGTATTGCCTCAACAGCCTTCAGACTGCTGCCGCCGGTAGAGATGAGATCCTCCACAAC
>JAGDCM010000064.1 GCA_017958545.1 Bacteroidaceae bacterium | reverse complement strand
TCCACAACTGCCTCGCACTGTGTCCCCGACAGGCTCTGCACGCACGCACACTCGGATTCCGACATCCGGGAACAGGAGAAGAAATGTATTTTGAATGTCCCATACCGGAGGACATGACACAACTTATAGAAAAATGGAGAAAAAAACAGTAGCAATCATTTGCGGAGGAGACTCCAGTGAACACGATGTAAGCATGCGCAGTGCCGCCGGCATTGCGTCGTTTATTGATGCAGACAAGTACAACATCTACAAGGTGGAGATACACGCCGGAAAGTGGGAAGCGCTTCTTGGCAACGGCACACGAGCCACTGTGGACCGCAACGACTTCACCTTCACGGAGGACGGGAAGAAGATAAAGCCCGACTTCTGCTATATCACCATACACGGCGCACCGGGAGAGAACGGTGTCCTGCAGGGATATCTCGACCTCATCGGTATGCCCTACTCCACCAGCGGTGTGCTCGTAGAGGCTCTGACCTACGACAAGTTCGTACTCAACAACTACATGCGTTCACTCGGTGTGCGCGTGGCAGACTCAATGCTCATACTCAAGGGACGGGACAATGAAGTGAGTGATGAGGACATCATCGGGAGAGTGGGACTCCCCTGCTTTGTGAAGCCCGCACGCGGAGGTTCGTCGTTCGGCACCACGAAAGTGAAGACAAAAGAGGAATTGCGCCCTGCCATCAGCCTGGCGCTGGCAGAGGGCGAGGACGTGATGGTGGAAGCCTTCATGAAGGGTACGGAAATCACCTGCGGATGCTATAAGACGAAGGAGAAGAGCGTAGTGTTCCCCATCACCGAGGTGGTGCCTGAGGGCGAATTCTTCGACTACGATGCAAAGTACAACGGACAAGTGCAGGAAATCACTCCGGCACGTCTGGACAAACGCACTACGGAGCGCGTGAAGACACTCACATCGACCATCTACGACCTGCTGCAGTGCAAAGGCATCATCCGCATCGACTACATCATAGTGGACAGCACCATCAATCTGCTTGAGATAAACACAACACCGGGCATGACTGCCACCAGTTTCATCCCCCAGCAGGTGAGAGCCGCAGGACTGGACATCAAGGACGTGATGACCGACATCATTGAGGGATGAAGATAGCGCTGCTCCTTTCTGGCGGCGTGGATTCCGCTGTGGCCCTGCACCTGCTCTACGAACAGGGGTATCGTCCTGACCTCTATTATATTAAAATAGGAATGGAGGGCGAAGAGGACACAGGATGCACAGCAGAGGAAGACCTTGAAATGTGCCGGGCTACGGCTCATAAATACGGTCTGCCCCTGCAAGTAGTCGATTTGCAGAAGGAGTATTGGGAGCGAGTGGTTGGATATGCCATCGAGAGAGTGAAGGCCGGCCTGACACCCAATCCCGATGTGATGTGCAACCGCCTCATCAAGTTCGGAGCCTTTGAGGAACTCATCGGCCACCGCTATGACAAGATAGCTACGGGTCACTATGCCACCATCGTGGAACGCGACGGAAAAACGTGGCTCGGCACAGCAAAAGACCCTGTGAAAGACCAGACGGACTTCCTCGCACAGCTCCCGGGCATCGAGGTGGAACGTCTGCTCTTCCCCATCGGCCATCTGATGAAGGAGGAAGTTAGGGAAGTGGCCCTGAGAGCCAAACTGCCGTCGGCACGACGCAAGGACTCGCAGGGCATCTGCTTCCTGGGAAAGATAAACTACAACGACTTCCTGCGCCGCTTCCTCGGGGAACAGGAGGGAAAGATTATCGACATCGAAACCAACCGCATCGTCGGCACCCACAAGGGATACTGGTTTCACACCATCGGACAGAGAAAAGGACTGGGACTGAGCGGAGGACCTTGGTTTGTAGTGAAGAAAAACATCCGCAAGAATGTCGTCTTCGTGGCAAACGGCTGGGACACCAGACTGCAATACGGCAACACCTTCCGTCTGGCAGCTGTCCATTGGATTACAGAACCGGCAACACCCGGTCCGATAGCATTCAAGGTGCGCCACGTGGACCATTTCATGCAGGGCACGCTCTCCATCGACGAAGAGGGTGTGTGCACCGTGACGAGCGAGGAACCCATTCAAGGCATCGCACCGGGACAGTTCGGATGCCTCTACGACAACGACTGTACGGTGTGTCTCGGCAGCGGTGAAATCAGTCTTTAAGCCTGCTGGGCACGCAGTTTGTTGCGCACGGGATTAGCGTACATTGTGAGCATACGCTCCATGAGGAATTCCCGGTCGGGATTCTCTATTTTTATCTTTCTGTACTGCCCTTCGAGATATTCCATGAACGTCTTCCTGTCGCGCTCCGTATAGTGCTCCGCGAATTCCTTCGTGCCGGACAGCATATCGGCTGCAACGTAGTTGCCGGGGAACAGCGTATAGCCGGCATGAATCACACGGTCTATCCGGGCTGCCAGTTCTATATACATATCCTTGGTGAATTCACCTTCGGGCATTGAGTCGAGAACCTCGTTGATGGGCTTGCCTGCCACATAGACAACACGCCCCTTGCGACCGAAGATGCCGGTGCGCATATTGTCCAGGTCGTCCTGCTTGGACTTCTTCCACTCCGGATTGTCGCGCTTGAGCTGGAACTCCGCAGCCTTGAGATAGTCGCATGGATCGTATTCGTAGGAGATGGTGAGAGGCACGATATTGAGCTCGCGCAGATTCTTCTTCGTATCCCCGCTCTCCCCGCCGAGATTCAGCATGCGCAGGAGCGAGTACTGTGTCTCATCCGACGAATCCTTGGCCCTGCCCTCTCTTTGGGCAATCCATATATTCTCCTTCTTCACGGTGATGGCATAGTGCATATACGAACTCATCAGACGGCTGCCCTCCAGACGGTCCTTTCCGGCAAGAGAACGGCGCACAACAAAGGCCTTGTTCATTTTCACAAGAGTCTCTATCCAGGGATATATGAGGAGATTGTCTCCGATGGCAATCTCACAGGTAGTGCGGAAGCCCTTGAGATGGAGCTGTAAATCGAGTATCGCTGAGTCGAGCACGATGTCCCTGTGGTTGGAAATGAAGGTGAAGGAACCGTTCTTGTCGAGACTGCCGAAATCAGCCTTCACACTTTTGGTGCACTTCCTGAGAATGTGCTTCACTACGGGTTTCATGAAACGCAACTGGAAATCCAGCGGCGTCTTCACTCCGATGAACGCCAGACGGAACAATCCGTTTCTCATCGCTTTCGGAAGCCACGGAGCCAACCCGTGACACATACGGTCGAAATGACGATCGGATAGCAGGGCGTTGAGTGCAACCTTCATCTCACCCGCATTGTAGGGGCGAATGATGTCAAACTCTTGTCTGTCCATTACCTCTTATTATCCATTTATATGTGGTGATAGCTTCCAGAGCCATCGGTCCTCTTGCGTGAAGCTTCTGTGTGGAGATACCGATTTCCGCACCAAGTCCGAACTGCGCTCCGTCAGTGAACGATGTGGGAGCATTCCAATAGACGCACGCCGCATCCACACCGCGCAGGAATGTCTCTGCTGCCTCCTTGTCCTCCGTGACGATGCTCTCCGAATGGCCGGAACCGTAGCGACGTATGTGTTCCATAGCCTCCTCCAAACTGTCCACAATGCGGATAGAGAGGTTGTACGACTGCCACTCCGTGCCGAACGAAGCCTCATCGCGGTGATAGGTGACACGTCCCTGCATCGGAGCCAATATCTTCTCCAACTGAGGTTCAAGGCTACGGTGCACAAGAAGACAGTCGAGCGCGTTGCACACAGAGACGCGACGACACTTGGCGTTCTCCACGATACGGGCGGCCTTCTCCAGGTCGGCATCCTTGTCCACATAGCAGTGCACCACTCCGGCACCCGTCTCAATGACACAGACGGTGGCATTCTCCCTGACGTAGTTGATGAGACGGCTCGAACCGCGGGGAATGAGCACATCCACCAGTCCACGGGCGTTGAGCAGTTCTGCCGTTGCCTCTCTCGTGGCGGGCAGCAGAGTGACGGTATCGGGAGCAAGACCGTGCTTTTCCAATACCTCGTGCAGCAGACTCACGATAGCCTTACAGCTCTCCTCTGCATCGCTGCCGCCTTTGAGGATGCAGGCACTGCCGGCTTTCAGACAGAGAGCTGCCACGTCGACGGTGACATTGGGGCGAGCCTCGTAGATGACACCTATCACACCGAACGGCACACTCACGCGCTGCAGATTGAGTCCGTTGGGGAGCGTGCGCTCCTCGAGGATGCGTCCTAGCGGGGACGGAAGTGTTGCCACCTTGCGTGTGTCGGCTGCAATACCTTTCAGACGCTCCTCATTGAGCAGGAGACGGTCGTACATCGGGTTTGCCTTGTCCATGCGCGAGAGGTCGATAGCATTGGCCTCCAGCACTTCTGGAATGTGCTTCTCCAAAGCATCTGCCATCGACAGAAGCACCTCGTTTATCTCTTCCTGCGAGCACTCATTCAATCGTCGTGCCGCTGCCTTTATCTTGTCGCTGTTTATCATTTCACTAATCTTGTTTCTTGGGTGCAAAACGGGTGTGAGGCACATCCCTGCGTCCGAACACCAGGTCGGTGAGCACGTGTTCTCTTGTGCCGCGTGCGAGGAACACCTCTATTCCCGCTTCCGCCACCTTGATTGCCGTGCCGCACTTGCTCTGCATACCTCCCCTTCCTGCCGACGATTTCTTCTCCTGGATGTATTCGTCCACAGTGCGTCCGTAGGCTATCTCAGGAATCACCTTCGATGTCTCCGCCTCTGGATCTCCGTCGTAGAGTCCGTCGATATTGGAGAGGATGAAGAGGGCGTCCGCCTTTGTCATCTTGGCTATCTCGCCGCTGAGTTCGTCGTTGTCGGTGAACATCAGTTCCGTGATACTCACCACGTCGTTCTCATTCACTACGGGCAAAACGCCGTGACGCAGCATCACTTCGATGCACGAGCGCATATTCTTCAGTTCCTCGGGCGACGTGAAGTTCTCCTTCTGACAGAGCACCTGTCCGCAATGGATGCGGTGCTCGCGCAGGAAGTCGTAGTAGCGGTTGATGAGTTTTGCCTGTCCCACAGCGGAGAAGAGTTGTCGCTGAGCCACCTCGTCGAGCAGTGCGATACTGTCTTTTGCCAGATGCATCTCGCCCCGTCCGGAAGCCACAGCACCCGACGAGATGAGTATCACCTCGATGCCGGCAGCGTGTATTTCGGAAAGCTGGTCCACCAACGCAGAGAGGCGCGTCACATCAAGAGTGCCGTCGCTCTTTGTCAGCACGTTGCTGCCCACCTTTACTGCTATGCGCTTATACATTCCCATTCCTTATGCGTTAAGTGTGCGTTTCAGTCTCTTCATGAAGTCCTTCGCCTCGTCCATCGACAGACACAGGGGCGGCAAGAGACGCAGTGTATTTGTACCTGCGCATCCCGTGAAGCAATGCTCCTTGAGGAGCAGGTTGTTGCGGATTTCCTTGTAGGGCTCAGAGAGTTCGATACCAATCATCAGACCCATACCTCTCACCTCTGTTATCTTGTCGCATTCCTTCTGCAGCTCCTTGAGGGCATTGATGAGATACTCTCCCACCACCCTTGCGTTCTCCACAAGGTTCTCCTCCTCCATCACGTCGAGCACAGCGAGAGCTGCCGTGCAAGCCATGTGGTTGCCGCCGAAGGTGGTACCCAGACGACCGTATACAGCCTCAAACTGGGGAGCGATGAGTACGGCAGCCATCGGGAAACCGTTGCCGATACCCTTTGCCACCGTGATGAGGTCGGGCTTCACTCCGAACCATTGATGGCAGAAGAACTTACCGCTTCTGCCGTAGCCGCACTGTATCTCGTCGCAGATGAGCACGGTGCCCGTCTCATCGCACAGGCGACGCAGACCCTGCATGAATTCGGCTGTCACCGTGCGGATACCGCCCACGCCCTGTATGCACTCTATGATACAGCAGCACACATCGCCCTTGCGCAGTTCCTTCTCCCAAGCAGCGAGGTCGTTGAGAGACAGGTAGGTTACATGCCCGCAGTCGTTGATGGGAGCGATTATCTTGGGGTTGTTGGTCACCTCGACGGCGAGGCTCGTTCTGCCGTGGAAGGCCTTCTCCAGAGAGAGCACACGTGTGCGTCCCGTGTGGAAGGAAGCCAGCTTCATGGCATTCTCATTCGCTTCCGCACCCGAGTTGATGAGGAAGAGCGAATAGTCCTCGTAACCGCAGGCCTTGCCCAAACGGTGAGCCAGTTCCACCTGCAACTTGTTGATGACGGAGTTGGAGTAGAATGCCAGCTTCGTCTGCTGCTCCTGCATCATCTTCACATAGTGAGGATGGCAGTGTCCGATTGATATCACAGCGTGTCCGCCGTAGAGGTCGAGATATTCCTGACCCTTATCGTCCCACACCTTACAGCCCAGTCCCTTTACTATGTTAACGGGCTGGAGGGGATATACGTCAAATAATTCCATCGTTCCTGTTTCCTTTTTTTAGAAGGCGGAAGCCTTCAGATTGAGTCCGGCCTTTTCGTCCAGACCGAACATTAGATTCATATTCTCAACGGCCTGTCCCACGGCACCCTTCAGCAGGTTGTCGATAGTGGACACCATGAGCAGCTGGTCTTCGTATTTCTCCACGTAGACGAGCGCCTTGTTGGTGTTCACCACCTGCTTCATATCGGGCGAAGAGGTCACAAAGTGAGTGAAGGTCGCATCCTTGTAGTATGCTTCGTAGACCTTCTGCACCTCCTCTATGGGAGCCTCGCACTTGGCAACAGCCGTCACGTAGATACCGCGCGCAAAGCATCCTCTCTGCGGGATGAAGAGCACACGACCTGCGTAACCGGGAGCGAGTTCCTGCACCGTCTGGTTTATCTCCAGCAGATGCTGGTGCTTGAATGTCTTGTAGAGCGAGATGTTGTCGTTGCGCCACGAGAAGTGCGTGGTGGCTCCGGGTTTCTGTCCGGCACCCGTTGAACCCGTCACACCGTTCACCACGATATCGCCCGCGATGAGTCCGCTCTTGAGGGCGGGCAGCAGGGCGAGCTGTATACAGGTGGCAAAGCAACCAGGATTGGCCAGATGCTGTGCGCTG
>JAGDCM010000063.1 GCA_017958545.1 Bacteroidaceae bacterium | reverse complement strand
TTAAAAATTAAAAGTTAAAAGTTAGGCCGCTGAAAAAATCAGCGGCCTTTTCTTGTTTTCGGACAAAAACGCCGGGATTTGGGTGTTATTGTGAATTTGAAATGTTTTTTTGTGAAAATGAAGGGGTTATGATAAGGATTCTTCATACTTTTGTCGCGGAAAAATCATTTTTACAAAAATGCCTGCATCTACCGTCATATCCGCAAAAAGGTCAAGAAACAATATGGTGCAGATATTCAGGGCACTTGCGGTCATTGCCGTGGTGGTGGCTCACACCACACCCTTGGGCGAGTATCAGGCGTTCTGCCGTCCGTTTCTCAACTTCTCGGTTGGCATGTTTATCTTTCTCTCCGGTTATCTCACGAAAACAGAGAACGACAACTGGAGCGCGTTTTACAGGAAACGCATTGTCAGGGTTCTCATTCCGTATGTGATATGGACTGTTTTGTATACGCTCGACTCCCGCCAGCTTGGGGACCTGCTCACCAACCTGCTGAATGCAAAGGCCTGTTACCACTTGTACTACATCTTCGTTTACATCCAGTTCGTCTTGCTGACACCTCTGTTGGGCAGGCTTGCAAAATCAAGGTATCAGTTCCTGGGATGGCTTATCACTCCGGTGTCGTTTATCATATTCAAATACTATTGGTTGTTGACAGGTCAGACGCTGAATCCCACCGTTGCCCTGATATGGTCGGACGCATGCCTGGGATGGTTCACATTCTATTATCTGGGGCTGATATTAGGAAACCGCATCATCAAAAAGAGTTATTCGCTGAAGACGCTTTCGCTTTTGTATATCCTCTCAATCGTGCTGCAAACAGCGGAAGGCTACGGATGGCTGATGCTGGGGGAGATGAATTGCGGAACGCAGTTCAAACTGACATCTTTGCTGACAAGCGTGCTGTTCATGCTTATCGCCTATGAGATACTGAAAAGCGGTCGGTATGACATCAAGAACAAGTTTCTTTGTATGCTGGGCGACTATTCGTTCGGAATCTATTTATGTCATCTTATGATAATGCACAACTTGATTCTTCATGCCCCGGCCTACAATTCCATCCCTTATCCCGTTACTTCTGTTATCGTCCTGCTGTTGAGTTTCGGCTGTTGCTATATAGTCAGCAAGGTCTGCGGAGAAAAAGTCAGCAGGTGGTTGGGATTGAAATAGAAAAATAAAAGCCACATCTGATAACTTTGATGCGTTTTTTTTCATTTCGGGAAAAGTAACGACTTATCTACTTGTCTACTTGTCTACTTTTTGACGTTTTAAGACGGCAAAATAAGCACAAGCGAAGCCGAAGTGAACTTTTTTTTGTATCTTTGCCCCGGATATATAACGAAATAAGTCATGAAAAAGTTCAAAATCATCACCATTTCCGTGTTTAGCCTCATTCTTTCCGCCTGCGGTGGGAAGAGCGTCGATATCACCATCCCCGACAACAACTGCCCCAACGACAAGGAGCTTGTGGAGAAGGCCCTGAACGGCGACGAGGATGCCGGACTGACGATAGCCCACATGTACTACAACGGCGACGGAGTGATACAGGACTATACGGAAGCCATCAAATGGTACAAGATACTGGCAGAAAAGGGCAACCCCTACGCACAGTACTACATGGGACTCTGCCACGACGAGGGTCGCGGTCTGGAAGCCAGCCTCACCAAGGCAATGGACTTCTACAAGCAGAGTTTCCTGGAGTTCAAGTCCCGCGCCGAGAAAGGCGACAAGGACGCCATGCTCTATCTGGGCAAGATGTACTCTCTGGGCAAGTATGTGACCAAGGACAAGACCGCTGCCGTGAAGTGGTATCGTGAAGCTGCCGAGCAGGGCGATGCCAGGGCTCAGTACACCATGGGCGCCTGCTACGACGAGGGCAACGGTGTGGCCCGTTCCTATGAGGAGGCCGTGAAGTGGTATCGTCAGGCTGCCTATCAGAACAACGCCGACGCACAGAGTGCACTGGGTGCATGCTACGAGGAAGGTCGCGGCGTGGAGAAGTCGGCCACGGAGGCCGTGAAGTGGTATCGCCTCGCAGCCGAGCAGGGCAATGCCGATGCACAGTGTAATCTGGGCTACTGCTACGACGAGGGTATCGGTGTGGAGCAGTCGCTGGGAGAAGCCGTGAACTGGTATCGTCTCGCTGCCGAACAGGGCAATGCCGTGGCACAGAACAATCTGGGCTACTGCTACGAGACGGGCAGCGGCGTGGAGCCTTCACTGGAGGAGGCCATCAAGTGGTATAAGTTCGCTGCCAAGCAGGGCAACGAGAGCGCCATCGCCACCCTGAGAGCCAAAGGCATCAGGGATTACGACTAAGACAACATTTTTCAGAATAAACATATTGTTTCCTTTTTTGAAAATTTACAATTATGAATTACATAAAGTTTTTCGTTGCAGCATGTGCAATGACATTTGCCGTGAATGCCAGTGCAGAGTCCGATAATACCCGCAGCAACTTGAGCGGCTACAACCGTATTGAGCTGTCGTATGCGCCGATGTTCGTTGGTGATGTCAATACTAGATCATCATATAATGGACGAATATATACCGCAATGTATTCTTCATATACGCTGCATGGTTTCTCTGCCGACTACACCCGCGGCATACATGTCACCAAGAATCTCCCCATGTTCATTGAGGTCGGCGGTGGTCTCCAGTTCAACCATACCAGTTTTTGGAATACTGGCTACAACGTACTTCGTCTTAACGTACCCGCCAACTTCACCTACCGCTTCGCTGTGGGCAGTGCAAAGGTATGGAAGATCAGCCCCTATACGGGTTTTAATTTCGGCTTCAACCTCATAAACGACTGGGGAGACAAAGTATTCCAACTCGGATGGAACGCTGGTTGTAATTTCACCTACAAGAGACTTCTTTTAGGTGTCGGATATACGCTTGACTTCATGCCTATTGTCGGGGGATTCTCTAATGATACATATTCCGGCACATTGAAGGTTAAGGTTGGCTTTGAATTCTAATTTGTCACAGGCATGGAAATTTCAAACAGTATACGTTACATCGGCGTAGATGATTTGGACATCGACCTCTTCGAGAGCCAGTATGTCGTGCCCGAAGGAGTCAGCTACAACAGCTACGTCATTCTCGACGATAAGATTGCGGTGATGGACACCGCCGACTCGCGCAAGGGCGAGGCCTGGAAGCAGCGTCTCGCAGAATGCCTTGCCGGCCGCCAGCCCGACTATCTCGTGTGCCACCACATGGAGCCCGACCACGCCTCCCTCATTGGCGAGATAATGACGCTCTATCCCGGGATGCAACTCGTGCTCTCCGCCGCTGCCGCCAAGATGCTGCCCAATTTCTTCGACGGCGTCAGCTTCGACGGACGCCTGCTCATCGTCAAGGAGGGCGACACGCTCTCTCTCGGCACTCATACACTGCACTTTGTGGCAGCACCGATGGTGCACTGGCCCGAGGTGATAATGAGCTACGAGGACAAGGAGCGCGTGCTCTTCTCTGCCGACGGCTTCGGCAAGTTCGGTGCCATCGCAAAGGAGGAGTACAATGCCGACGGCACCCTTGCCGACTGGGCTTGCGAGGCTCGCCGCTACTATTTCAACATCTGCGGTAAGTACGGCATCCAGGTGCAGAGTGTGCTCAAGAAGGCGGCTCCCCTCGAGATAGACACCATCTGCCCCCTCCACGGTCCCGTGCTCAAAGGCAGCGACCTCGCCGAGGCTGTGCGCCTCTACGGCATCTGGTCGAGCTACGAGGCTGAGAACGAAGGTGTGCTCGTGGCCTATGCCAGCATCCACGGCGGCACGAAGGCTGCGGCTGAGCATATCGGCGACATGCTGCGTATGATGGGTGCTCCCAAGGTTGTGGTGAGCGATCTCTCGCGCGACGATCTCGCCGAGGTCATCGAGGATGCTTTCCGCTATCCGCGTCTTGTGTGCTGCGCCGCCAGCTACGATGCCGGTGTATTCCCACCCATGTATGATTTCCTCCACCACCTTCTCATCAAGGGCTATCAGAAGCGTCGTGTGGCGCTCCTTGAGAACGGTTCGTGGGCTCCCTCCGCAGCCAAGGTGATGCGCGGCCTGCTGGAGCAGATGAAGGATATCACCATTGTCGAACCCGTTGTCACCATCCGCTCCCGTATGAAGGCTTCCGACGTTCCCGCCATGAAGGCTCTCTGCGAAGCGATACTCGCGTAAGAATGGACAACTGGAGGGACTTTTTCGAGGGGAAACAGCTGAAGCGCGATCCGTCGGAGAGGATGCTCGGCGGCGTGTGCGCAGGACTGGCCAAATACGTCGGAGGCGACGTGGTGGCTTGGCGACTGCTGGTGGCTGTGCTGGCAATAGTGTTTACCGTACCGACGCTGATTATATACATCATCTGGTGTATCGTGGTGCCCGCTGACAAGGATGTTACGCCTAAGAGCCGCAACGGATGTCTGCTGACGCTGCTCGTGCTGCTTGTGGCAGGACCCGTACTCGTGATGCTGCTGCCCCTGCTGTTCTCCGTACCACTCCTGCTTGGACTCGTGGGATGGGGCATACACGCAGCACTGTGGGACGGTATCGTGGACAATATGGCCACACTGATGCAACCCGTCGGCACAATGCTCGTGGTGTACATCATCTGCGCCGCTGTGATGACAGTACTGCTCGTGATGCTCATGTCGCGCCTCACAAAGGGAGAACGCAAAGGCACCAGAACGCTTGCCTTCCTCCTGCTGCTCATACCGCTGCTAACAATAATGTCGGTGTGGAGCATCGCCGTAACGAAAAGCGTGAAGTATTGGATAAAAAACCTGCCCGTAGAGGCTGTGGAATGGAATGACGAATACGAGGGCGATGAAGAATCGTTCGACAGCGCAACAGACGATGATAATTATCTCAAGAGCTGGGGATGGAATCTCATCAGCAACAACTCCTCACGCTCTACGGCAATCGGCGAATATTATAACGGGATGCGTGATTACCGCTATCTGGAGGCACACAAAGAGAAAGGTAAGCTCATCTACACCGTGGAGCACTGTGACAGCACACTTGAAGGCGGCATCTACAAACTGCAGGCTGCAGTGAGAGCCGACGGACGGGGTGCCTGCCTCTACGTGCGTATCGGAGCTTCCGCAGCCACTCCCAATGCAAAGCCCTTGTTCGAACGTATGATGCCCATACCCGACACCGGTGACGACGGCGGTTATATGCCTGATTGGACAGGGGATGTAAAGGGATGGACTCTGCTGACGATAAGCGACATACCGCTGAAAGCCGGGCAGACGATATACTACGGCATCACCACCGACCCGCAACTCACACAGGCAAAGAACACGCTCGACTGGTTTTCCGCCTGCGACTTCGAACTCATCAAGGATTAACGGGCAGAAAGCGTTATAACCGTTATCTCCGACGGACAAGAGATGCGGAAGGGAGCTGTGCACCCAAGTCCTGCATTGACATAGAGACTGCGCGAACCCTCGTCGTAGCGTCCGTCACACTCATCGAAGAAAAGATTGGAAAGCGACCATCCCAGGATTCTCCACTGCGCAGCATGTGTGTGGCCTGAGAGTGTGAGGGCTGCGTGGGATTTGGGCAGCACCTCTGCACGCCAATGACCGGGATCATGAGTGAGCAGTATGGTGAAGATGCCGTCAAGACCCTTCATCGCAGCAGGAAGGTTGCCTTTCTGTATGGTGGCAAAACCCTGATGCCCCGTAATATTATCCACACCTGCAACAGCGATGGAATCGCAGCCACGATGCAACAGTACACTGCTGTTGCGCAACACACGCCACCCCAAATCCTTTTCCTCCAAAAGCGTCAAAACATCGGCAGCTGCAGAGCGTTCCCTGTCACTGTGATACTCCCGGCAGTAGATGAAGAAATCGTGATTGCCCAGCACACTCACAACGCCTTCACGCGCCCGCAGACGCTGGAGCACAGGAACAAAACGCTTAATCTCGTGGAACGAACCCGTGGTGACATCGCCCGTAAAACAGATAATATCGGCATCCTCGGCATTCACCATATCGACAATGCGCTCAAGAGCTTCTGGGTGCTCATTGTAAGAATCAACATGCAGGTCTGATATGTGTATGAGACGCAACCCGTCGAACGATGGCGGCAGAGATTTGCTGGAGAATGTCACATGGTTGACCTCCACACGATAACGTCCCACATAATGGCCGTAAAGAAACATCGCCCAGAAAAGCAATACAACGGCAATATTCGTATATGCGAAAGATGCATAGTGAATATGCCAGCCTGCCAGTTTACTTACTATCCATGATAGTATCCACAGCGCATGAATAACGAGGGTGAAGAACACGCCGGATAATATTGCGTAGAAAAGTATGGAGCGCCACCACATAATTATAATAGGTAATAATCGAAACGACAGCGCAAAGGTACGTTAAAAACGCGAAAAGATTTTGCAAAACGAAGAAAAAAGTGTACCTTTACGGCAAATTTCCATCCAAAACGCCGGGAAGACACATGAACAATCCACAAAGGACATACGTTGCGATAGACCTCAAGTCGTTCTACGCCTCTGTGGAGTGCGTGGACAGGGGACTTAACCCATTGACCACCAATCTCGTGGTGGCAGACATCAGCCGCACGGAGAAAACTATCTGCCTGGCTGTGACTCCGTCGCTAAAGCAATACGGCATCAGCGGACGGGCACGTCTCTTCGAGGTGATACAACGAGTCAGGGAGGTGAACAGCGAACGACTTTTCCAATCACACTGCAAGCGGTTCACGGGTAAGTCTGTGCACGATACGGAACTGGCGGAGCATCCCGACTGGGAGGTGGATTACCTGACAGCACCGCCCCGTATGGCGCGCTACAAGGCCGTCAGCCGGCAGATATACGACATCTATCTGAAATATGTGGCTCCTGAGGATATACACACCTACTCCATCGACGAGGTCTTCATTGACCTTACTCCCTATCTGCGCTACAAGAAGACAAGCGCTCACGATATGGTGATGACAATGATACGCGATGTACTATCACAGACGGGTATCACCGCCACTGCCGGAATCGGTACGAACATGTATCTCTGCAAGGTGGCAATGGACATCATGGCAAAGAAGACGAAACCCGATAAGGATGGTGTACGCATAGCAGAACTGGATGAGATGAGCTACCGCCGACAACTGTGGGACCACAAACCCCTGACTGCTTTCTGGCGTGTAGGACGAGGCATTGCACAGAAACTGCTGCTACACGGCATCGATACAATGGGAAAGATTGCACGCTGTTCCGTGGAAAAGGAGGAACTGCTCTACCGGCTCTTCGGCGTGAATGCCGAACTGCTCATCGACCACGCCTGGGGATGGGAACCGTGCACCATAGACCTCGTGAAAGCCTATCGCCCGGAGAGCAATTCCTTCAGCAGCGGACAGGTGCTCCATTGCCCCTATGATGCGAAAAAGGCACGTGTCATCGTGCAGGAGATGGCAGACGGAATGGCACTGAAACTCGTTGACAGACATCTGGTGACTGACCAGCTTGTGCTGACAATCAACTACGACCGCGAGAATCTCACCAACCCCGACATACACAACCGCTACGACGGGGAAGTGACTACAGACCACTACGGCAGACAGGTGCCGAAGCATGGTCATGGTACCGCCCGCATGGAACTGCCAACCTCATCATCAGCAGAAATCATCGACGCTTTCCTTGCGCTCTACGACCGTATCGTGAACCCCATACTGCTCGTACGGCGACTAACCCTCACGGTGAATAATGTAGTGAGAGAAAACAACGTGAGCACCGTTCACGAACCCGTACAACTTGACCTCTTCACCGACTATGCAGCGGAGGAACAACAGAAAAAGGAAATCGCCAAGCGGCAGAAAAAAGAAAGAAGCATACAGGAGGCACGCCTGAAAATAAAAAGGCGATTCGGAAAGAATGCCATATTAAAAGGAATAAATTTCGAGGAAGGAGCCACGGCCCGCGAACGCAATGCACAAATCGGAGGACATAAAGCCTAGGTTAAAGGTTAGAGGTTAATGGTTAATGGTCAATAGTCAACGGTCAATGAATAAATACGACGACATAATCAATCTGCCGCACCACGTGTCAAAGCGTCATCCGCAAATGACTATGGAGATGCGTGCTGCCCAGTTTGCTCCGTTTGCAGCACTGTCGGAAGATATCGAGGACAAGAGTCCCGACTAACTCTGTATTCCGCCTCCTTTTACCTCGGCGCGATACTGCCCCGGCGTCATTCCCGTGGCACGCTTGAAGAATTTTGTCAGAGATGCCGGACAGGAAAAATGCATACGTTCGGAAATCTGTATTGCGGTTTCATCGCTATAAGCAAGCCACACTTTCACCGCTTTCACCGCAGTTTGGTTTATCCAATCCATCACAGTACGACCGCTCGTCTGCTTTATCAGCGTACTGAGATAGTGGGGTGCGACACAGAGTTTGTCCGCATAGAACGGTATCTTACGCTCCCTGTCGGCATACTTGCTCACCAGAGAGATGAAACGCTGCAGGATGTCCTGGCTCCTAGTGACGGGACGCGCTATCTCTGCCTGACCATATTGCTGCCTTGCATAATAGAGCAATGAACACACTATCTGAGTGGCACTCTCCTGCGGAATGGGCGTCTGGTGCACAATGTCCCACAACAACGAGAAATACTGATTCACTATCGCACGCTGTTCCTCTGGTATATGCAGCCTGATAAAACTCACGCTTTCCTCTGCCTCTTCACCTGTATCTGCAGACGGTTTCACTTGAGGAGTCGGCACATCGTCAACAATACCGTCATATCGGAAAGCATCAAACTCGAAATCATCAGAATTACCCTTTTTCTCCACTAGCGTATCACCATAGAACACCACCAGATCACCCTCCACAAAGCGATACTCCATGAGGTTGAACAGATAGCTCGCCCACCCTTTCTTCACCCACACGACGCGCTTCTCCTGCAGGAGATAGGGCTGGGTGGAGAACAGGAACTCACGTCCCCTTATATTGAACTTGCGCAACATCCAAAACCTGTCGTGCAGGAAGATGTCTCCGTGACCCTTCCAACTGTCTGTATTACGGAAAAGTTCCAATGAAATAGTATCTATCAGCATCTGAATCACTTATTTCTGCGACAAAAATACGTATTTCTTACAATACGGCAAAAAAAAGTACCAATTTGCTAACTCCTCCATGGCGAAAAGTGACTAATTTTGCAAAAAATTTAGTAAAAAGATTGTTTCCAACATTAAGTTTAATCAAATTTGTTTAATATGAAACGAGTAAATTTGTTGCTGGTCGTTTGCTGTGTTCTTGCAATTTTGCCTATTCGCACTTTAGCCGGCGGACTTATGACCAACACCAACTATCACATTGCTTTCGACCGCATGTTGGCACGAGGAGCTTCCTTTGAGATAGATGCTGCATACAGTAATCCCGCCGGTCTGGCCTGGGGTCACGAGGGATGGCAACTGTCGTTCAATGTGCAGAAACCTTTCCAGTGGCGCAACATTGAGGCCAACGTTCCTCAACCCTACGCTACAGCCATCGGTATGAGCAATCATCTCTTCAAGGGTGAAGCCGATGCCAATCCTTTTGTTCCCGCTCTGTTCGCAGCCTATAAGCACAAGAACTGGGCAGTGTCAATGATGGCCGGCATCGTGGGTAGCGGTGGCCGTGTCACCTACGAAGAGGGTGTACCCATGTTCGTCGTACCCGTTCGCGGTATGATGTTTTCCCAAGGTCTTGCTCCCTCACAATACACCATGGATGCATTCATGGAAGGTAAGCAGTATATCTACGGCATTCAGGCCAACTTCACTTATAAGTTCAGCGAAAACTGGTCGGCTGCTGTCGGTCTGCGTGCCAACATCTACAGCGGTTACAACAGAGGTCACGTGATTACCCGTTCAGCAGCTGCTCCTATCGACATCGTCAATCTCCAGATTGATGTCGACCAGACCGGTTGGGGTGTATGTCCTATGCTCAGTGTGAACTACAAGTACAAGCGTCTCGTTGTCACCGCCCGCTATGAGTTCCGCAGTAAACTCAACATCCCCAACTCCACCAACACACTCAAAGCAAGTGTTATGGGCAACACGACGGATATCAATGCTATGTCGAAGGTAATCGGCAACCAGGCCACTGTTGCTGCCCTGAAAGCAAAATACGGTGAGGTGGGCGAGAAAATCGGTTCGTATCTCAACGGAGAGAAGGTTCGCTACGACATGCCCGGCCTGCTTTCTGTTGCTGTGGGATATGAATTCATCCCGAAGAAGTTCCGCGGCACGTTGGAGTATCACTGGTTTGACGACAAGCACTCCAAGATGCAGGACGACCGTCAGGACGAACTGACACACGGCACTCACGAGATACTCCTCGGTCTGGAGTGGGATATCAACAAGATATTCACCGTATCTGCCGGTGCACAGCGCACTGACTACGGTATCTCCGACGGATACCAGACCAACACGTCCTTCGCTTGCGACAGTTACTCCGTTGGTGGCGGTGCAGCATTCAATGTCACTTCTCATCTGCGCATCAATGCCGGTTATTTCTGCTCCATCTACAGCGACTACACGCGAGAAAAGCCCATCCAATACTCCGGTATTCCCGTAATGGAGACCTACTCGCGCACCAACCACGTCTTCGGTGTGGGTGTGGACTATAAGTTCTGAATCCCTTTTTCATCCACTTTTCAAAAGCGCGGGGCGGCCCTTCCGGGGTCGCCCTGTTTTTGTTTTGGCATTTTCACAAAAGACATCCTCTACAACCATTAACCGTTGACCAATAACCATTAACCAATAAATAGTCCATAATCTTTAAACTTTAAACTTTGAACTTTAAACTAAATTTTGTATCTTTGCAGCAGTTTCATGCATAAAAGATGAGAACAATACCCATAATGGACATGTCAAAGGGGCTTCATCAGCACCTCGGCATGGAGATAATTTCCGATGAGACGCGTGCCACGTGCATACGTCTCATCGTCAGTGAATGCCACCTCACTCCCTTCGGCACCTTGAGCGGAGGTGTGATGCTGGCGTTGGAAGAGACGCTGGCAGGTATCCTTTCATGTGAGAGGCTCAACGGACAGATGCCGGTGGGTATCTCCGTAACGGCCAATCATCTCGCAACTGCCCGTGTGGGAGACGTCGTCATCGCCCGCGGAGAAGCTCTCCATATCGGAGCCACCACACATGTGTGGCAGGTGAAGGTGTGCAAGGAGAGCGGAAAACCCGTCAGTGTGGCCACTGTGACAAACCTCATCAGATAATAGCGAACAGGACGAGCAGTTGAGGTATGGAGAGTGTGGCACTTTTTCGTCTACCCGGTGACAGGCATTATACCAGACTTGTCTCCTCACGCCCTCCGAAGATACTGCCGTCCCTCGATGTCATCGGGCAGGAAAGCGGTTTTCTCATTGCGCCGTTCCACCAGAGTGACATTTGTCCCGCCGTACTCATTCAGCCGGACGAAACCACCACAACACTGCTCCCCGAAGATACCGACGCACACGAGTCCGCCATCTCCGAGGCACAGCAGATACCATCGTCGTATCAGGAGGACTTCACCCGCTTCCACGGAGCCGTGTGGGACGGGCACTTCTCCAAACTGGTGCTCGCCCATTCCGTCGAACTGTCGTACACGGCGTGCGAAAGCGAACTGCAGCAACTCTTCATCCGCGCCTGTCTTCAGTATCCCGATTTCATGGTGATACTTTTCTCCACGTCGCAAACAGGACTGTGGCTCATCGCTTCTCCGGAAGTGCTCATTGAGGGTCACGACACCACCTGGCACACAATGGCAATGGCCGGTACTGCGGCATACACCGACAGCGACATTCCCTGGAGCGACAAGAACCGCGAGGAACAGATGTTGGTGGAACGTTTCGTGCGCGATACCTTGGAGCACTTCGCTTCCGACATCTCCACCGACGGTCCCAAGACATTCCCCGCCGGACATCTCAAACACCTCCGCACGGATTTCTCTTTCAGTATCGAGGCCTCACGTCTGGGGGAACTCATCAGCGCCCTGCACCCCACACCTGCTGTTTCCGGTCTGCCGCGCAATGAAGCCGTCCGTTTCATTCTCGAGCACGAGCATCTGGAGCGAACCTACTACAGCGGATTCTGCGGACCCGTGAATCTTCACGGCGAGACGCATCTCTATGTTTCTCTGCGCTGTGCAAAGTTGGACACCGCTTCCCGGGAAGCCGTTCTCTATGCCGGCGGAGGACTGATGCCGCAGAGTCAGTGTCAGGAAGAATGGACAGAGATATGGCAAAAGATGCAAACGATAAACAACGTTCTACACCATGTACAGTGATCACCTGCATATCGGCATTCTCACAAGTCTGATGGCCTCACACGGCATACGTCATGTGGTGGTGTGTCCCGGAAACCGCAATGCTCCGCTGGCGCACAACTTCTCCACATGTCCCGACTTTATCTGTCACCCCGTCACGGATGAGCGCTCTGCTGCTTTCGTCGCCCTCGGACTGGCAGATGCTCTCGACCAACCCGTTGCAGTGTGCGTCACCAGCGGTTCAGCCCTGCTTGCCACACTCCCCGCTGCTGCGGAAGCCACGTATCGCCGTCGCGGCCTTGTTGTTATCTCTGCCGACAGACCCGCTGCCTGGATTGGACAACTGGACGGCCAGACACTGCCGCAGAGCGGAGCGCTCACCCCGTTCGCCGTCCACAGCGTCACACTGCCCGAGATACACAGCCAGGAGGATCATTGGTACTGCAACCGCCTCATCAACGAAGCATTCATCGCTCTTGAGCGACAGGACGGCTGCTGTGTGCATATCAATGTGCCCACCGCAGAACCCCTCTTCAATTTCACGATGGAGACTCTGCCCCGTGAGCGTGTTGTGAGATACGTCGCTTGGAACAAATCGCTCGCCGGTAGATTCTTTGGTCGCCGGCTCCTGCTTGTCATCGGGCAGACCGTTCACGCCTTGCCCGCCGCATTGATTGAGGCGCTTTCCCGTCGCATGGCGGTACTCTCCGAGCAACTCTCCTCCGACACCCTCTGCTGCACCGACCAGATGATACATCTCATTCAGGCGCGGGGTCTCTCCGAAGAACTCCTGCCGGAGACTGTCATCTACATGGGCGGCAACACCGTCAGCAAGAGACTGCGTCAGTGGTTGCGCAGCCTTCCGGAGAGCGTCGAACAGGTGCTGGTAAGCCCGGACGGTGTGCTGCACGATGTGAGCCAGCATACGTCGCTTCTCATTGAGGGAAGTACCGAGACCGTCGTTGGCGACCTTTGCGAAGCGCTGCCGCAGTCTTCCTCTCCGTTCCTGGAGAAATGGCAAGAACTGCGTCTGCAGGTTGAGACGGCACACCGACGCTTCACTCCTGCCTATTCATCTATGCGCGCCGCACAGCTTCTTGAAGAGACCGCCACAGCCCCTTCCACCTTCAGTTATGCCAACAGTATGGCTGTGAGATACGGATGCATCTACGCCAATCACTTTATCTATTGCAATCGCGGTCTCAACGGTATTGAAGGCACGCTGTCCACCACCGCCGGCCTTGCATTGGCACACCCCACAGAACGCATCTACTGCGTCATCGGAGACCTGAGTGCATTCTACGACCAGACGGCGCTCTCCCAGCAGGAGTTGGGCGGCAATCTGCGCATCCTCCTTCTCAACAACAGCGGCGGAGCCATCTTCCATTCCTTCCCGCAACTGGCTTCAAGTCCTGCGCGCGACACACTGGTATCAGCTGCCCACCGACTCACGGCAGAAGGTCTGTGCACGCAGTGCGGCATCACATACATCAAAGCATCCGATGAGGCATCGCTCAGAGAGGGCATCACCCGTCTGGTGCACGATGAGGGCACACGCCCCGTACTTCTGGAAGTCCTCACCGACCCCGATCAGGACATCCTTATATATAAAGAATATCACCAATTCATCATAGACAACTATGGAGTGGAAAAGCATTAAAACCTTTCGGGAGATACTCCTTGAAGAGGCTGACGGCATTGCAAAGATAACCATCAACCGTCCCCGCGTACGCAACGCATTCACCCCCACCACCACACGTGAACTCTCCGAGGCATTCGCCATC
>JAGDCM010000062.1 GCA_017958545.1 Bacteroidaceae bacterium | reverse complement strand
TGGATGTCTTTGCCGGCATACGGTGGTGCCACCCACCTCTTTGCCGATGCCGGAGACCGCCTTTGGATAAAGCAGTACGGACGCCTCTACTGCTTCGACTTGCGCACGATGCGGCAGGTTGTGGAAGAATGGGATTACAGCGACTTCTTCATCGACGAACGGGGAAACCGCTATTTTCTGAGGGACTCCCTCCTAATACGCGAGGCTCTCGGCGACAGCATCGTGTTGCCACGGGATGTCGGCAACTTGCAGGACCTCATCTGCTACGGTAAGGAGACTCTGCTGTTTTTCTCTTCCGGCACTGTGATAGCCTATCTCCCCGACGGGAGCATTGATTTCCGCTCGCAGGCCTACGACGAAGAAACGTCGCGGAAGTATTATGCGACATCGTTGGTGGTGCCGGGCCGCGATTCCCGTCTCTATCAGGTGCGTTGCGGAGACGGCGGAGCCATACTTCTCTCCTTTGACATTAACCGCCGCGAGTGGAAGCAGATGCTCTCCAGCGAACATTTCCTGCACACGCTGACGCTGACTCCCACCGGCATACTTTATCTCACCACCCCCGAGGGCTATCTGCGCATAAATCCTGATACGGGGGAGAGGGAAGAGTTTCGCGACCTGCATCTGCCCGACGGTTCGGTACTCTCCACTGGTGTCAACACCGTGTGCCTCGACCGCGAGGGCGGTATATGGTTGGGCACCTACGGCAACGGCTTGCTCTACACTTCTCCCAAGAGCGGTCTCTTCGACACCCAGCCGATAGACATCGAGGTGCATCCCATTCTCACCACCATCTACCTCAACGGACAGCCCCTGCATGTCGGAGCGGAATACGACGGACGCCGCCTTTTGGATGTTACACCGCCGTATATCGGGGAGATAACCTTGAAGCATAATCAGAACTCGCTTGCGTTCCAGTTCTGCACGATGAACTACGTGCGTCCCCGCAGCACCTGCTATCGCTGCCGCTTGTTGGGCGTCGAGGGTGAGTGGCACACGTTTTCTGCCGATTCCCTCGGACGCATGGTGGACGACAGCGGTATCCTCTATCTGCCTTTCGTAGCTCTCTCGCCCGGCGAATACACTCTGGAGGTGATGGCCTCCACCAACCCTGATCATTGGAATTATGACAACGTGCGCCGCATCCGTTTCACGGTGGAGCATCCCTGGTGGCAGACACCTGCGGCATACTCCGTGTACGCTCTGCTGCTTATTGTGATTGTTCTGGTGTCGTTCCGCATCTATCGCTACATCCTGCAGCGCAGGAGCCGCGAGGCGATGCTGCTTCTGCGCATACAGAACCTTGTGGAGCAGGTGAACCGCAACGAGCATTCCGAGGCAGCCGTTGTGCTCAACGAACCCGATGTGCAGGATGAAGACGACGTATTAGAACCTTCTGCACAGGAGAAGGAGTTCATGGCTCGTGCCACACAGCTTGTGGAGCAGCATCTCGCCTCTCCGCAGTACAGTGTGAAGCAACTTGCGGCAGACTTGTGTATGGAGCGCACGGGTCTCTATAAGAAGCTCACCCTTATGATGCAGCAGTCACCGGTGGCTTTCATTCGCAGCATCCGTCTGCACCGTGCCGCCGAGATGTTGAAGCGCGGAGATATGAGCATCACGGAGGTGTCGGAGCGCTCGGGCTTCTGTTCCGTCAGCTATTTCAGCAGATGCTTCCAGAAGGAGTTCGGCTGCAAGCCCTCGGAATATACCGGCGCAGCATCTTGAGGTCTGGTTTCGTCCTTTCCGGGGGACAGAAATGTGCTTTCTGTGTGAAATTGTCAATGCTCAATTATCAATTAAAAAACTGTGCTATTTTGCCAAAAATGGCACTAAAAATAAAAAAAAGTGCAATTTTTTGAAAAAAAATCGAAAAAAAGAGAACAACATATATAATAAAAGGTATACCTTTGCACCCGATGAATGCGCATACGTGCGCGTTTCGCACCTAAACCTCACCCGAGCGCGGGTGGCAGCATGTAAAACCCTGATATAGGGCAAGGGCAGGCAAAAATCCTGGGGTGACATCCAGGTAGACAAGGCGTTCCACGCTTTATCCTGTTTAACGAAATCTGGAAAATTTCAACACAAACAAAGAGAAGGATAGAGAGTATGTGACGCCCATTTCGTGTGACATTTGTTAGCACGTGGTGATCTCACGCCGCGATAGCAATTGCATACACGGCGTGGGGTTGCTATCTTTACTTATTTCTCTTATGGTTTTCCAGAGCCAGTTAAACGATGAGTAAGGACAGGCTCTCACGCTTTTTTGTTTGAGGTTGTCAGCATCTGACTTCCTGCACCAGACATTTTCGTGAGTTGTTTTGGCAGTTTTCTGC
>JAGDCM010000061.1 GCA_017958545.1 Bacteroidaceae bacterium | reverse complement strand
TCAGAGGATATAAGAGACTTTTTGTTTATCTGCTTATCAAATTCTTTGCAAAATTCATCCACGGCACAGAAAATTTCTGTAACTTTGTAGTCGGTAATCATGAGTTTATTCTATTGTTTAACTTTATAAGTGATTGAAATTCAGATATAAAGGTACAAAAAATATCTCAGATTACCAACTTTTTATACGACTTTCTTATCCCGAACTGGGGTATACATTGCAAGTGTGATGCAAGTATAGAACTAGTATGTTGCAAGGGAGATGGTCCAATTGCTGTTTGGTACGTGCCCGGTACATGTTCGGTATATGTCCGCTTTTATACCGGACATATACCGGACATATACCGAAGAGTTAGCGGACATATATAGGACTAACATCGAGGCAGGGTTATGGCAAAGATATGGGAAGAGTGTAGACAGGCATGAGATGTTATAGCGACAGACATGACACCTTACCTCTTACTATGATAAATCCCTATATAAAAAATCCGAGCTGGTGGGAAAACCGGCTCGGATTCTTTTTACACTTATCTCAGGATTGTTACATCTTGAAGGCTACGCCGCAAAGGAGGTACACCTTGTTGGCGTTGGGGTTGACAGTGATGCCTACATAGACGGGCAGGTGATATTTCTCCTTGAAGACAAAGTCCTTGGTGGCACGCAGGGAGATGTTGGTCACAGTGAAAGAACTGGTGTTGTAGAACGTGGTCTTCCAGGGCACAATGCCGACAGCAGCCTGCCAGTCGAGGGTGGCCAGACGGAACGGTGCCGCAATCTCAAAATAACTGGAGAAAGCCCTGTTGCCGCTGCCGTTCACACCGTCGTTACCGGCGAAGTTGGTGAACCATTTCGCGCTGACATATTTGAAGTCATAACCCACGTAGCCCTCGAAGACATGCGTCGTCTTATCGTTCTTATACTGGAAGTAGTCGCCGTCGAAGAACCAATAGTCCGTGATGCCCACAGAGAAACCTTTATAGGTGTAGTCGAGGGTGAGGTCAAACTCCTTGGCGTCGTTAGAATCAACGAAACCTACGCTACCCCACGCCGTGAGACTGAGTCCCTTGTAGTCGATGCCGAGAGTGGGTTGGAAACTGGCATTCGCCATATCCAGACCACGCCAGTTGTATTGGTTGACGAGTTCGATACCCAGAGATGCATTCACTTTCTCTTTTTTCTCAGTCTCTTCTGCACTCGCTGTGGCAACTGCAGCCACAGACAGGAGTATGATAAATATCTTTTTCATAATTAATTAGTAGACAAGTTATTAGTAGACAAGTTCATGAATTTCATTCATAGACATTCTCCGCGCCTCAGCAGAATAAGCAAGCTTTTCTGCGTTCGGCTTGTTCGAATGTTGACAAGTTGTTACTATCATTTTTCATTTTTAACTTTTAACTCTTAACTCTTAGTTATAACACAACTCTCCGTGCTCGTACACATCCAGACCTTCGTCCTCAATACGGGCGGGAACGCGCAGGCCGTGCAGTTTCTTGATGCCGTAGAAGAGTGCGATACCGCAAGCTGCAGCCCAGAGGTCGATGATGAGGATACCGAATGCCTCAGCACCGAAGAATCCCCAGCCGTGACCGTAGAAAGCACCGTTGCTCGTGGAGAGCAGACCGGTCAGCAGGGTGCCGAGAATACCGCAGACACCGTGCACACTGCTGGCACCAACGGGATCGTCGATATGCAGACGGTGGTCGATGAACTCAATGGAAAAGACGAGTACTGTGCCGCAGATGAGACCGATGACAACAGCTCCCACGGGAGAGACGAGGTCGCAACCGGCTGTGATGCCCACGAGACCGGCCAGCACGCCGTTGAGCGTCAGAGAGAACGAGGGCTTCTTGTACTTAAGCCAGGTGAGGAACATCGTTGCCACACCGCCGGCAGCTGCTGCAAGGTTGGTGGTGAGGAACACGTGAGAGATGGCGATGCGGTTGACTTCACCGGAAGCTGCGAGCTGAGAACCGGGGTTGAAACCGAACCAACCCATCCATAGGATGAACACACCGAGAGCTGCGAGTGTCAGCGAATGACCGGGGATGGCACGGCTCTTGCCGTCCTTGCCGTACTTGCCTCTGCGGGCTCCGAGAGCCAAGGCACCGATGAGGGCCAGCACGCCGCCCACGCTGTGTACGATAGCCGAACCGGCAAAGTCGTGGAACACATCACCGAAGGTGGTCATCATGAAACTGTCGGCAGCATCATTGCAGAGCCAGCCGCCGCCCCAAGTCCAATGTCCCTCGATGGGATAGATGAACAGCGAAATCATAGCGCTGTAGATGACATACATAGAGAATTTCGTGCGCTCGGCCATCGCACCGCTGACAATAGTGGCGGAGGTGGCACAGAAGACGGTTTCGAAAATCAGGAAACCCTCCACGGGAAGCTCTCCTTTATAGAAAGAGAGGTCGCCGAAGTTGGGCATGCCGATAAATCCTCCCAGCGTGTCGGCACCGAACATCAGTCCGAATCCGACGAACCAGAACAGAAGTGAGCCGAACATGAAGTCCACAAAGTTCTTGAAGAGGATGTTGGCGGTGTTCTTGCCACGTGTGAAACCTGCCTCACACAGCGCGAAACCGGGTTGCATGAAGAAAACCAACATGGCTGCCAATAACATCCATACTGTATCCAATGAAAGTGCAATTTCGTTCATAACTTTAAACTTTAAACCTTAAACTTTAAACTGTCAATTTTCAATTATCAATTGTCAATTGCCAATTACTTCTTATCTCTCAGCACGGTGTCTCCGTGCTCACCGGTGCGGATGCTCCAGGTGTCGATCATCTCACTCACGAAGATGCGGCCATCGCCCACTTCACCGGTGTGGGCCGTGTCGATAATCACCTTCACCGTGGGGTCCACAAACTGATCGCGACACACAATGGTGAGAGCTACGCGCTCAATGACGTCGGTTGAATACTGCACGCCACGGTATATACGCTCCTGCCTGCTCTGACCGATACCATGCACGTCATGATACTCGAACCAGTCGATGTCCGACGAAAGCAACGCCTCTTTGACATCTTCGAATTTGGTCTTTCGAATGATTGCTTCAATCTTTTTCATACCTTAAATAATTTAATGTTAAACAAGTAGGCCTTTTGTGCCGTTTTGATAGCTGTTCTGATGTTTTCGCTGACAAAAGTACGACATTTTGTTCATTTATAAGTCATTTTGAAAGCGAAAAGTGCCCAAATCTTGACATAAATCAACAAAATGACGCTCTTTTGAAAACTTTTGACGCAATTTTTGCTCATTTTTGCACAAAATGCACTATCTTTGCACCAGAATTTGACAAAGTGATGACAAAATAGACAAAAATCGTAACAAAATGTCACAAAAGGTTCACTTCACAAAAATGCACGGCGCCGGCAACGATTACATCTACGTTGACACCTCTTTATATAATATAGAGGACCTCTCTCTGGCAGCCCGTGTGTGGAGCGACCGTCACAAGGGTATCGGTTCGGACGGTCTGGTGCTGATCGGGCCGTGCACCACAGAGGAGGCTGACTATACGATGCGTATCTTCAACGCTGACGGTTCGGAGGCAATGATGTGCGGAAATGCCAGCCGTTGTGTGGGTAAATACCTATATGAAAAAGGACTGACGGACAAGACGGAGATACGCCTGCTGACGCTCTCCGGCGTCAAGACGCTTTCCCTGCACGTTGCAGACGGAAGTGTGGAGAGTGTGACAGTGGATATGGGCGAACCAGTTCTGGAGAACGAGAAACAGTTCTCACCGCGCCACACAATGCTGCCGGAAGGATGCTTCGTATCTATGGGCAACCCTCACTATGTGATTTTCACCAACGATATCAACACAATAGACGTAGCCGAAGAAGGCGAATGTTTTGAACACCATTCCGCGTTTCCCGAACGATGCAATATCGAATTTGCCGAAATGCGTCCTGACGGTATCCGAGTGCGCGTTTGGGAGCGTGGCAGTGGCATCACAATGGCTTGCGGTACGGGTGCGTGCGCTACGGCTGTGGCCGCCTCGCTCACCGGTCGTACCGACAGGAGGACAAAAATCATGATGGACGGCGGTACGCTGGAGATAGAATGGCGCGAGACCGACGGGCGTGTGTATATGACGGGACCTGCGGAGTTCGTGTTTGAAGGGGAGGCAGAATTGCCGGAATAACGTAATAACGAGATAACGTAATAACGAGTTTACAAACTATGATTAACGAAAATTTCTTAAAGCTCTCTGGCGCATACCTTTTTTCAGAGATTGCGCGAAGAGTAAATGTCTTTAAGACACAGCATCCGGAAGCCGGGATAATATCCATGGGTATCGGCGATGTGACGCAGCCGCTCTGCCCCGCTGTGATTGAGGCTTTGCACAAAGCTGTAGACGAGATGGCTGTGGCAGCAACATTCAGGGGCTACGGTCCCGAACGCGGATACAACTTCCTGCGCGAAGCCATCGTGGAGCACGATTTCCGCGCCCGCGGTATCGACATCGAGGCCGACGAGGTTTTTGTCAGCGACGGTGCGAAGAGCGACACGGGCAATTTCCAGGAACTGCTGGGTAAGGATGTCCGCATTGCCGTCACCGATCCCGTCTATCCCGTGTATGTGGATTCCAACGTGATGGCAGGAAGATCTATCGTCAAACTTCCGTGCAAGGCGGAAAACGGTTTTGCGCCGGAGCTGCCGAACGAGCAGGTGGATGTTGTCTATCTCTGCTACCCCAACAACCCGACGGGTACGACACTGACGCGCGAGCAACTGAGGGTGTGGGTGGACTACGCCATCCAGCACAACGCTCTCATCTTCTACGACGCTGCCTACGAGGCTTATATCCAGAACGACGACGTGCCTCACAGTATCTATGAAATAGAGGGCGCGAAGAAGTGCGCTGTGGAATTTCACAGCTATTCCAAAACAGCCGGTTTCACCGGTGTCCGCTGCGGATATACTGTTGTTCCGAAGGAAGTGAAGAGTGAAGAGTTAAGAGTGAAGAATTCAAGTTTGAATCAACTCTGGAATCGCAGGCAGTCGACCAAGTTCAACGGAACGAGCTATCTCAGCCAGCGTGCCGCAGAGGCTATCTATACGCCGGAAGGCAAGGCTCAGGTGCAGGCTACGATAGGTTACTATATGGAAAACGCCCGACTGATGCGCGAGACCTTGACCGGTATCGGCTTCACCGTGTATGGCGGCAAGGATGCCCCGTATCTTTGGGTGCAGACTCCAAACGGTATGACCTCCTGGGAGTTTTTTGACAAGATGCTGCAAAAGGCACATGTGGTTTGCACACCGGGTGCCGGATTCGGACCCAGCGGAGAAGGATTCGTGCGTCTGACGGCTTTCGGCAACAGAGAACAGACCATCGAGGCATTGAATAGGATAAAGACTTTAGGATAATCAGAAAAGAAATGAAACAGCAAGGTTTATATAGTGAAGCTTACGAACACGATGCCTGTGGTGTCGGCATGGTGGTGAATATTCATGGCGGTAAGAGTCACGAACTGGTGGACAATGCACTGAAGGTGCTGGAAAACATGGAGCATCGCGGTGCCGAAACACGCGACAAGACGGGCGACGGTGCCGGTATCATGGTGCAGATTCCCCATGAGTTTATTCTGCTTCAGGGCATTCCCGTACCCGAAAAAGGTAAATACGGTACAGGACTGGTGTTCCTGCCGAAGGACGAGAAGGCACAGCAGGAGATACTGAGCGTGATGATTGAAGAGATTGAGCGCGAGGGACTGCAACTGATGCATATGCGCACAGTGCCCACTAATCCGGAAGTGCTGGGCGTAGCAGCTCGCGAGGTGGAACCGGATATCAAGCAGATTTTCGTGACGGGTGTGTCGGAGGATGACGTACCTGTGTTCGACCGTATTTTGTATAAGGTGCGCAAGCGCATAGAGAATCGCATCGACAACGAGGATTTTTACCTCTGCTCGCTGTCGAGCAAGAATATCATCTACAAGGGTATGCTGACGAGCGGACAGCTTCGCCGCTACTTCCCCGACCTCTCGAACGACTACTTCACGAGCGGACTGGCATTGGTGCACTCGCGTTTCTCTACGAACACATTCCCCAAATGGAAACTGGCACAGCCTTTCCGTTTGCTGGCGCACAACGGCGAAATCAACACCATTCGTGGTAACCGCGGTTGGATGAAGGCCCGCGAGAGTGTGCTCTCGAGCGAAGCTCTTGGAGATATCAAAGAGTTGCGTCCGATTGTGCAGGAGGGTATGAGCGACTCAGCCTCTTTGGACAATGTGTTTGAGTTCCTGATGATGAGCGGTCTGTCTCTTCCGCAGGCAATGGCGATTCTGGTGCCGGAGAGCTTCAACGACAAGAACCCCATCAGCGAAGACCTGAAGGCTTTCTACGAATATCACTCAATCCTGATGGAACCGTGGGACGGTCCTGCCGCTCTGCTGTTCAGCGACGGTCGCTATGCAGGTGGTATGCTGGACAGAAACGGTTTGCGTCCCAGCCGCTACACCATCACCAAGCAGGGTATGATGGTGGTTGCCTCTGAGGTGGGCGTGATGGACTTCGAGGCCGGTGATGTGGTATCGAAGGGACGTCTGCAGCCTGGTAAGATTCTGCTGATTGACACGCAGGAAGGCAAGATATACTACGACGGCGAAATCAAGGAGACACTGGCCAAGGCTCATCCTTATCGCGAGTGGCTGAACGAGAACCGCGTGCAGCTGGAGAAACTGAAGAGCGGACGCCACGTGGAGAACGGTGTGAGCGACCTGCAGAGCAAACTCGTCACCTTCGGTTTCGGTCAGGAGGATATCGACAAGACTATCATCCCGATGGCAACAGCTGGTCAGGAACGTGTTGCTGCTATGGGTAACGACACCCCACTGGCCGTTATTTCAGACCGTCCGCAGGTGTTGTTCAACTACTTCCGCCAACAGTTCGCACAGGTGACGAACCCCGCCATCGACCCGATTCGTGAGGAACTCGTGATGAGTCTTACAGAGTACATTGGCGCAGTAGGAACCAACATCCTGACACCAGATGCATCGAACTGTAAGATGGTGCGTCTGCCACAACCCGTATTGACTAACACACAACTTGACATACTTTGTAACATCCGCTACAAGGGCTTCAAGACCCAGAAACTCGCTATGCTCTTCGAGATAGCACAGGGTGAGGAAGGACTTCGCAAGGCTCTTGACGACCTCTGCAAGAAGGCCGAGGAGAGTGTTGACGAGGGTGTGAACTACATCATCTTGAGCGATCGCGACCTCGACGAGACACACGCCGCCATTCCATGTTTGCTGGCAGTTTCTGCTGTTCACCACTATCTCATCAGCGTGGGTAAGCGTGTGCAAACCGCCCTGATTGTGGAGAGCGGTGAGATTCGCGAGGTGATGCACGCAGCCCTGCTGTTGGGCTACGGAGCCAGCGCCCTGTGCCCGTATCTGACGTTTGCCGTGCTCGATGACCTCGTAAAGAAAGGCAAGATTCAAGAGGATTACACTACAGCTGAGGCTCACTACATCAAGGCTGTGGATAAAGGTCTGAAGAAGATTATGTCGAAGATGGGTATCTCGACGATTCGCTCTTATCGCGGTGCAAAGATTTTCGAGAGCATCGGACTCTCCGAGGATTTGCTGAGACGCTACTTCGGAACGGAGATGAGCACCATCGGAGGCATCGGGTTGAAAGAGATTGCCCGCGACGCCATCGCTTTACACGAGGCTGCCAAGGAGCAGACGCTGCTACAGAACCAAGGTCAGTTCGCTTGGCGCAAGGACGGAATCAAGCACGCCTGGACCCCCGAAACTATAGCCAAACTGCAGTTGGCCACACGTCAGGGCAACTACGGCAAGTTCAAGGATTGGGCAAAGATTGTAGACGAAAAGGAGAGCCCTATATTCATCCGCGACTTCTTCGGATTCAAGAAGGCTGCCAAGCCCACTCCTATCGACGAGGTGGAACCCGTGGAGAGCATCGTGAAGCACTTCGTGACGGGTGCCATGAGTTTTGGTGCGCTGAGCATCGAGGCCCACGAGGCGCTGGCACTGGCTATGAACAAGTTGGGCGC
>JAGDCM010000060.1 GCA_017958545.1 Bacteroidaceae bacterium | reverse complement strand
TCTGGACGAGGGTGAAGGCGGAACACTCACTCCCGAACTGCGTGTCACGGCCGATACGCCTCCCATCTTCGTATTCGGCACGGAGGATGACAAACTCTATTCAGGTCCCTCCTGCATGACATTCGTGCCGGCGATGCAGAAAGCCGGCGCTCCTGTGGAGCTGCATTATCTGCCCCGTGGCGGTCACGGGTACGGTATGCGTCGCGGAGCAGGAAGGATATGGCCTACGCTTTGCGAGACATGGCTTTCCTCGCTGCATAGAAGAGCAGAAAACCGCAGATAGCTCCGAAGCAGTTTGCCGCAAAGTCCATCCATTCGCCGCTGCGTGTGGTGGTGAGATGGATTTGTGCCAGTTCCATCAGTCCTCCCCATAACATAGAGAAGAGCGTCAGACACAGTTCCTGTGCGGCGGCTCTTCTTTGTTTATTACGGCTGTAATCCCACAGCAGGACGAAAGAGAGGGCACCGTACATCAGCCAGTGGGCCCACTTGTCGGCAAATGCCATATCCGTTTCAGGCAGTTCCGTGCTGGGGTAGAGAGACAGTGCGGTGATGACAATCAGCAAGGCTATGGAGCGAGAATATCTTTTCATGTGGTCAGGATGCTATTTTGTTGTGGTGGAAGATGACATAAAGTATGACGGGCGCACCGATGATAGGTGTCAGCACGTTGATGGGAATCACACCCCCGGAAGTGGGGAGCGTGGATGCCAGGTTGCACAGAAGAGTCAGGCATGCCCCCACAAGCATTGCAGCCGGCAGGAGAATGCGGTGGGAGGATGACCTCAGCGCAAGCCGTGCGATATGAGGCACGGCAAGTCCGAGAAACGATATCGGACCGCAGAATGCCACCGTTGTGGCAGTGAGTATTCCCGTAACGACGAGCAGCATGGTGCGCACCCGGTTGACATTGGTGCCCAGATTTGTGGCGTATGTCTCCCCGAGCAGCAGCGTGTCGAGGGGTTTCACCAGAAGTGTTGCTCCCAGCAGGCCGCAGACGGACAATATGACAAAAAGAGGCAGGCGGTCCATGCTGACCGCAGAAAAGTTGCCCATACCCCAGATGATGAAATTGTGTACGCCTTCTTCTGTGGCGCTGAAGTTGAGCAGCTGAATCAGACTTCCGGCCACGCTGCTGATGATGACACCTGTGATGAGAAGCATGATGTCGTTGCGCAGGAAACGGTTCATGACGAGTAAGAGCAGCATTGTGGCGAGGGCTCCCATCATTGCGGCGGTGACAACAAGCACAAACGACGAGGCGTGCAGGAAGATGCCGGTGCCGGTGAGCATCACGAGAGCCACGCCGAGATTCGCTCCGGAATCGATGCCGAGTATGGAGGGACCGGCCAGCGGGTTGCGGAAAAGCGTCTGTAGCAGGAGACCGCAGCATGAGAGCGAGGCTCCGCAGAGTGCGGCAGTGACAGCCTGGGGAACACGTCCCTCCCAGATGATGGCGCTCCACGAGGGATGAGCGTCGACGGCCTCGCCGCAAAGTATGTGCCAGGTGGCATCAATGGGAATAGACAGAGAGCCCCACAGGATGTTGGCGAACAGCAGCAGCGCAAAAAGCGCAAAATGTATGACGAAAAATGTGTTGGTCTTCACCGGCAGAGCGTTTTCATCTGCAAAAGTAATAAAAAACGCTCTAAAAATCCCCCAATTATCTCGCCGCTGTTTACTTTTTTTGTATATTTGCCAAGAAAATAAATTATATAACACATACCATGAAGAAATTTTTCATCTTACTTTCCCTTATCACATCACTTTCGTCGGTGGCAGGTGAGAGCAGCGATATCCTGTCGCTCATCAGCAAGGTGCAGACCTATTGGCAGGGGCACAACACTCCGTATTGTCGCGGTTTCTGGGACAATGCAGCCTATTTCACAGGTAATATGGAGGCTTATAGGATGACGGGCCGTGCCGAGTGGTATCAGTATTCCGACCAGTGGTGCCGCCACAACCAGTGGAAGGGTGCGAAGAGCGACGATAAGACGCAGTGGAAGTATCAGTGGTATGGCGAAGGCGATGATTTCGTGCTTTTCGGCGACTGGCAGATATGTTTCCAGACATACGTGGATATGTACCATCTGGTGCCGGCAGAGTATAAGGTGGCGCGTGCCAAGGAGGTGATGGGCTACGAGTGCGACTCGCAGGATGATAAGTTCTGGTGGTGGGCTGACGCTCTCTATATGGTGATGCCCGTGATGACGAAAATGTACCGTCTCACCGGTGAGCAGCGCTATCTGGACAAGCTCTATGCCAATTTCCTCTGGAGCGACTCCCTGATGTGGGATGCGGAGGCGCAGCTCTATTACAGGGACGGCAAGTATATATGGCCGAAGGTGAAGACTTCGTGTGACGGGGGAAAGAGTTTCTGGGCACGCGGAGACGGATGGGTGTTGGCAGGACTGGCCAAGGTGCTGGCCGATGTGCCGGCTGACTGGGAACACAAGGATTTCTTCGTGAAGCGCTTCCAACAGCTGGCAGAAGGTGTGGCACGTTGCCAGCGTCCTGACGGCTACTGGAGCCGTTCGATGCTGTGTGAAGGCGATGCTCCCGGTCCGGAGACTTCCGGCACGGCATTCTTCTGCTACGGACTGGAATGGGGCGTGAACCACGGTTATCTCGACAAGGCGAAGTATGCAGACGTAATAGAAAAAGCATGGAAGTATCTGCGCGAGACGGCGCTGCAGGAAGACGGCAGTGTGGGCTACGTACAACCGATAGGCGAGAAACCCGATCCCACACGTATCGTGGATGCACATTCTCAGGCTCCGTTCGGTACGGGTGCATGGCTCTTGGCAGCATGTGAGAGAGTGCGCTATGTGGACGGTACGGCATCACAGGAAAAGCGTCCGGGTGCGCCGCGTCTGGCTGCATCTCCGCGTGAAATGTCCTTCTCTGTGGAAAATACCACAGCGGACAACCGTGAGGAGGTGGTAGCCCTGGAGACGGAAAATGTGTTTGCACGTCTGGGTATAGGCGGCGGTCGTCAGTTCATCGTGCTGGACGGCGACGGAGTGGAGCAGCCCTATCAGATAACATACGACAGCGAACGCCAGTTCGACCAGATTCTCGTGTATGTGAAGGTGGCTCCCCGCAGCACTCAGACATTCCGCATCGTGACGGGTGAACCCAAATACTACCGTCTGGATGCCAACGGTCGTGTGTATCCCAACAGAGAAGACGATCTCACCTGGGAAACGGACAAGAACGCGTGGCGTTTCTACGGACCGAAGATGCACGGCAAGGGTGTGACGGGCTTTGACCTGTTCTGCAAGAATCAGCCTGCTCCCATTCAGGACCAGTTGTATCAGAACGAACTGACCTCCTATGGCGTGAACGAAGGACTGAAGCGCCAGGGACGCGGCGGCGAGTGGGGACAGATACACCGTGATGTCTATACCTATCATCGCGACAAGGGGCAGGGTATGGACGCATATACTGTCGGCAAGACCCTCGGTGCCGGTGCTCCGGCGCTGATGGCTAAAGACGGTTCTCTCATCATGCCCGATGTGTGGCAGGAGGTGCAGATACTGGAGAACGGTCCCCTGCGTTTTGCTGTGGAGGAGAAGATGTACGAGCAGAACGGAGTGCGTGAGACACGCGGCATACGTCAGGACAAGGGCGACCATATGGCATTTTGCGAGGTGCGCTACGAGGGTATGCCTGCCGGCAGTCAGATAGTTTCCGGTATTGTGGTGCATGAGAGTCAGCCGGAAGCTTATGTGATAGACAGGAAGAACGGCTATGTGGCCTACTCTGATGCAATGGATACGCCGCGCGGGCAGAACGGTCAGGTGTATCTGGCATGTCTCTATCCCGACAAGGTGACAATGAAATACCTTCCCCTCGCGGAAAAGGCTGCCGGAGGAATCGGGCATGTTGTCGGTGTGAATGCCGGAAAGAAGAGTAATGTCTTCAATTATTGGTTCGGCAGTGGCTGGAGCGGTTACGATATACCCACAATGAGTGTGTGGCGGGCCGTTTTGGATGCAAAAGTGCGTGCTCTCAGGGAGCCTCTTAAGGTAAGTGTTAGGTAATTTGAAAAAATTTTCGTACCTTTGTGCCCAAAATCAGAATAAATATGCGTTTTAAAAGTCTGCTGTTTGCGTTTCTGTCGTTTTTTGCGACCTCTTCCGTAATGGCTCAGCTGAATCTGAAGGACCTGACTTCCGGTAAGTATCGCGCCAAGGATATAGAGGGGGTGAACCCATTGCCGGACGGTGAGAGCTATGCGCGTGTTGAGGACGGCAAGCGTATAGTGTGTTGCAGTTTCAAGGACGGTAAGGAACTGGAGACTCTTTTCGATGTGGATGCAGTCAAAGGACGTGTACGCATAGATAAGATAGACAACTACATCATTTCCCCCAAGGGCGACAATATACTCCTTGAGACGGAGCATGAGCAGATATACCGCCGCTCCGGTAAGGGAAAATGGTATATCTACAATATAAGGAACAAGACTCTTGCACCTCTTTCCGACGGAGGTCCTCAGGAACAGCCTCTTTGGAGCCCCGACGGTTATATGGTGGCATTCGTGAGAGAGGGTAATATCTTCCTTGTGAAGCTGCTTTTCAATAATTCTGAGAGCCAGATTACCAAGGACGGCGAAATGAACAAAGTGCTCAATGGTAAGCCCGATTGGGTGTATGAGGAGGAGTTCGTGTTCGCACGTGCTTTCTGCTTCAATGCAGACGCTTCGATGCTTTGCTGGATACGTTTCGATGAGAGTGAAGTGCCTCTTTACAGTTTCCCTCTCTATAAAGGTATGAACCCCGAACGCAAGGAGTATCTTACCTATCCGGGACGTTTTGAATACAAGTATCCCATGGCTGGCGAAACCAACAGCAAGGTGTCTGTTCATTCGTTCGATATAAAGAGCCGTGTGACGCGTAAGTTGCAACTCCCGGTGGAAGCGGACGGATATGTGCCCCGCATTCTTTCTACGTCGCATCCCGAGAAGATAGTTTGCCTTACTCAGAACCGTCATCAGGACCAGCTCAGCGTGTATGTCTGCAATCCGCGCTCTACGGAGTGCCGTCTGATACTCACCGACGACGTCAAGCCGTATATCAATGAGATGACCTATGCAGGTATCCGTGTGGTGAGCGACGGTTTTGTGTATCAGAGCGAGAAGAGCGGCACGGCACAGCTGTATCATTGCAGTATCAACGGTGGTGCATCCCGTGCTCTGACTTCCGGCGACCAGCCCATTGTGGAGTTCTACGGCTACGATGCGAAGACCGGCAATACGTATTACTCTGCCAAGGACGGAGGTCCTTTGCGCGAGGCTGTCTATGTTTGCGACAGCAAGGGAAAGGCAAAGAAACTGAGCCAGAAGGACGGTACCAACGAGGCTGTTTTCTCGACCAACTATAAGTATTTCCTCAACGAGTGGAGCAATATCGACACACCTCCCGTCTTCACGCTCTGTGACGGCGGCAGCGGTAAGGAATTCAAAGTGCTGGAGGACAACGCAGCCCTTGTCGGCAAACTGTCTTCGCAGCGTTTGGGCAAGAAGGAATTCTTCTCGTTTACCACATCTGAGGGTGTGACACTTAACGGGTGGATGGTGAAGCCCGCAGACTTCTCTGCAT
>JAGDCM010000059.1 GCA_017958545.1 Bacteroidaceae bacterium | reverse complement strand
TGAACGGTGTTCCTGAGTGGGAAGAGAAAGTGCTCGAGCTGATGGACGCTTGCGACAACTGGATCCAACTGCCTGTACGTGCCGTTGATAAACCGTTCCTGATGCCGGTAGAGGACGTATTCTCTATCACCGGTCGTGGTACTGTTGCAACGGGTCGTATCGAGACCGGTGTCATCAAAGTTGGTGATGAGGTTCAGTTGATCGGTCTGGGTGCTGAGGGTAAGAAGAGCGTTGTAACCGGCGTTGAGATGTTCCGCAAGTTGCTGGATCAGGGTGAGGCTGGTGATAACGTAGGTCTGCTCCTCCGTGGTATCGACAAAGATGAGGTAAAACGTGGTATGGTATTGACTCACCCGGGTATGGTAAAACCGTACAGCGAGTTCAAAGCTTCCGTTTATATCCTGAAGAAAGAAGAGGGTGGCCGTCACACTCCGTTCGGTAACAAGTATCGTCCTCAGTTCTATCTGCGCACCATGGACTGTACAGGTGAGATTCACCTGCCCGAGGGTGTGGAGATGGTTATGCCCGGCGACAACGTTGAGATTACCGTAAATCTGATTTACAAGGTGGCTCTGAACGTAGGTCTGCGCTTCGCTATCCGTGAGGGTGGCCGTACCGTAGGTTCTGGTCAGATCACTGAGGTGTTTGACTAATAGCCAATTCAGTTTAGACTGAAGAAAATAAAAAAGTGTGGGCGGTGACTCATCGTCCACACTAATTACGGGAATAGCTCAGTTGGTAGAGCACTGGTCTCCAAAACCAGGTGTCGGGAGTTCGAGCCTCTCTTCCCGTGCAATAAAAAAGAAAATAGGAATATGTTACAGAATATCATTAAGTATTGCAAAGATTCCTACCAAGAACTTGTGTATAAGACCACTTGGCCTTCACGTCAGGAGTTGATGAACAGCGCAGTAGTAGTATTAACAGCTTCCCTCTGCATTGCACTGGTTATCTTCGCAATGGACTTCGTGTTCCAGTCTGGAATGGAAGGCATCTACAGTTGGTTGCGCTAATAAAAAGAGTACTCGAGATGGCTGAAAGCAACAAGAAATGGTACGTTATGCGTGCCATCAGCGGCAAAGAAGGCAAAGTGAAAGAGTATATCGAGGCGCTGATAGCTCAGCATCCCGATATTGCCTGTCACGTGTCTCAGGTGCTCATCCCCACGGAAAAGGTGCTCGCCGTGCGCAACGGTAAGCGCGTTGTCAAGGAGAAGAACCGTTTTTCCGGTTATGTTTTCGTTGAGGCAGAACTCGTGGGCGAGACGCAGGCCTCTCTCAGGAGTGTGCCCAACGTACTCGGCTTCCTATCAGCTTCCAAAGGAAGTCAGGTACCCATGCCTCTGACCGATGCGGAAGTTTCACAGATGCTTGGCACTGTGGACGAGCTTCAGGAGGTGCCCGAGGATATCGTCATACCTTACGAGGTGGGCGAGAACGTCAAGGTGACCGACGGACCGTTCAAGGACTTCGACGCAGTGGTGGAAGAGGTGAACAACGAAAAGCGCAAGCTGAAGGTGAGAGTCAAGATCTTCGGACGCAAGACGCCTCTGGAGCTTGGTTTTATGCAAGTTGAAAAACTCTAAAATTGTAGAAGAAAATGGCAAAAGAAGTTGCTGGATTTATCAAATTGCAGATAAAGGGCGGCGCAGCGAATCCTTCTCCCCCAGTAGGCCCTGCATTGGGTTCAAAGGGAATCAACATCATGGATTTCTGCAAGGCCTTCAACGCACGCACACAGGATAAGGCTGGTAAGACTCTTCCTGTTGTCATCACGTACTATGCCGACAAGTCATACGATTTCATCGTAAAGACTCCTCCAGTAGCAGTACAGTTGATGGAGATGTGCAAAATTAAGAGTGGTTCTGCAGAGCCCAACCGTAAGAAGGTGGCTGAGGTCACTTGGGATCAGGTGAGGACTATCGCAGAGGATAAGATGCCCGACTTGAACTGCTTCACTGTTGAGAGCGCTATGCGTCTCGTAGCAGGTACAGCTCGCAGCATGGGTATCAAGGTAAAGGGTGAATTCCCTGCATAACTTTTAAACTTCAATTAACTTATGAGTAAACTGACGAAAAACCAGAAGTTGGTAGCCGAGAAGATTGAAGCAGGGAAAGCTTACACTCTGAAAGAGGCTGCTGCCTTGGTAAAGGAGATTACTACTACCAAGTTTGACGCTAGCGTCGACATCGACGTGCGTCTCGGCGTTGATCCTCGTAAGGCTAACCAGATGGTACGTGGCGTTGTGTCTCTGCCCAACGGAACGGGTAAGGTGACTCGCGTACTGTGCCTGTGTACTCCCGACGCTGAAACTGCAGCAAAGGAGGCCGGTGCCGACTACGTAGGTCTCGACGAATACATTGAGAAAATCAAGGGTGGTTGGACTGATATCGACGTAATCATCACCATGCCCGCTATCATGGGTAAGATCGGTGCTTTGGGTCGTGTGCTCGGTCCCCGCGGCTTGATGCCCAACCCCAAGAGCGGTACTGTGACCATGGATGTTGCTAAGGCTATCCGCGAGGTCAAGGCCGGTAAGATCGACTTCAAGGTTGACAAGACCGGTATCGTGCACACCTCTATCGGTAAGGTTTCCTTCACCGCAGAGCAGATTGCCGAGAACGCAAGAGAGTTTATGGCTACTATCCAGAAGCTCAAGCCCAGTGCAGCTAAGGGTACCTATGTTAAGAGTGTTTATCTTTCAAGTACAATGAGCCGTGGCATCAAGGTTGATCCAAAGGCTATTGATGAAATCTAATAACAGCTACGAATCATGAGAAAGGAAGATAAGAGTGCAATCATCGCCCAACTGGGTGAATTGATTCAGAAATACCCTCACTTCTATCTGATAGACGTAGAGGGAATGGATGCAACGGCTACAAGCAACCTGCGTCGCGCATGTTTTAAGAGCAATCTGAAGATGGTGCTCGTGAAGAACACCCTTCTGGAGAAGACTCTGGAGGCTAGCGACGTGGATTTCGAGGCTCTTAAGCCCGTACTGAAGGGCACTACCGCTGTGTTGTTCACAGAGGTGGCTAACGTGCCCGCTAAGATGCTGAAGGAGATGAAGAGCAAGAAGCTCGAGAAGCCTGCCCTGAAGGCAGCTTACGCTGAGGAAGGTATCTATGTGGGTGCCGAACAGCTCGAGGCTCTCTGCGCTATCAAGAGCAAGAACGAGGTTATCGCCGATATCGTCGCTCTGCTGCAGTCTCCCGCAAAGAACGTACTGTCAGCCCTGCAGAGTGGTCAGAACACGATTCACGGTGTGCTCCAGACGCTGGAGAAGCGCTAATCGTGTGGGAATGTAAAATCAAAATTAACAAACAAATAAATTTATACGAAAATGGCAGATTTGAAAGCTATTGCAGAAGAGTTGGTTAACTTGACTGTGAAAGAAGTTAATGAGTTGGCAACCATCCTGAAGGATGAGTATGGAATTGAGCCCGCCGCTGCAGCTGTTGCTGTTGCTGGTCCCGCTGCTGGTCCCGCTGCTGAGGCAGCTGAGGAGAAGGACAGCTTCGACGTTGTTCTGAAGGCTGCCGGTGCTAATAAGCTCGCTGTTGTTAAGGCAGTGAAGGAGGCTTGTGGTCTCGGTCTGAAGGAGGCTAAGGATCTCGTTGATGCAGCTCCCAGCACTCTGAAGGAGGGTATCGCTAAGGCTGACGCAGAGACTCTGAAGAAGACTCTCGAGGAGGCTGGTGCTGAAATCGAGTTGAAGTAATTTCGACCCGAAAGCCCAAGAAAACGTAATTACCTGTAAATCAGGATATACGGTAAGGGATCCCCTGGTAGGGGGTTCTTTACCTTTTTGCGTCTAATAAATAATACGTACACACATACGCAAAGAGAAAAGCGAAAAGTTCATGGCTAAAATTATCAACAACCGTGTCAATTTTGCATCTATCAAGAATCCGATGCCCTATCCCGATTTCTTGGAGGTGCAGCTGAAGTCGTTTCATGACTTCCTCCAGTTGGATACCCCACCAGAACAGCGCAAGAACGACGGCCTGTACAAAGTGTTCAGTGAGAATTTCCCCATCATGGACACCAGGAACAATTTCGTTCTTGAGTTTCTGGATTATTATATCGACCCGCCCCGCTACTCCATCGAGGAGTGTCTGGAGCGCGGTCTGACCTACAGTGTGCCCCTCAAGGCAAAACTGAAACTCTACTGCACGGATCCCGAGCATGTCGACTTCGATATGCAGGTTCAGGAGGTGTTCCTGGGCAATATCCCCTACATGACTCACAACGGCACGTTTGTCATCAACGGTGCCGAGCGTGTCATCGTAAGCCAGTTGCACCGTTCACCCGGTGTGTTCTTCTCAAGTTCGCTCCACACCAACGGCACGCAACTGTATTCAGCCCGTATCATCCCGTTCAAGGGTAGTTGGATTGAATTTGCCACGGACATCAACAATGTGATGTATGCTTACATCGACCGTAAGAAGAAGTTGCCCGTTACCACGCTGCTTCGTGCAATCGGTTACGAGAGCGACCGTGAAATCCTCGAGATATTCGACCTGGCAGAGGAGGTGAAGGTGACACGCCAGAACCTCAAGACTTACGCCGGCGAGAAGTTGGCTGCCAACGTGCTCCACACATGGCATGAGGACTTCGTCGACGAGGATACGGGCGAGGTGGTAAGTATCGAGCGTAACGAGGTGTTGCTGCCCCGTGAGAGCGAACTCTCCGACGACAACATAAACCTCATTCTGGAGAGCGGTGTGCCTAGCATTCTGGTGCACAAGCACAATGCACAGGGTACGGACTTTAACATCATATTCAACACTCTGCAGAAGGATACGTCCAACTCGGAGCACGAGGCCATCTACTACATCTACCGTCAGCTGCGTAATGCAGAACCTGCCGATGATGCCAGTGCACGAGAGGTGATTATCAATCTCTTCTTCTCAGACAAGCGCTACGACTTGGGTGATGTGGGCCGTTACCGTATCAACCACAAGTTGAATCTGGATATCGATGAGAACATCCGCGTGCTGACCAAGGAGGACATCATCGCCATCATCAAGTATTTGATTGAGCTGGTGAACTCAAAGGCCAATGTGGACGATATCGACCACCTGTCCAACCGCCGTGTACGTACGGTGGGTGAGCAGTTGGCAAACCAGTTCTCCATCGGTTTGAACCGTATGGCCCGTACCATCCGTGAGCGCATGAATGTGCGTGACAACGAGAAGTTCTCTCCCGCCGACCTGATTAATGCAAAGACAATAGCCTCTGTGATTAACTCGTTCTTCGGCACGAACGCCCTCTCGCAGTTCATGGATCAGACCAACCCCCTTGCCGAGGTGACGCACAAGCGCCGTCTCTCTGCTCTGGGTCCCGGCGGTCTGTCGCGTGAGAGAGCAGGTTTCGAGGTGCGTGACGTACACTATACACACTACGGACGTCTCTGTCCCATCGAGTCCCCTGAAGGACCTAATATTGGTCTTATCAGCTCGCTCTGTGTGTTTGCTAAGATAAATGACCTCGGTTTCATCGAGACTCCGTACCGTAAGGTGGAGAATTCGATGGTGGATCTCACAGATGCCGGTGTTCGGTACATGACGGCAGAAGAGGAAGAAGGTCTGGTAATCGGTCAGGGTAACGCTCCCCTTAGAGATGACGGTTCGTTCATCCGCAAGGTGGTAAAGTGCCGCAAGGACGACGACTATCCTGTCGTACCCCCTGCACAGGTGAACCTGATGGACGTGGCTCCTCAGCAGATTGCCTCTATCGCTGCCAGCATGATTCCTTTCCTGGAGCACGATGACGCTCACCGTGCACTGATGGGATCGAACATGATGCGCCAGGCTGTACCCTTGGTACGTTGCGAAGCTCCTATCGTGGGTACCGGTATTGAGAAGCAGCTCTGTGAGGATTCTCGCACGATGATTACTGCTGAGGGCGACGGTGTTGTGGAATATGTGGACGCAACGACAATCCGTATCCTCTATGACCGTACGGAAGAGGAGGAATTCGTAAGCTTCGAGCCCGCTCTGAAGGAATACCGCATTCCCAAGTTCCGCCGTACGAACCAGAATATGACCATCGACCTGCGTCCCATCTGTGAGAAGGGTCAGCGTGTGAAAGCCGGTGACATACTCACTGAGGGTTATTCTACGGAGAACGGTGAGATAGCTCTCGGTCGCAACCTCCTGGTGGCTTACATGCCTTGGAAGGGTTACAACTACGAGGATGCCATCGTGCTCAACGAGCGCATCGTAAGAGAGGATATCCTTACGAGTATCCACGTGGAGGAGTTCAGTCTTGAAGTGCGCGAGACAAAGCGCGGTATGGAGGAACTTACAAGCGATATCCCCAATGTGAGCGAAGAAGCCACTAAGGATCTTGATGAAAATGGTATCATACGTGTGGGTGCCCGCGTGGAGCCCGGTGATATCATGATTGGTAAGATTACTCCTAAGGGCGAGAGCGATCCTTCTCCTGAAGAGAAACTGCTGCGTGCCATCTTCGGCGACAAGGCAGGCGACGTGAAGGATGCTTCTCTCAAGGCCACTCCTTCTCTGTCGGGTGTGGTAATTGACAAGAAACTCTTCTCAAAGGCTATCAAGACACGCAAGAGCCGTGCTCAGGATAAGTTGCGTCTGGCAGCTGTGGACGAGGAGTTCAACAGCAAGGTGGATGACCTGCGCATGATTCTTGTTGACAAGCTCCTGGAACTCACAAACGGCAAGAAGAGTGCCGGAGTGGTGGACTACAGCGGTGCGGAGATAATTCCTGCCGGTAAGGAGTTTGAGGAGGAAATGCTCAACACTATCGACTACACTGCAGTACAGCTCAGCGGCTGGACATCGGACAAGCACACCAATGCGCTTATCCGTCAACTCATCATGAACTTCATCAAGAAGTTTAAGTTGCTGGGTGCAGAGAACCAGCGTCGTCACTTTGCAATCACTATCGGTGACGATCTGCCAAGCGGTATCATGCAGATGGCAAAGGTCTACATCGCCAAGAAGAGAAAAATTGGTGTCGGTGACAAGATGGCCGGTCGTCACGGTAACAAGGGTATCGTCTCCAAGGTGGTACGTCAGGAGGATATGCCGTTCCTGGCAGACGGAACGCCCGTAGATATCGTGCTGAACCCTCTGGGCGTGCCTTCTCGTATGAATATCGGTCAGATATTCGAGACAGTGCTCGGTGCTGCCGGTAAGAAGCTCGGTGTGAAGTTTGCTACACCTATCTTCGATGGTGCCAAACTGGACGACCTCAACGAATGGACCGACAAGGCCGGTCTGCCCCGCTACTGCTCAACGCAGTTGTATGACGGTGCAACGGGTGAACCCTTCGACCAGTTGGCAACAGTGGGTGTTGCATACATGCTGAAACTCGGCCACATGGTAGAGGATAAGATGCATGCACGTTCGATTGGCCCGTACAGTCTCATCACACAGCAGCCTCTGGGCGGTAAGGCACAGTTCGGTGGTCAGCGTTTCGGTGAGATGGAGGTTTGGGCTATCGAGGCCTTCGGTGCCAGCCACGTACTGCAGGAAATCCTCACTATCAAGAGTGATGATGTGATGGGCAGAGCAAAGGCTTACGAGGCTATCGTCAAGGGCGATCCTATGCCTACGCCCGGTATACCGGAATCTCTGAACGTGCTGCTGCACGAACTGAGAGGTCTCGGCTTGAGTGTTTCACTGGATTAATAACGTCAAGGAACTTATACGATATATGGCTTTCAAGAAAGAAACCAAAGTAAAGAACAACTTTACTAAGATTACAGTCGGATTGGCTTCTCCCGAGGAAATCCTCGAGAACTCATACGGTGAAGTGCTGAAGCCCGAAACTATCAACTATCGTACGTACAAGCCCGAGCGTGACGGCCTGTTCTGCGAGCGCATCTTCGGTCCTACCAAGGATTTTGAGTGCCATTGCGGAAAATACAAGCGCATCCGCTACCGTGGTATTGTCTGCGACCGTTGCGGTGTGGAGGTGACAGAGAAGAAGGTGCGCCGCGAACGTAGCGGTCACATCAATCTCGTGGTACCGGTGGCTCACATCTGGTATTTCCGTTCACTGCCCAACAAGATAGGATACCTGCTGGGTCTGCCCAGTAAGAAACTGGACGCAGTAATCTACTACGAGAGATATGTGGTGATTCAGCCGGGTGTGCTGGGTCCCAAGAACGAGAACGATGACCGTTCTATCGAGGATGGCGTATACCGTCAGTATGATGTACTTTCCGAGGAAGAGTATCAGGCTGCAATGGACAAGCTCTCAAGAGAGAATCAGATGTTGCCAGACGACGATCCCCAGAAGTTCATCGCCAAGATGGGTGCTGAGGCCATCTACGACCTGTTGGTAAGACTTGACTTGGACAGCTTGAGCTATCAGCTGCGCGATATGGCAAGCGTGGAGGGCGCACAGCAGCGCAAGAGCGATGCTCTGAAGCGTCTTCAGGTGGTGGAGAGCTTCCGTGCAAGCGCAGGACGCAACAAACCAGAGTGGATGATTATTAAGATTCTGCCGGTGATTCCGCCAGAATTGCGTCCCCTCGTACCACTGGACGGCGGTCGTTTTGCTACGAGCGATTTGAACGACCTCTATCGTCGTGTAATCATACGTAACAACCGACTCAAGCGTCTGATGGAGATTAAGGCTCCTGAAGTGATTCTCCGCAACGAGAAGCGCATGCTTCAGGAGGCAGTGGACAGCCTGTTCGACAACAGTCGCAGAGCTTCTGCTGTGAAGAGTGAGAACAATCGTCCCCTGAAGTCTCTCAGTGACTCGTTGAAGGGTAAGCAGGGACGCTTCCGTCAGAACCTGCTCGGTAAGCGTGTTGACTATTCTGCACGTTCTGTAATTGTTGTCGGTCCTGAATTGAAGATGGGCGAGTGCGGTCTGCCTAAGCTAATGGCTGCAGAGCTATATAAGCCGTTTATCATCCGTAAGCTCATTGAGCGCGGCGTGGTGAAGACGGTGAAGAGCGCCAAGAAGATTGTCGACCGTAGAGAACCGGTGATATGGGATATTCTGGAGAATGTGATGAAAGGTCATCCTGTACTCCTGAACCGTGCCCCGACACTGCACAGACTCGGTATTCAGGCCTTCCAGCCCAAGATGATTGAGGGCAAGGCAATTCAGTTGCACCCCTTGGCTTGTACCGCGTTCAACGCCGACTTCGACGGTGACCAAATGGCTGTACATCTGCCTCTGTCCAATGAGGCAATTCTGGAGGCTCAGATTCTGATGTTGCAGAGCCATAACATCCTGAATCCCGCAAACGGTGATCCTATCACAGTGCCTTCTCAGGATATGGTGCTGGGCTTGTATTACATCACGAAACTCCGTCCGGGTGCCAAGGGTAGCGGCAGCACATTCTACGGTACTGAAGAGGCCATTATCGCCTACAATGAAAAGAAAGTAGACGTGCACGCTCCCGTGCATGTGTTGGTAGACGATATCCTTGAGGACGGCACTTATGGCAAACATATCATAGAGACTTCTGTGGGCCGTGTCATCGCCAATGAAGTTATTCCCAATGAAATAGGTTTCTTCAACGATATCATTTCAAAGAAGACTTTGCGCGGTATCATTACCAACGTTATTAAGAGCGTAGGTGTGGCACGTGCATGTGAATTCCTCGACGGTATCAAGAACCTCGGTTACAAAATGGCATACGAAGGCGGTCTGTCCTTCAACTTGGGCGATATTATCGTACCAGAGGAGAAGAAGGCTCTTGTGGATGCCGGTAACGAGGAAATCGAGAGGATTACGTCAGACTATGCAATGGGTATGATTACCGACAAGGATCGTCATAATCAGGTGATAGAGACTTGGACTAAGGTCAACAACGACCTTACCAAGGTGCTGATGAAGGAGATGGCTTCCGCCGAGGACGGTTTCAACGCCGTTTACATGATGCTTGACTCCGGAGCCCGTGGTTCTTCCGGTCAGATCAGTCAGCTCTCCGGTATGCGTGGTCTGATGGCAAAGCCTCAGAAGGCAGGCGCAGAGCCCGATACCATCGAGAACCCCATTCTTTCTAACTTTAAGGAGGGTATGTCGGTGCTGGAGTACTTTATCTCTACGCACGGTGCCCGTAAGGGTCTGGCAGATACCGCTTTGAAGACTGCCGATGCAGGTTATCTGACCCGTCGTCTGGTGGATGTATCCCACGATGTTATCATCACAGAGGAGGACTGCGGCACATTGCGTGGTCTGGAGTGCACAGCTCTCAAGGATGGAGACGAGGTGAAGGTGAGCCTGTATGACCGTATCCTTGGTCGCGTCAGCGTTCATGATGTGATTAATCCTCTTACCAGTAAGCTCATCGTGGCTGCAGGTGAAGAAATCACCGAAGCCATCGCTCAGGAGATTGAGGATAGTCCGATTGAAATGGTGGAAATCCGAAGCGTGCTCACATGTGAGAGCCGCAAGGGTGTCTGCATGAAGTGTTATGGTCGCAACTTGGCTACACGCCGTATGGTGCAGAAGGGCGAGGCCGTAGGTGTTATCGCTGCACAGAGTATCGGTGAGCCTGGTACACAGCTGACATTGCGTACCTTCCATGCCGGTGGTGTGGCTGGTAATGCAGCTGCCAACGCCATGATAAAGGCAAAGTACGACTGCCGTATTGAGTTTGATGAACTTCGTACCGTTGATGTACAGGACGAAGACGGAAAGGCAGCAATGGTTGTTATCGGACGTCTTACGGAAGTACGTTTCATTGAACCTAAGACTGGTATTGTGCTGTTGACTCAGAACGTACCTTATGGTAGTACGCTCTATAAGAACGACAAGGATATGGTGCAGAAGGGTGATATCATCGCCAAGTGGGATCCCTTCAATGCTGTTATCGTAACAGAGGTTCCTGGTAAGATAGAATTCGTCGATGTCATCGAGAATGTTACCTATCGTGTTGAGACCGACGAGGCAACAAGTCTGAGAGAACTCATCGTTATTGAGAGCAAGGACAAGACCAAGATGCCCGCTGTACATATTGTTAGCAAAGACGGTGAGGTGCTACGCACTTACAACTTGCCTATCGGAGGTCACATATCTGTTGAAGACGGTCAGGAAATAAAGGCCGGTGAGATTCTCGTCAAGATACCTCGTGTTGTTGCCGGTGGTGGTGATATCACAGGTGGTCTGCCTCGTGTAACAGAGTTGTTTGAGGCTCGTAACCCATCCAACCCCGCTATTGTAGCAGAGGTGGACGGTGAGGTTACAATGGGTAAGCTCAAGCGTGGCAATCGTGAGATTATCATCAAGACCAAGGTTGGTGATGAGCGCAGATATCTTGTACCCCTGTCGAAGCAGATTCTGGTTCAGGACAACGATTACGTGCGTGCAGGAACACCTCTCTCCGACGGTGCCGTTACTCCTGCCGACATCTTGGCCATTAAGGGTCCCACAGCTGTTCAGGAATACATTGTCAACGAGGTGCAGGACGTATATCGCTTGCAGGGTGTGAAGATTAACGATAAGCACTTTGAGGTGATTGTGCGTCAGATGATGCGCAAGGTGCAGATTGTTGAACCCGGTGATACTCGCTTCTTGGAACAGCAAATGGTTGATAAACTCGAATTCAACGAGGAAAACGACCGTATCTGGGGTAAGAAAGTGGTAACTGATGCCGGTGACAGCGAGAAGTTCCAGAAGGGCCAGATTGTAAGTGCTCGTGCATTGCGTGACGAGAACTCTCAGCTAAAGCGTCGCGATCTCCGTACAGTTCAGGTGCGTGATGCCGTACCTGCAACATCGACGCAGATACTTCAGGGTATCACTCGTGCAGCTCTGCAGACTTCCAGCTTCATGTCGGCAGCATCCTTCCAGGAAACGACGAAGGTGCTCAACGACGCTGCAATCAACGGCAAGAGCGACACACTCGAGGGTATGAAGGAGAACGTTATCTGCGGTCACCTGATTCCCGCCGGTACAGGTCTGCGTGAATTCGAGAAGATTGTGGTTCGTACACGTGAGGAGATGGAGCGTCGTCGCCCGATTTCCCGTGCCGTGTTCGACTACGACTTTGAATATTGATAATTGAGGGTGGGGGAACGTGCGATGAAATGTCGTATCGTCTCCCCACCCTTGATAAAAATAAAAAAGAAAAAGTGATGAGGAGAATCCTATTCTTTTTCCTATTCACTCTTTTGAGTCTCAATGCTCTGGCACAATACGTTCAGGGTGTTGTGCTGGATGATGCGCTTAATGAACCGTTGCCGGGCGCTCATGTCTTTTATCTGGAGGACAAGTCCACGATGCAGGTAACGGATTTTAACGGACACTTCAAAATACCCATCCGTAAGGGAACATTGCAGGTGTCGATGATGGGCTTTGAACCATACACTGAAAAAATTGCGGGTTCCAAGCGTATGACGGTGCGCTTGAAAGAATCATCTTCACAGATGAAAGAGGTGGAGGTGAAGGTAAAGAAGCAAAAATATTCCCGAAAGAATAATCCCGCCGTAGAGATGATGAAGAAGGTGATTGCAGCCAAGACGGACAACGACCTTCGCAGAAATGCTTTCTTCTCATACCAGAAATACGAGAAAGTAACGTTCTCGCTGAATGAATTCACGGAAAAAGTGTTCGATGACGACCACTTCAAGCGTTTCCCGCAACTGAGAGAGCATGTGGAGTATTGTCCGGAAACCGGCAAGCTCATCCTTCCTCTCATGGTGCAGGAACAGGTGATGAGACGAGTATATCGCAAAGAACCTAAGGCAGAGAAAACGATAATTGACGGAAAAAGAGATAATGGTGTGAACGAGTTCTTCTCAATGGATATGTTTGAAACCATTATCGGTGACCTTTTCAGAGAGATAGATATCTACAAGGACAATATACGTTTCATGCAACATGAGTTCGTATCGCCGATATCTTCAACTCACGCGATAGCTTTCTATAGATATTTTATTGTTGACACGCTCGATATCGCTGGTACGAAGTGTTATCAACTGGACTTTACACCAAATAACAGTTATGATGTCGGTTTCTCTGGTGCCCTGTTCATTCAGGCAGACTCTTCATGGCGTGTGAAGAGAGCAGAGATATCTATTCCCAAGATGGCGAATCTCAACTATATGGATCAGTTGGATCTCCATCAGAACTTTATGACATTGCCCACAGGCGATCAGGTGCTTTTTGATTCCAAGATGATTGCTCAACTTAAGCTGGCAAACTGGATACAGAAGGCACAGGTGGAGCGCGTGGAGAGAATGACAGATTTTAGCTTCGATCCCATCGATAAAACCGTCTTTAAGTTTAACGGTGACACGAAGATAAATTCGTCTGCAGAGATGCGTGACGAGGCATTCTGGGAAAATGTACGCCCCGTTCCTCTTACGAAGACGGAGAGTACAATGGACTTGTTCGTGAAGCGTCTATCTTCTGTTCCGGGATTCAAACAGGTGCTGTGGGTACTGAAGGCATTCATTGAGAACTATATCGAGACGAATATGGATCCCACGAAGCCCTCCAAGTTCGACTTCGGTCCTGTGAATACTACTTTCGCATGGAATAAGATAGAGGGATTCAAGTTGCGCCTTTCCGGCATGACGACGGCTGCGTTGAATCCGCATGCTTTTGCCGAGGGATACGTTGGTTACGGCTTCTCGGACAAGCAGGTGAAGGGTATGGGTAAGTTCACATATTCTTTCAACGAGAAGAAGGCTCTTCCCTTCGAGTATCCTGTGAACAATCTCTCTGCGGAATACTATTATGATGTGGTGACTCCCACCGACCGTTTCATCGATACCGATAAGGATAATGTCGTTACGGCCTGGAAGTGGACGTCCCTCAATCATCAGGCCTACACTCAGAGAATACATCTGCAGTACGACCGTGAGTGGGAGAACGGTTTGCGCTTCACCACCGGATATCGCAGGGAGCGTATGGAGGGAGCCGGAGACTTGTTCTATCAGGATGTTCACCCTCACGGAGACGGAATGGACTGGACGATGCCGGAGCTGGATATGAGATACAGCCAGTCGTTCAATCACAGGTTTGTCACCCTGAGCGAGTTCCATGTGCGTCTGGAGTGGCAGCCCGGCGTGACATGGCTTAATTCCAAGCAGCGTCGTCGTAAGACCAACTACGACTCGCCCGTGGTTGCAATAGGACACATTGTCGGTATTAAGGATTTCCTTGGCGGCAACTATAACTCCAATCAGACGTTTATCGAATTGGGCAAACGATTCTGGATGCGTTCCTGGGGACGTTTTGACATCAATTTCAAGGCTCAGTACCAATGGAATCAGGTGCCGTTCCCGATGCTTGTGATGCCTGCCGCCAACTTCTCGTATGTCATACAGGACAACACGTTCTCGCTGATAGACAACTACGAGTTCCTGACGGATATCAATGCCACATTGATGCTTTCATGGGAGATGAACGGTAAGCTGTTCAACAGAATCCCGGGCATCCGTAAGCTGAAAATCCACGAATTCATCGGTGTGAGATTCTTCTGGGGCGACCTTTCGGAGAAGAACGACCCCTTCTCGGAGCGAAACCGCGAAGGAAGCAATCTGATGTATTTCCCGGGCTATTTCCAGAGGAACGGTAACTATACGACGATATACCAACCCCTTGATCCGTCGAGACCATACATAGAACTGGTCGCTGGCATTCACAATATCTTTAAACTAATACACATTGAGTATGTTCACCGTATCAACTATTTGCGCCCGGGTACGCAAACTTGGGGCATTCGTTACACTTTCCGCATGTATATGTAGCGTTTCCCTTGCACATGCTGAGGAGTTTACTGTAGCTGCGTTCAACGTGGATGGTATGCCACGTTCCATCAATGTGGCAGGTGTTAATGTTACGCTCAATCCAGATGCCAAAGAGTCGGCGGGAGCGTCTGCTATAGGTGAGAAGCTTAAAACAGAGGAATGGGATATTGTGGCGGCTTCCGAGGATTTCAATTATCATAGTGATTTATGGAATGCAGCTTGGAACGACGGTGTAAATGGCGGTGGTTTATATTCCTATAATTCCACAACGCATCGTGGTAATATATCCGTAAATGCTCAGGCTCTTGCCAGATTTGCTAGGCAGCAAAGTCCTGTGTTCGATATAGACGGATTGTGTTTGTTCTTTCGATGGAATCGAGTGACTCCGTCTAATGAGTCGTGGACATCATGGAACACTCATTATGGTTATACCGATGACGGCGCTGACGGAATGATTGACAAGGGCTATCGTTATTATCTGGTTACTCTTGCTACCGGAGAGGAGATAGATGTGTATATCCTGCATATGGATGCGGAAACTTCGGCAGGGGACAATGCTGCTCGTGATTCGCAGTTGAAGCAACTGGCTGATGCTATATTGTCGACACACAACGGTCGTCCTATTGTTGTGTTGGGTGATACCAACTGCAGATATACGCGCGACAAGGTTGAGGAGAATTTCATGAACCGTATAGAGGCTGATGAGCGTTTTACGGTGCACGACCCGTATGTCGATATCGTTATGAAGGGCGTGTGTCCTTCTGTCGGTGCAAACTCCATTATGGATCAGGGCAGTATTGCAGCCAATCGTGCTCTTCATGGTTATGATTATGGAGAAGTGGTGGACAAGGTGTTCTACATCAATACAACGGAGAGTGGAAAACGTATTTCTGCCAAGAGTTATAAGATGGAATACAGCTTCAAGAACGATCAGGGTGAACCTTTGGCAGACCACTGGCCCATTGTTGTAAAGATGGATATTCATGACTATGATCCTGCCATTGATGACAAGGAAACTACAGGAGGAGGATTGTCTGGTGAATACTATATTCGTAACGCCTACAGTAAACAATATATTAAACAAGGCGGATGGTACGACACACAAGCCGTGTTGGGAACTTACGGCTCATTGATGAAACTTACGCGTGTATCTGGAAAATATCTAATCCAAAGTCCAATCGGTTATCTCACTCAAGGAGATAATTATATGGACGGTTCCTCTCAGAAGATGTGGAGTGTTGCTCTTACATCCGACCGCAAGACATATAATATCAAATACGGTTCCGGCTCTTCAACGAAATACTTGAGTGGTTCGACTGGCAAAGATTATCCTTACGGCTCAAACAAGTGTGCATTGAGAGAGATGACAACTGGCAGCGGTAGTCTTCAGCGCTGGGAACTTGTCACAAAGGAGCAGATAATGACAGAGATGATGGATAACGCTACGGAGACAACGCCTTTTGAGTGCACGTTCCTTTTGTCGGGTGCCAACTTCGACAGATATGACAATACTGTTGAGGAATGGAAGGGATGGCCAGATACAGCAACGAAGATGACCTGTAACAGAAGTGGAGGAGTAACCGATATAGCAAATGGTAATCCTTGTGCGGAGGTTTATTGCGAAAGCTATAGCGGATGGACGAGTTACGGCACTACATGGGAACTAGCTCAAACTCTTTCGGGTCTTCCTGACGGTAGATATAAAGCTACTATGCAGGGATTCTATCGCGACGGAGAGATAAACAAGAATAATCCCGGAGCTCAACATGCAAGATTCTATCTTCGTTCCGGCGGGGCAGAGGAGCAAACTTTTTTGAAGAGTATGTATGAGGCTCATTGCACAAAAGCTCCCGATGAAACCGTAGAAAATAAAGATAAGGACGGTTATTATATTCCGAACTCAATGGAGGATGCAAGCTATTTCTTCAATGCGGGTTACTATGAGAACGAGTTGACAATAATGGTGAATGACGGCAATTTGACTATTGCTGTTGGTAAGCCAGTAACCACGAAGACAACATCTGGGTGGACATGTTTCGATAATTTTCGTCTGTTCTATCTCGGACATCCCGATTACCCTGATGGGGTGGATGTTATCAATGCAGATGCAGAACAGAAGAAATATTCAGAACGCAAAGTCTTTGAGGACGGCCGTATCGTGATTCTTAAAGACGGTGAGCGTTATAATACAGCAGGTCAGCAAATTCGCTGACCTGCTGCTGTGTTAGAACTGCTCCAGATATTTTATTCTGCTTTCCGTGGAAGGATGGGTTGAGAATAAGCCCGAGAACCACGAAGAGAAACCCGAAGTGAGTGCTTGCGGGTGAATGATGAACAGCTGTGCGACATCTTCCCTGTCGATGTCGCCAAGTGCTGGATCCCTGCTGATTTTTCTCAGTGCGCTTGCAAGTGCGAGGGGATTGCCACAGAGCTCTGCTCCGCCGGCATCTGCCATGTATTCGCGTTTGCGTGAGATGGCGAAACGGGTGAGCAGCGTGAAGAAATATCCGATGATGGCAAGTACGACGGCAATAGCCACCACGACAATCAGAGTGAGGCCGTTGTTGCCTTTCCCGTTGTTGCTGCGGCGCGAGTTCCCGCTGAAAATCATCGTGTTCCACAAAAGACGAATGGTCAATGACATAAGTGTGGACATAATACCCACGAAGATGATGCTGACGATTAGCAGGCGTGTGTCACGATTGCGTATGTGCGTGAGTTCGTGACCGATAACTCCGGCGAGTTCCTCGTCGTTGAGCAACTTGCACAATCCTGTTGTCACAGTAACGGTATAACTGCCTTTGTCGATTCCGGAAGCGAAGGCGTTGAGTTGCGGATCGTCGATGATATTGACTTTCGGCATATCCATGTTGGCCGTCATACAGAGATTCTCCACGATGTTGTACACGCGCGGATTCTCGCTGCGCTTGAGAGGACGGGCTCCTGTGGCCTTCCGCACCATCGTGGTGTTGAAGGCGTAGGAGATGAGAAACCAGATGCCGACAATGCCCAGTATCCAAGGCAGGACGGCGAGCAGTTGCCCGTTTACGGTGTACCAGTCAACGCCGTTTGTGTTGCCGTAGTCGTCCTGCCCCGAAGAGAGATATGATATGATGGCGAGAAACGCCCATACCATACCAATCAGGATGCACGGGAAAAGCGTTAAAAGAAGCAGGCTGCGCGTGTTGTTGCGCACCTGCTGTGTATAGATGCCGACGTAGCGCATTTAGAAAGATATTTCGGGAGCTTTGTTGAGAGCGGCACGATTGACGGGTTCCACCTCAAACATAGGTTCTGTGTGGAAACCGAACATACCGGCGAAGATGTTGTTGGGGAACGACTGGCATGCTGTGTTCAGTTCCTTCGTGGCAGAGTTGAATGCGCGGCGCACGGCAGCGAGTTTGTTCTCGATGTCGGCTACTTCGTTCTGCAGCTGGATGAAGTTCTGGTTGGCTTTTAGGTCGGGATATGCCTCCATTGCCACTTTCAGACCTCCCAGAGCCTGTGTGAGGGCGTTTTCTGCCTGCACCTTGTCGTTGATGCTCGTGGCAGACATAGCGGCCGCACGGGCGGCTGTGACGCTTTCTAGCAGGGTCTTCTCGTGTGCTGCGTAACCTTTCACGCAGGATACCAGTTGCGGCACCAAGTCGTGGCGTTGCTGCAGTTGTACATCGATATTGGCAAAAGCGGATTCACGGTTGTTGCGAAGATGCACCAATGTGTTGTAGATGCCGATAACCCAGAAAACAACGATAGCGGCAACGACGATTGCGATAATAACACTTGTACTCATAGTAATTTGTATTTATCCAGTTCACTAAATTTATTGCAAAGATACGACAAAAATATTACGGATGGAACGTTTTTGGCGAGAAATTTACGTGACGATAAGTTTTTTTTAGTCTTGATGCATTCTTGTGTGTTATGGATTAACAATTAATGCGATCTTTTTATTCCGTTCTTCTTCCACTTAGAGTCCCCTCAGAGCCCTTGCGGATATCGAGTATATCACGAGTTGACTACGTGTTGACTACGAGTAGTGTACGAGATTTCTCGTTTCTCACTCGTATTCCACTCGTACACCACTCGTACACAGCTCGTACTCTGGTAAGACTCTGCAAGGACTCTGAGGGGGTGAAATTCTGCGGTTTTAAGGAGGAATTTCTGTGGTGTGGAAAAGAGGTTGTAGGATTGGTGTTGCGGCAGTATCTCTGAGGTGTTTGCGGCAGTTTTTCTGAGAGGTATTGCGGTGGTATCTATGAGAGGTGCTGCGGTTGTGTGTGCGTTGGTATCTCCGACGGACGGTAAAAGAGGAGTTTTTGTGCCGGAATGAGGCCGATTTTTGTCAAAAACGGTACAAAAGAAGAAAAAATGCAATTTTTATAGAAAAAAGTTGGTAAAGTGTAGTGAGTATTTAAATAAAAAGCCGTACCTTTGCCATCCGAATGCGCATAATGCGCCTGTAAACGCACATATATACACACAAAATAAACTAAAAATCAAACAAAATGCCTACAATTCAACAATTGGTAAGAAAAGGCCGTTCGGTGTTGGCAGACAAGAGCAAGAGCCCCGCTCTGGACAGTTGTCCTCAGCGTCGCGGTGTTTGCGTTCGTGTCTACACAACCACCCCGAAAAAGCCTAATTCGGCTATGCGTAAGGTAGCCCGTGTTCGTCTGACCAACTCAAAGGAGGTCAACAGTTACATTCCCGGAGAGGGCCACAACCTGCAGGAGCACAGCATCGTGCTGGTGCGCGGCGGTCGTGTAAAGGACCTTCCCGGTGTTCGTTATCACATCGTGCGCGGCACGCTGGATACGGCAGGTGTTGCAAACCGCACACAGCGTCGTTCCAAGTACGGTGCCAAGCGTCCTAAAGGAGACAAGAAGAAGTAAAATCCATCACTAACCCGTTCAGTTGCCAGGCCTGAGTAAACGCTCCAGTGGGAGATGTTGAAGACAAGGAAATCCTACAGCCCTGAACACAAAGAACAAACAGAAGAAAATGCGTAAAGCTAAACCAAAGAAGAGAATCATCCTTCCAGATCCCGTATTCGGCGACGTGAAGGTGTCTAAGTTTGTGAACCATCTGATGTACGATGGTAAGAAGAGTATCTCCTACGATATTTTCTACAACAGTCTTGAGATTGTCGGTGAGAAGATGAAGAGTGAGGAGAAGCCTGCCCTCCAAATCTGGAAGGAGGCTCTCGACAAGATCACTCCTCAGGTGGAGGTGAAGAGTCGCCGTATCGGTGGTGCCACTTTCCAGGTGCCCACGGAGATTCGTCCCGATCGTAAGGAGAGTGTCAGCATGAAGAACATGATCCAGTTTGCACGTAAGCGCGGCGGCAAGACTATGGCCGACAAGCTGGCTGCTGAAATCATGGACGCCTACAACGAGCAGGGCGGTGCCTTCAAGCGTAAGGAAGACATGCACCGCATGGCTGAGGCAAACCGTGCATTTGCCCACTTCCGTTTCTAATAATATATATTAAGGTAAAAGGAAATGGCAAAACAAGATCTTCATTTGACGCGCAACTTCGGTATCATGGCTCACATCGATGCCGGTAAGACAACAACGTCGGAGCGTATTCTTTTCTATACCGGTAAGACCCACAAGATCGGTGAGGTGCACGAAGGTGCAGCCACGATGGACTGGATGGAGCAGGAGCAGGAGCGTGGTATCACCATCACCTCTGCTGCTACTACAGCTTACTGGAACTGGAACGGTAACAAGTACAAGTTCAACCTGATCGACACTCCGGGACATGTGGACTTCACCGCTGAGGTGGAGCGCTCTCTGCGTGTGCTGGACGGCGCTGTGGCAACATATTGTGCCGTAGGTGGCGTAGAGCCTCAGTCAGAGACTGTATGGCGTCAGGCCGACAAGTACAACGTGCCCCGTATGGGCTATGTTAACAAGATGGACCGCTCTGGTGCCGACTTCTTTGAGGTGGTGCGCCAGATGAAGGACATCCTGGGTGCCAACCCCGCTGTAATCGCTGTGCCCATCGGTGCAGAGGAGAACTTCAAGGGAATCTGCGACCTCATCAAGATGAAGGCCATTCTGTGGCACGACGAGTCGATGGGTGCAGAATACGACGTGGAGGAGATTCCCGCCGACCTCAAGGCTGAGTGCGAAGAGTGGCGTGCCAAGCTCCTGGAGCAGGCTGCCGAGCAGGACGAGGCTCTCATGGAGAAGTTCTTCGAGGATCCCGACAGCATCACAGAGGACGAGCTCATCGCCGCTATCCGTAAGGGTACGCTGAATCTGAGCCTCGTGCCCATGACCTGCGGTTCCAGCTTCAAGAACAAGGGTGTGCAGACTCTGCTCGACTACGTATGTATGTTCCTTCCCTCTCCTCTGGATACCCCCGACATCGAGGGCACAAATCCCGAGACTGGCGAGAAGGAGGTGCGTAAGCCCAGCGAGGACGAGAAGACAAGCGCATTGGCATTCAAGATTGCCACCGACCCGTATGTAGGCCGTCTGACCTTCTTCCGCGTTTACAGCGGTAAGATTGCTGCCGGCAGCTATATCTACAATGTACGCAGTGGTAAGAAGGAGCGCGTAAGCCGCCTCTTCCAGATGCACTCCAACCACCAGAACCCCGTAGAGGAAATCGGTGCTGGCGATATAGGTGCAGGTGTTGGTTTCAAAGATATCCACACAGGTGATACCCTCGCCGACGAGGATGCACCCATCACACTGGAGTCTATGGACTTCCCCGATCCTGTTATCGGTATCGCCGTAGAGCCCAAGACTCAGAAGGATCTGGACAAGCTGTCCAATGGTCTCGCCAAGTTGGCTGAAGAGGATCCCACCTTCACGGTTCGCACCGACGAACAGAGCG
>JAGDCM010000058.1 GCA_017958545.1 Bacteroidaceae bacterium | reverse complement strand
GTAGCTGGGACCGGCAGCAATGCTCCAGTCGAAAGGTTTGTCGCTCTCTTTGTTGGTGTTGGCAAGATAGTCGAGAAGCATGTAGACGGGGCGCAGAATACCTTTCTTGTTGTGATAGTCGTAGCGGCGGTTTCTCACCGTATCTGTCACAAGACTGTCGACGGGCACAGTGAGATGCAGGGAATCGGCCTTCAGGGAATCATGAAGCAACGTCTCTCCCACCCCGACAAGGTCTACAACCCGCTCCTCATCCGTCTGGCTGCGAGCAGACAGGCACACGCACACAAAGCATGCCAAAACCAACACACGTTTTATCATACGGGTACAAAGGTAAGAATTTTTCTCGAATTTTAAAACATCGAAAATTGAAAAACATCCCTCTTCATTCCCTAATCATCAATTTTATGACCATAATTTACACTTTCTTCAATAAAAATTCGTATTTTTGCACACAAAAGAACATAAAATGCACTATTGAGACATGGTCATTTCCGCACAACAGATAGAACAGGACCGTCGCATCCTTGAACTGCTCTCACAGAGTTTTCCCAACGCAGGGGCAGCCAGCACCGAAATCATCAATCTGGAGGCCATACTCAACCTGCCGAAAGGTACAGAACATTTCGTGGCCGACATACACGGAGAGCACGAGGCCTTCCAGCACATACTGAAGAACGCGTCGGGAAGCATCAAAAGAAAAATCAAAGAACGCTACGCAGACACACTCTCCAAGGAGGAGATAAGGGAACTGTGCACGCTCATATACTATCCGGAAGAGAAACTGGAACTCGTCACCGCTGCGGAAAAAGACCTTAATCCCTGGTATGAAACCACATTGTACAGGCTCATAGAGGTGTGCCGACTCATCTCGTCGAAATACACTCGCAGCAAAGTTCGCAAGGCACTTCCCAAGGAGTTTGCCTACATACTTGAGGAACTGTTGCACGAGAGCGCTGAGGACAAAGACAAGGGAGACTACCTGCGTCGCATCGTAGAGACCATAATATCTACAGAACAGGCCGCCAACTTCATCAAGGCTCTGTCGCACGTGATACAGCATCTGGCTATCGACCAGCTACACATTCTGGGCGACATTTTCGACCGCGGACCCGGAGCACATATCATCATGGATACGCTCGTCGACTACAAGAACTTCGACATACAATGGGGCAATCACGATGCTCTGTGGATGGGTGCCGCCGCAGGAAACGACTGCTGTATCATGAATGTGCTGCGTCTCTCGCTGCGCTTCGGAAATATGGCCACTCTGGAAGACGGATACGGTATCAACCTCGTGCCGCTGGCCACATTTGCTATGGAACACTACGGAGACGACCCCTGCAAGGAATTCATGCCCAAACTGGCAGAGCACCAGCGGGCTATGGACGAAAAAGAACAACTGTTGTTGGCAAGAATGCACAAAGCCGTCTCTGTGCTGCAGTTCAAACTGGAAGAGCAGATGACCCAGGCTCATCCCGAGTGGGTGATGTCTCGCGTCGGTACACTGCACCATATAAATCCCGAGAAAGGAGTGTATGAACTGGACGGAAAAGCCTACGAAATGACATCGTGCCACTTCCCCACCGTAGACTGGAGCGCCCCCTACAAGCTCACTCCCGAAGAAGAGGAACTGACACGCCAGTTGCACCACAGTTTCCGTGTGAGCGAAAAACTGCAGAGACACATCAAATGTCTCTTCGACCACGGATGCATGTACGCCGTGTTCAACTCCAACCTGCTGTTCCACGCCTCCGTGCCGATGAACGAGGACGGCACACTCAAGGAAGTGACTCTCAAGGGAGAGAAACTGAAAGGCATGGCACTTATGACACGCACGGGAATGATTATGCGCTCAGCATTCACGACAGACACCCCGGAAGCCGACAAGAAATGGGCGAAAGACTATTTCTGGTATCTGTGGTGCGGTCCCGAGAGTCCCCTCTTCGACAAGAGCCGTATGACTACATTCGAGCGATACTTCCTCATTGACAAAGCGTTGCACGAAGAGAAGAAAGGCGCATACTACCGTCTGCGCAACGACCCGGACGTGTGTCGTCACATACTCGACGCATTCGGAGTGAAGGGTACTCACAGACATATCATCAACGGCCACGTACCCGTACATGTAGCTGCGGGAGAAAGTCCCATCAGAGCCGATGGACAACTGATGGTCATCGACGGAGGATTTGCCGAACCGTATCACAAGACTACGGGCATCGCAGGATATACGCTCGTCTACCACTCCAGAGGATTCCAGCTCATACAGCACGAACCCTTCAAGAGTACAAAGGATGCCATCGTGAGCGGTACAGACATCAAGAGCGAGGTGCAGATTGTGGAGATGATGGGACAGCGCATGAAAGTGAGAGACACCGACCGGGGACAGCATCTGATGAGACAGATAGAAGAACTCCGCGAACTACTCTACGCCTACCGACACGGACTGCTCAAAGCCAGAGGATGATGATGAACGAATACGCTTCCAAGAAGTACATCGAGATACCCGTCAGAGAGGACACCATACTCATCGACTTCCTCCTGAAACAGATGGGACTCACGCACACCCGTGTGAAGAATCTGCTCTCGGGCGGAGCTGTCACAGTGAACAGGAAGGCTGTGAGCCGCCACGACACACCGCTGAAAAGAGGCGACGTGGTGAATGTGCTGCGACACAAGAAATCCACCGCTCTTGAGAACCGCTACGTCAAAATCATCTACGAGGACAAGAATCTCGTTGTCATAGAAAAGAGCGAGGGCATACTATCAATGGCCTCATCAGCGAAGCAATACTGCGTGAAAACCGTTCTGGATGAATACTTCGAGAAAAGACATTTCAAATGTCGCGCACATGTGGTACACCGCCTCGACAGAGAGACATCCGGTCTTATGATTTATGCCAAGGACATAGAGACCGCACAGACGCTGGAACACAACTGGAAGGAACTCGTCTACGACCGACGCTATGTGGCTCTTCTCTCGGGTGCAATGCAGCAGGAAGGCGGCACTGTGCACAATTGGTTGAAAGACAACAAGGCATTCGTCACATACTCCTCTCCCACCGACAACGGCGGAAAGGAAGCCATTACACACTACCGTCGTCTCAAAGTGAACGGCGACCTCACACTATGTGAAATGAAACTGGAAACCGGGCGCAAGAATCAGATTCGCATACACATGGCAGACATCGGATATCCCGTGTGTGGAGACGAGAAATACGGCAACGGACGCAATCCGGCACGTCGACTTGCACTGCATGCCTACAGACTTTTCTTCACTCACCCCGTGACAGGAGAAGATATGCGCTTCGAGACTCCGTTCCCGAAATCCTTTACAAAATTCTTCGACGATTAGAAGGACATTCCTATCAGTGTCAGCAGAAACGCCACTGTGACAAAATCCAAATCCGACATCAGAAAACCCGAAGATGTGTAGGACGTGGAATAATACTTGTGAGTGTATTTCTGCATACGTTTCTTGGCTGTTACACGGTAGATATAATAGGTAAGTGAACCCGTCAGAGCGCCAAGAACGGCACCGCACAATATGTCGGAGGGATAGTGAACACCCATATACACACGACTGTAACAACACATCACAGCCCACAGGAAACACAGCATAGTCATACGCCAATGATGCACCAGAAGAGACAGGAATGTTGCCACGGCAAAGGTGTTGGCCGCGTGACTGCTTGGAAAACTGTATCGTCCGCCAAAATATCCGTTCACAATCTGTATCTGACCGGCAAGAGACGGTTCGTGCGTTGGTCGCAAACGACCCACGAGGGGTTTCAGCAACGTGGCGCTCGCCTGGTCTGCAATAAGTACTGTGAGAGCCACAAAAACCAAGATGGAGAGTGACACTTCCACTTTATTGTTCTTGAACACCAGCCACAGTATCGAAGCATAAAACAGCATCCAGGGCAGAATACCAGTCACATTCCACATGAAATCGTTCAGCCATGTGGTGTGATACCCGTTTACCAGCAAGAGAATATATTCGTCCATATCTTTTCGGGGGAATTATATCTGCTCCAGTTGTTCTCTCTCCATCCACCCCACTTTCCCGTCAGCAATCTGTATCTCAACCCACTCCTTCATTGTGTTGTCGAGAATCTCCACACGAGTGCCCTCGTGAAGTACAAACAGTTCTGTGCCGCTCTTCGAAGGCGTGCTCTTCACCGTCACTGCGGGAGTCATCACAATGGCACCGCTGCGCTCCACCTGCAACTTACGCTGGCTGTAAGCCAACGCATTTGTCAGCAGAACAACGACGAGAGACAACAGAGCTCCGAAGAAACCTATCTTGCGGACGACAATGTCAGATGAGAAGAAATACATGAAGAAGAACAGCAGCATTCCCACGAAGAACGACACTGCCCACGTGGCCCACTCATCGGCACTCAGCCACGATGTCATAGAATGCCAGGCCGCAGTGAAGAACATCTCGTGGCGGGGCGTGATATGGTCTATTGTCTTCGAACGGGCCATATCCAGATTGAAACGGATATCCTCATCGGAAGGATCGAGCAAAGCCGCTCTCTCAAACCACAGCACACTGCGTGCCATATCATCCAGTCGATAGTAGCAGCAACCCAGATTGTAGCACACAGCTGCACTCTCTCCCATCTCGGCAACAGCTTTATAGTGCGTCACAGCCGTCTTGAAATCCTCCTTCGCAAAAGCACTGTCGCCCAGCACTTTGAGAGAATCCGCCTCCGCAGCCGACACAAATGTGGCAGCCATCAGCATTATCAATATGGTGAGTTTCTTCATCTTCTTATTCCATTTCGTTTATCACATCCGTTGCCTCGGAGAATATCTTATCCATCGTCTCCTCCGGATTTCCGGGGGCAAAACGGGCAAACTCGCAATCGTTCATCACTCTGATATATCGCTCCACAAGTGCTGCGTCCACACCCTTTGAGAGCATCTCCTCTGAGATTCGTTCCTTGGAGAGTTCCTCTGTGGGCAATGAGAGCTTATCTCCTGCATAACCAATCAAGGCTCGCAGGGTCTCATCATAGAATGCACCGGCATCGTGTGCTTTCAGGAGTTTTGCAGCCACTTTCAGACGCTTCGAGGCAGCCTTTCCGGCGCGCTTGCGACGCATACCAGCTATGTTGGCATTCTCTTTGGCTTTGCGATAGAAGATACCGAGTATTCCGAGGAAGGCAACAAGACTGACACCGTAAGCAATGCCGTATTTCTCAGTCATGAAGAAGTTCACCGACTGACTCTTCACCTTCGCTTCTCCGGTCTTGATATAGTGTATGTCGCTGGAGAGCACCTTCAAGTCCTCTTTGTGCTGCACAGTGGTGGTGTGCGTCTCCTTTCCCTTTGCAACGGCGATGTGGAAGGAATCCGTCCTCACCGTCTGATATGCTTCCTTGTCGGGGTCGAAATACGTGAATTCCACGGGAGGAATGCTGTATCTGCCGCCGTGGCGGGGCACCACGACATAGTCGAACAGCACATTTCCCTTCGCTCCCGACGTGGTCATCACCGTCTTGTTGTTCTCCTTGGGGTCGTACACCTCGAAATCCTTGGGGAACGACACCACCGGAGCCTTCATCAGTTTCATGTTACCCTGACCGCTCACCACGAGTCTCAGCGTGGCTGCATCGTTGGCATTGAGTTGCTCGGGAGTGAGTGTGCCCGACATCGTGAAGTGTCCCACAGCACCTGTAAAGTGCTCCGGACGAGGTGTCGGCAGCGCCTGCACTTCTATCTCCACAGCGGGTGCCACAATGGTCTTCTTCACCATCTGTGTGAGAGCTCCGCCGCCGAAGAATATGTCAAAGGGATCTGCCGAGGCGTTCGTCAGTTCCACTTCCGCATCAAAGTTCACCGAGGGAATGGATATCTTACCCGTCTTCTGGGGGAAGAGCACATACTGGCGCCACACAGCCGTGCCGTAGTTGCGACCGTTGTAGCGCTCGTATTTCAGCGACATCTGTGCCTTGGAGTCCAGTTCCTGAACGTGACAGTTGTCCAGTTCCGGCATTTCGCCCGCCAGCTGGCGTATATTGACAAGTGTATACAGTTTATAGGTCACCACCACAGCTTCCTGTTCATACACCTTCTTCTTATTGGCTGTCACTGCGATAAAGAGGTCGTCCTTCCCCACTCCTCCTTGTCCGCCTCTGTGCTGGGAGACACTCTGTCGGGACTGACCGCCCTGAGACTGGCCACCCTGAGCACTGCCGCCGCCCGTATTACCTGAAGACGGGAGCACTTCGATATTCGAACCCGCACTCTTGTAGGTCTTTCCGCCGCTCCTGATTGTGGCTGCCGGCACCTGGAACTTACCTTCCTGCTTTGCCAGCAGAGTGTAGGAGAATGTCATCGAACTGCTGCTCGTGCTCTTGCCGTTCACGATGCTGTAACTGCTCTGAGTGCTCGTCGAGGGACCGTACAACAGGTCGAAACCGGGAAAATCTCCCACCTGTATGTCATCGACATCCGCTGTGTTGACAATATAACTCACGCGCACCCTCTGTCCCACTTCACACTGGGGCTGCACCTGTATCTTCACCGTCACCTGGGCTATCATCCCCACAAAGGACAATATCAGGCAGACTGTCGTAAGAACGTATCTCTTCATCACCATTGTTTCTCTAATCTGCGACGCTCGTGCTGTTGCTGCAGTCGCTGCACTTTTTCCTGCGTATTCTTCTCGTCCTGCATGGCAGCCTTCAACAGTTGCTCGGCATTCTCTCTGGACATCTCGTCAGGTTTGGGTTTCTCCTCCTGCTGCTGACCATCGTCCTTCTTTTCCTGCTGCTGTTGCTGCTGCTTCTGGTCCTGCTGCTGTTGCTGTTGTTGCTACTGCTGATCCTGATTCTGATTCTGCTGATTCTGGTCTTGCGGCTGATTCTTGAGCTGTCGCTGACAAAGCACGTAGTTGTAGCGTGTCTCGTCGTTGCTCGGGTCGTTGCGCAGCGACTGCTTGTAGCACTCTATCGCCTTGTCATACTGCTTTGCGGCTTGCAGGACAACACCCATATTATGCCAGATAGACGACAGCCTCTTCTTGTCCTTTTCCACCTTCGAGGCCATCTCATATTCCTTCATCGCATCCTCGGCCTTCGACTGCATTATCAGCGAATTACCCAGATTGTAGCGGGCAATACCGTTGCTCGGATTCTGTTCTATGGCCTTGTGATACTGTATCTGTGCTTTCTCGGCCTGCACTTTCCCCTCCACTGTGTCTCTCATCAGTCTGTTACCCCTGCGGATGAACGCGCGGTCGTTCTGTGCCGAAGCGCCCACGACCATCATCACAGCCAGGAGCGCCATCGTTCCTCTCTTAAACACGTTCCATCTCTGGATGACATGGTTCTCTCTCTCCAGTATCACCACTTCCAATATCAACAGGAGCATTGCCACCAGCATAAAACCCTGATACTGCTCGTCGAATTCGCTGTACATCTGACTCTCCATCTTCGACTTGGCCAGCCTGTCCACGTATTTCGACAGCTTGCCCTGTGCCGAACTGCTGTTGTCCACGTAGATATACGCTCCGTTGCCGGCATCGGCTATCTCCTGACACATCTGCTCGTTCAGACGCGACATCACTGTGTTGCCCTCGTTGTCTATCATATACTGACTCGTGCCCGGTATGGGAATCGGCGCTCCGTTCACACTGCCCACTCCCAGCACATAGACGTGTATGCCCTGCTTTGCTGCTTGTTTTGCAGCCTCCACGGCACCGCCTTCGTTGTCCTCACCGTCGGTGATGACGAATATGGCGCGCGACACATCTTCCTGCTGAGTGAAACTCCTCATACCCATCGTGATAGCGGCGGCGATATCAGTGCCCTGCAACTCAATCATCTTGGGCGATATCGTGCTCAGGAACATCTTGGCGCTCACATAGTCGCTCGTGATGGGCAGCTGTGTGAAGGCCTGTCCGGCATAGACGATGAGACCCACCTTGTCGTCGTTCATCTCGTCCACCATACTCGAAATGAGCATCTTCGACTTCTCCAGACGATTCGGGCGCACATCCTCCGCCAGCATCGAGTTGGACACGTCCAAGGCAATGATGGCTTCAATGCCGCTGCGCTCGCGGGTTTCCACCTTTGTGCCGAACTGCGGACGGGCCAGTGCTATGATGAAGAAGAGCAGGCTCACTTCCAGGAGCACGAACTTCAGCTGCGGACGCAGTGCCGAGTAGTCTATCATCAGACTCTTCACCAGCGTCTTGTCTCCATATTCCTTCAGACGTCTCTTCTGACGCATCCAAAAGAGCACGTGCAGCACGGCAAACACTCCCAGCAGGAGTATCATATAAAGATATTGCGGATTTTCAAATCTAAACATGTCCTTCCTTTTACGGTATACGTTTCAGTATCGTGGCGCGCAGCAGCACTTCCAGCATCAGTGCTATGACGCATATCCAGAGGAATGCTCCGAATGCCTCGTAGTGCTTGGAATAGCTCTGCACCTTCATCTTTGTCTTCTCCAGTTTGTCTATCTCCTGATACACTTCGCGCAGTTTCGATGTGTTGGTGGCTCTGTAGAACTCGCCGTCCGTCTTCCCTGCTATTGCTGCCAGCGTCTTGGTGTCTATCTCCACGGGTATGTTGACATACTCTGTCCTGCCCCCCACTCTCATGGGATAAGGAGCCGTGCCGTTGGTGCCCACACCGATGGTGTACACTCTGATGCCGAAGCTGTGTGCTATGTCGGCTGCAGTTCCGGGCGATATGTCGCCGCGGTTGTTCGAACCGTCCGTCAGCATTATGATGACCTTCGACTTGGCCTTCGAGTCCTTCAGCCTCGTCACCGCGTTGGCAATACCCATACCGATTGCCGTGCCGTCCTCCAGGAGTCCTTTCTCCACCATGTCGCAGCTCAGTCCGCTCAGGAGGTTGAGCAACACGGCGTGGTCCACCGTCATCGGACACTGTGTGTAGGCCTCGCCGGCAAACACCGTCAAACCTATGTTGTCGTTGGGCCTTCCCTTGATGAATTCCACTGCCACATCGCGGGCTGCTGCCACACGATTCGGTTTGAGGTCTTCTGCCAGCATCGACGTAGACACGTCCATACACAGCATGATATCAATACCTTCCACGCTTTTGCTCGACCAAGAGTTTGAGGTCTGCGGACGTGCCAGTGCCAAACAGGCTGCCGTCCATGCTATGCAGTTGAGCACGAAGGGAGCGTGCACCAGATACGAGCGCCACGTGGGTCTCACACCGCGGAAAGCAGCCATCGAACTCACCTTCAAGGCCGGTGTGGTCTGCCGTTGCTTCATCACATACCAGGCCACGTACGGCACCAGCAGTATGAGCAGTGATAAATATCCTATATCGTGAAATTCCATCTCCTTTTCTCTAACTCAACAAGTCCCACATCGTGTACGCAATGAATGCCAGCAGTCCGGCGCACACCACCGCAGCAATCGCAATCGCCACCCGGGATGCTATCACCTGGTTCAGTCTCTCCTTGTCCGTCTCCTTGATGACTTCTGGTTCCGGTTTTGCGTTCTCGTCCACTTCCAGCTTGGTCTCCTCCACGTAGGCGATGGCTGCCACGAGGTTGGCATCGTTCTCGCCCAGCAGTGTGGTCCACTTGGCGAACTTCACCAGGTCTGCCGTGCGGAATATCTCGCGCAGTTCGTCCAGCTTCTTCTGGTCGCCCTCCTCCATCAGCCTCTCGATGATTTCCGAGGATGTCATCTCCATGGCGGAGAATCCGTAGCGGTCCTGTATGTAGGTGCGCAGTGTGTCGGTCAGCTGTGTGTAGTATTCCTTGCTGTCCTCCTCGGCCCATTTGCGCTCCTCTTTTATCTTGAGTATGCTGCTCATGGCCACCTGGTGTGCAGGCAGTTTCACTTTCCTTCTTATCATGCGGAAGATAGGGCGTCCCGTCTTGATTCTCCACCACAGCCATGCTATCATGCCTCCCAGCAGGACGATGGCGAGCAGGCTCCACATCACACCCTTCCAGTCGTCCCACGAGAACGGGTTGTCCATTATCTCGCGCGGCGGGAAGAACTGGTCTGCGTGCAGTGTGTCCACGTCTATGGTGTACACCTTCAGTGCCAGCTGCTTCGATTCGTACAGTTTCCCGTTCACCTTCACGGGCAGTGGCGGCAGATAGTAGAAACTGCTGTCCCATGCCGTGATGATGTATCTCTGGTGCACCTGCATACGCTTGCCCTCGTCGAGCATCTGTGTATCGGGTTCCATCACTTCCACCACTTCCACATCGGGCATCAGTTCCGAACCTGCCTTGATGGGCGGCATTTCCAGTTTATCCTTTGCGGGGAGCGACACTGTCAGGTCGAGTCCGTCCTGCTGTCCCACCCAGAACTGCACACTGTCGAGCTTCACGTCCACAGTCACCTGTGCTGCTGCATTCATCAGCATCACCGCCAACCCAACCGCAAATATTATACTTCGTTTCATCAATAACCTATAACCCTTAACCTTTAACCCTTAACCCAATTGTCAATTATCAATTATCAATTGTCAATTACGTTCGCTTTGCGAACAAAGCCCTCAGCGCCGTCACATAGTCTCCGTCGGTGCGCACGCTCACGTTGTCCACGCTGCTGTGTGCAAATGCTTCGTGCAGCTGTTCTTTCTGCTCGCGCCACCAGCGTGCCTGTGCTTCGCGCACGGCTTTGCTCGATGTGTCTATTATCTCCTCGTGTCCGGTCTCTGCATCGCGCATCTTGATGAGTCCCACGCTGGGCAGTTCGGCTATTCTGCAGTCGTACACCTGCACTGCCACCACGTCGTGTTTCCTGTTGGCGATGGTCAGCGGCTGTGTGAAGTCCTTCTCGTCGATGAAGTCGCTCAGCATGAAGCAGGTGCAGCGGCGCTTGATGGCTCCGGTGAAGTATTCCAGTGCGGCTCCCACGTCGGTGCGCGAGCTTTCGGGCTTGAATTCCAGCAGTTCGCGTATGATGTAGAGTATGTGCTTCCTACCCTTCTTGGGCGGTATGAATTTCTCTATCTTGTCGGAGAAGAAGATGACACCTATCTTGTCGTTGTTCTGTATGGCGGAGAATGCCAGTGTGGCTGCTATCTCTGTTTGCATTTCGCGCTTTGTCTGGCATTGTGTACCGAATTCCAGCGAACCACTCACATCCACCAGCAGCATCACCGTCAGTTCTCTTTCTTCTTCGAACACCTTGATAAAGGGTTTTCCGAAGCGTGCCGTCACGTTCCATTCTATGTCGCGGATATCATCCCCGTACTGGTATTCTCTCACCTCCGCGAATGCCATACCGCGTCCTTTGAATGCGGAGTGGTATTCTCCTGCGAAGATGTTCGACGACAGTCCCCGGGTCTTTATCTCGATCTTGCGAACCCGCTTTAAAATCTCAGACGTCTCCAACTCTCAATTGTCAATTATCAATTGTCAATTATCAATTATCAAGGAACTTCCACCTTATTGATTATCTTCGACACAATCTCCTCCGCCGTCACGTTGTTTGCCTCGGCCTCGTAGGTCAGTCCGATGCGGTGGCGCATCACGTCGTGTGCCACGGCGCGCACGTCCTCGGGGATTACGTAGCCGCGGTGCTTGATGAAGGCGTATGCTCTGGAGGCTATTGCCAGGTTGATGGAAGCACGTGGGCTGCCGCCGAACTCGATATAATCCTTCAGCTCCTCCACTCCGTATTTCTCGGGGAATCGTGTTGCGAACACTATGTCGGTGATGTACTGTTCTATCTTCTCGTCGATGTACACTTGGCGCACCACGCTTCTTGCCTCGAATATCTCCTTTGTGGTGATGAGGGGCTTCACGTCGTTCTTCTCGCCGTTGATGTTCATGCGTATGATGTTCTTCTCCTCATCCTGCTTGGGGTAGTCGATGATTACCTTTAGCATGAATCGGTCCACCTGCGCTTCGGGCAGTGGGTACGTACCTTCCTGTTCTATGGGGTTTTGTGTTGCCAGCACGAGGAAGGGCGACGGCAGCAGGAATGTCTCCTTGCCTATTGTCACCTGTCTCTCCTGCATTGCTTCGAGCAGTGCGGACTGCACCTTTGCCGGTGCGCGGTTTATCTCGTCCGCCAGCACGAAGTTGGCGAATACGGGACCTTTTTCCACCTGGAATTTCTCCTCCTTCTGTGAGTATATCATCGTACCGATGACGTCGGCTGGCAGCAGGTCGGGTGTGAACTGTATTCTTGAGAACTTGGCGTCCACGAGTTTTGCCAGTGTCTTGATGGCCTGTGTCTTTGCCAGACCGGGCACACCTTCCAGCAGCACATGTCCGTCGGAGAGCAGTCCGATGAGTAGGGACTCTACGAGGTGTTTCTGTCCCACGATTACTTGCGCCATACCTGTTTGGAGGTTTGTCACGAATGAGCTTTGTTGCTCGATTAGTTCGTTTAATGCACGAATATCAACAGATTCTGCCATATTTTATGTGTTGTTTTATTAAATTCGGGTGCAAAAGTACGAAAAAAACGGGATACGACATCTACGTTTTTTCTTAAAAAAAACTACTCGCTTCTTAAAGTTCGTTAAAATGGATTACACCCCCCGCATAATTCGCGTTTTTTCACGTAATTTGCACTAAAAATAACAAATAAGAATAATCACACAATATACAACAAACGACCTACGATAAACAAAACTTACTTATTCTGTAGTACATTATATCATTAATATTAAATCCATATTTACGCTGTGTACCAATTTCTTAGATATTATACAATAAACTTTTTGTTTAAGGTTATCTCAAATAATATAACTAAATATAAACTATTATATATATTATTCGTTTTTAGCGCAATTCAAACACATGGTCAGGTTAATCAGTTATCTTGGGATGAATATGTACAAAACATATACGAAGAAGTACAGGACAATGAAAGTAACTTGGAAGATATCAATTCCCAATTGCTTGAATTAGAGAAGTTACACCTGAATCCCATTGATATTAATACCGCCACCTCAAAAGATTTTGAATCACTACCTTTTCTCGATAACGAAGAAATAGACCAGCTCCTACTCTATATTCAACGTCATGAACGCATTGATTCGTGGGGTGAACTACTGCTTGTTCCTGGACTACACACTGAAAGCATCCGGATACTACCTCTTTTCTGTACAATATTTGAGCGCACAGGCAAACAGCAAACATTTAAAAAAGGTATAAACCAATCATTTGACACCCGTATAGACATACCTTTATATTCGCGCAAAGGATATATTAGCAATGATAATGAACCTGCTGCATACGCAGGTAATAAACTGTACCATCGCATGCGCTACAGTATAGAGGCCAAACGAATAAAAGCATCAATATATGCAGAGAAAGATGCTGGCGAACGATTTTATGATTATTATGGCGGCTACGTCGAAGCTAAAAATTTTGGCATAGTTGATCACCTGGTAGTTGGAGATTACAGAATAGGTTGCGGAGAGGGACTTGTTATCGGTCGCTCCAATATCAGTAAATCATCAACGAATCCACGCTCTCCTCAAGGTATACTGTCACAACAAGGCACTGCCGAAACAAATATATTGCGAGGCGCTGCCATTGCAATGAGTTATCGGGGCTTTGAAGCATCTGTATTCGGTTCTTACTCTGCACTCGATGCTACAATATCCAAAATAGATAACAATATTCAGACAATTCTTAACACCGGACTACACAGAACGGAAAATGAACGAGAAAAGAGACACAATCTCTACGAGACATTAATCGGCAGTCATCTTGCATGGAATAAGGAAACTGGGAAACATCATATCAATGTTGGCATCACCAGTACTTGGCGTCACACGTCAAGAGTTTTAAACCCGCGTCCAAAGAAAACAACATCCACCATATACCGCGATATCTATCCTAAAGGAAAGGATTGGGGTGTCCTCGGAATAAATTATGAATGGTCCTCGTATCGCTGGGGATTTTCCGGAGAAACAGCGACATCATTCTCTGGCTGGGGTACTATCGAACGCATTAGTTATAAGGCATCTAAACGGTTTGAAACTAACATCATCGGACGATATTACAGCGACCGCTACTATTCTGCTCATTCTACCGCATTGAGTGAGAATTCCAGATGTCAAAATGAAATGGGAGTTCTTCTCCGCTTCATTGCACGTCCGTGGGATTCGGTAATTATGGAAGGTTATGCAGATTTCTTCTACTTTCACTGGCCCAGATATAGAATGAGTGCCAGCGACAGCGGTCAGGACATAATGGGACAAGTCACCATTGAACCAAACACTGTTCACAATATCATTCTACGTTACAACTTCAAACGCAAAGCGGCAAATGACATTATGAATGAAAGTCATCGAATAAAGTTACAATACACCTATTCACCAAACGAACGTATTCTGTCGCAAACGACTATTACCACTCGTTACCTATATCTTAACGATTACACTCAGACTCGCCATCTGGGATTCGGAGCAATGCAACAACTTAAACTTTACTTACTTAAGAAACATCTTCTACCATCTCTTTCTTTCGGATACTTCAACACTCCAGTAGTACAGAATGCCATCTATCTATATGAGCCAACAATGTGGAATACCACACAATACAATAAATTCTATGGTCATGGAATCAGGTTCGCCCTACTCATGCGCTATATAGGAACACTATCCAAACACAAAACAACAAACAGAAAACAATGGCTGGCCGAAATAAAATATGGACTAACGTATTATTTCGATCGCAACACCATATCTACCGGACTACAAACTATATTCTCATCAAACCAACAAGATATCAGCATACAGATCAAACTGCAATTCTAATTTTTTGTGCCCTCTTCTTCTTTTATTCTCCTGAGATATTCCGAAAGAGCCTGGACGGGAAGACCCATGACATTATAATACGAACCCTCTATCCTCCTGACTCCAACATAACCTATCCACTCCTGAATGCCATAAGCACCAGCCTTGTCCATAGGCTTATATCTCTCTACATAATAGTCTATCTGCTCATCCGACAAGTCTGCGAAAAATACAGTGGTGGACGACATAAAGGTGAACATGTCGTCTGAACGAAAACGAAAACCAAAACGAAAACTATCTTCTTTTGCCCCTCGACACTCGACACTAGACTCTCGACTATTCAGCGCGCGCTTTACAAGCGCGCCGCGCAAAGTGACGCCCGTGATGACCTGGTGTTCTCTGCCGGACAACAGGCGGAGCATCGCCTTTGCTTCCTCAGCATCATGGGGTTTGCCCAATACCATACCCTCGACAGCCACAACAGTATCAGCCGTAATCAACACCTCCTCCGGATCATCCAAGACATAAGCCTCCGCCTTGAGACGCGAGAGATAACAGGGCACCTCATCGAAGGGAATATCATCCGGACACGACTCATCAATACCCTCAATAAGACGTACCTCAAAGGGAATATCCAAACCGGCCAGCAACTGGCGACGACGGGGACTGTTGGAGGCGAGAATTAGTTTCATCTTAAATTGAGAATTGAGAATTGAGAATTATTTAAACAAAAACCGGAAAAACCCCGCTTCGCTAAAAAACAACTCTTAACTTTTAATTTTTAACTCTCAAACGATAAACCGTAAACGGTAAACTAGCGCCCTGCGCGTTCCACCATAGTACGTATCCTGCCACTGAAATCCTTGGCCTGGAGGAGCTGCTCGATGGTGAGGTGCATGCGATAGCGCCAATAGTGGCGGGAGACAGCAGGTATGTTGATGCGCTCGGCATTAGCATCCGCCAAACGCAACGACTCGTCCATGGCAAGCCAGTCCTGCAGCGAAATCAGGCACAGCATGGAGGGGCAGAACATGTGGCGCGAGACAATCTCCTCAGCCAGCCACCCGGGCATGACACGCGGAGCATCGCCGTCCTTGCCCAGAGCTTCGTGCCAGTAGGCCTGCGAACGCTCCTCGTCCTCTTCCCACCACTGACGCAGCGTGGGCATGTCGTGCGTAAATATCGTAGCCACGGAGCGGTAAGGGTTGTCCTCCAAGCGACCGAAGCGCACAAAAGCCTTCGGCATGGCCTGTATCTCAAGGGAGAGCATGCGCAGGCTGTCCATGACAGGTCCCACACAGGCGGGTACCATACCGAGGTCCTCGGCGCAGACAAGCATCTGCGTGGCCTCCACAAGGGCGGGCAGCTTCTTCATGGCCTCCGCAGCCCAGAAATCGTTGTGGCGATGGTAGAAATACTGCTCGTAGAGGCGGTCGAAGGCGCGCTGCTCCGCGGGTGTGAGCTGTGCGTAGTGGGTGTCCTCCCTGGCAGAGATGCGGGGATGATACATACCCTTGGTGCGATAGTCCTCCACAAAGAGCTGGGGAAGGAAGCGGAGGCCGTAGCTCTCTATCTCCTCCACCGACATGGGGAGCGCGGGCACAAACTGACCCAGAAGGGCCGTGGGACAATTCACCGGCACCTGCCAGATGCGGAAGAAGCCCAGCACGTGGTCGATGCGGTAGGCATCGAAATATTCCGCCATCTTCTGGAAGCGGCGTATCCACCACCGGTAGCCGTCGCGGCGCATAGCGTCCCAGTTGTAGGTGGGGAAACCCCAGTTCTGACCGTCGCGCGTGAAATCATCGGGGGGAGCGCCTGCCGAACCGTCCAGATTGAACAACTCGGGCTGCGACCACGCCTCGACGCTGGTGCGCGAGATGCCGATGGGTATGTCGCCCTTGAGTATCACACCGTGGCGGCGTGCATAGCGGGATGCCTGCGAGAGCTGCTTGTCCAGCAGATACTGCACCCAGACGTAGTAGCATACCTCCTCCTCGTGGGCGGTATAATAATGGTGCACCTCCTTCTCGTCGTAGACGGAGAGCACAGACCAGTCGCTGAAGCAGGATGTGCCCTGCGTGTCGCGCAGATAAGAGTAGACGGCATAAGCAATCAGCCAGTCCTCATTGGCCTTGACAAAGGAGCGATAAGAGGACGAGAGCAGTGTGGAAGCACCCTCCTGCGCATAGAGACGGCGGAGATAGTCGGTCTTGAGACGCTCCACGGCCTCGTAGTCCTGCTGCGGCAGAGCGTTGAGACGCACGCGCTCGCGCTCGTAGGCCGTCATATAAGCTCCGTCGAGAATCACAGGGAGCTGCGAGAGGTCGACATACTGAGGATGCAGCGCGAAGATGGAGATGGCGTTATAGGGATAGCAGTCCTGCCATGTGTGGCTCTGCTGTGTGTCATTTATCGGGAGCACCTGAATGCAGCGCAGTCCGGCCTCGGAGGCCCAGTCTATCATCCTCTTCAAATCGCCGAAGTCGCCCACGCCCTGACTGCTCTCGCTGCGCAGGGAGAACACGGGAATGACCACACCGGCAGCCTTCCAGCGCTGCTCTGCAACGCGTATGCGCTGGTCCCAGACAACGAAGATGTCGTTGGTGCGCTCCGTGAGCATGAAATTGCGGTTCTCGCCCTCCTCCCACTCTACCACATCGCCGGTGCGCTCGTCCATCACAACGTATTTGTACTCGAAATACGAGGCGAGGAACTCGGCATTCATGCTGATGACCCACTCATGTGCTCCGGCGCGCGACATCGCGAGCGCACGCTCCGGTGCCCACTGTCCCAGCGAGGGCAGACTGCCCAGGAGTGCCAGGCACTGATGCTCCTTGAGCTGCGGCGCCTGTACGCGGAAGATGAGTGTGCGGGGATAGAAGACGAAGTCGGCAGGCTGGGGCTGCGTATGTGTGATGCAGTTGAGATACGCCGAGGAGTAGAGATGCTGGAGGATGGGTATGTCCTTCCAGTAGTCGCGCAGGATGAAACTGCGGTCCGCTGCGGGGAAGTCGCGTTTCACGCCGTCCCACTCCTGACGATAGATGAGGTCGCCCTCGTAGACTACGTAGCGATAGACGAAGCGTGTGATGTCTTTCTCGGAGATGACGGCTTCACCGTGCCATGTCTCGCCGTCCTCGGTGCGGAGGGGGAAAAGCTGTGTGATGTCGGCACCGCGCTTGCGCTGCAGAGTGACCTGTACGCGCACGTCCTGTCCCCACTCCGTGCGATATTTTAAAGAAAACTGAAGTTTCATTATGCTATAAAAAGGCCAATTCAAGTACAAAGATACTAAAAAAAAACGAAAACGGCCCTATGTTTCAAGAAAAATACGCATTTGAGCAAAAAAAGACGCTATCTGCTCTTGCAGAAGTGCGAAAAATGGCTACCTTTGCACTAGACCGCGCGGGTTAGATCGGGATTCTCATCAATAATATCACTGAAACGAGACAAGTTTTGTCATACAATGGCGGGCCGCCACTCCCAAAGAGCGCAGCGGATTACAAAGTAGACAAACCCTCAAATCCTATCATGTCGGAGTTTCATCACATCATCCGCGCGGTCTACTTTTTCTTTAATTTCACACTGAAAGCACTGAAATCACAGAAAAATATTTTCCGCAAAAATGATTTACTCAGTAGACGAGTCGTTAGTAAACAAGTGGACAAGTAGTTGGCAGATAACAGAAGATTATTATTTTATGCTGAAAACGGATGTTTGAAGCAATTTTACGCCGAAAGGCGATTTTCAATTTTGCAGAATGAGTTATCACGGAGTGATTGAGGGGACTTGAGCGGCAGACGATGAAAGTATACCTTTAATCTCTGAGGAACAAAGAACCTCAAAAGAGCGATAGCTCTCTCATTCGCAAAATATTTTCCTTAAAATAGAAACTTTCTGTGATTTCTGTGATTTCTGTGTGAGATTCAAGCCATTACAACAAAGTCAGAAGGAAATCCATCACATAGACAATGGCGCAACAGATGGCAGCGACGGGAAAGAGTCCCAGGCCACGCCAAGCCGCCACAACACCGACAACAAAAGCCACAAGACCGGAGAGGGGCGACATCGTGGTCTGCACAATACTCGGGAACGTCATCACGGCAAGAGTGATGTAAGGCACGTAGTAGAGGAAACTGCGCACGTAGCGATGACGAATGCGACCCTTGATGAGTACCATGGGAAGCACACGGATGAGATTCGTGGTGACGATGGCAAGAGCTATGCATATTATGATATCACGCGTCTCCATCTTCATCCAAATCAACAGGTTTTAGCCAAGCCACTATTGCTGAAATCAATATCGTCAGGACAATAGTGCGCGTTCCCCCGCTCCACTCACACACTAGAGGAGCCACAGCACAGAGTCCGCTCAGGACGAAACTGACCACCACGGCCAGAAGTACATTGCTGTCGCGACGCGAAGGAGGCATAATGATGGCGAGGAACATGCCGTAGAGAGCCACACTGAGGGCCGAGACAATGGACGCAGGCAACATACCTCCAGCCACGATGCCGGCAGAACAACCGGAAGCCCAGAACAGGGTGGAAATCAGCGCGGCACTGTAAGTGTAGGCCGGCGGAGTGTAACCGCGGTGAGCAATCGAGATGCCGAATATCTCGTCGGTGATACAGCAAGCCATCAGAATGCGATGCAGCCACGATGTGCCGGGAGCTATCTTCTGGGAAAGAGCCGCACTCATGAGCATGTAACGGAGGTTGGTGACAAGACACATCGCGATGATCTCCACATATATGGCACTGACGGCAATCAGCGTGTATACACCATATTCTCCGGCAGAAGCACGTGTGAAGAAACTGCTCACAAATCCCATTGCAGCAGTGAGTCCCGCCCCCTTGGCTATGATGCCGAGCGAGAAGGCCACTGCGAAATAGCCGAGAGCGATGGGAGTGCCGTCGCGAAGTCCTTCGAAAATGTCGTTACGTTGCATAAGCGGCTGCAAAGGTACGAAATTTTTTCGGTTTACACAAAAATAGCGCACAACCGCGATGGTCATGCGCTACCTTAATATATAATAGGCGTCCTACTTCAGGAGTTCGGACACTCTATCTTCCTTACTTCTTGTTCAGATAGAGGTCGGCCTGAACGGCGCAAGCTACGGTGCAACCTACCATGGGGTTGTTACCTATGCCCAGGAAGCCCATCATCTCAACGTGAGCGGGCACTGAGCTGGAACCTGCGAACTGAGCGTCGGAGTGCATACGACCCAGAGTATCTGTCATGCCGTAAGAAGCGGGACCTGCAGCCATGTTGTCGGGGTGCAGAGTACGACCGGTACCACCACCGGAAGCAACGCTGAAGTATGCCTTGCCGGCACGGATGCGCTCCTTCTTGTAGGTACCTGCTACGGGATGCTGGAAACGTGTGGGGTTGGTAGAGTTACCGGTGATGGAAACGTCTACGTCCTCCTTCCACAGGATAGCAACACCTTCGCGTACGTCGTCGGCACCATAGCAGTTGACGGCAGCGCGGGGACCGTTGGAGTAAGCGATGCGCTTCACTTCCTTCAGCTCACCGGTGAAGTAGTCGAACTGTGTCT
>JAGDCM010000009.1 GCA_017958545.1 Bacteroidaceae bacterium | reverse complement strand
GTGTCCACGATATAAAGCGTCACTCCCAGATTGTATATCGTCTGCATGGGAGGACCCGGCAATACGCTCTGATCCAAAATATCGGCATGAAGAGAGAGCACGAAAGGCGTGGTGTAGGAAGAAGTGGAGAGTCCGTTCTCCGTGGCAACACGTGTGAGTGCGTTCTCAAGATATTTCGTGGTGGATGAGGGAACAGCGGTGAAGGCCTCGTCCAGTTCCACACGGAGAGGCATCTCACAGTCCTGTGCTTGAAGTCTGCCTGCCAAGGCAAGAACCATCAAAAGAAATATACTCTTTTTCATAGCATTCATACTCTTTAGTTACTTACTTTTCACCTATGACGAGCAACGCACGTCCCAGTCCTCTGTTGATGACCTTACAGGGAATGCTGTAGGGAGGCTTGGAGAGATAGCTGCGAAGACTGCGGGCAAAGGCATCCATATCCATAGCCTGTCCGTTGGGCTTGTAGAGAGGGATGCGCACCTGCTCGTAGAGAGCAAAATTCTCCGTGGCATCCGACTTATTGAAGCGGTGCTGCACGGTGTTGTCGGCAAGCCAGTTGTCGATGACATCGATGAGCTCCTGACCCTCGTATTCCGTCTCCAGATCTATGCCGCTGCCGTTGTCCCACACACGCACATCGAGTACGCACTCACGTCCGTTTTGCATCATATCCTCGAAATGGCTCTGCAACTGAGCGCAGAATGCCTCCATGTGGTCCTGCACAGCCTCCTCCAAAAGCAGAGGAAGGTCGGCAGCAAAGGACGGCGCACCCGTACCCTCGGCACCGGCCACCTGCTTGCCGGAATAGGCATCCTTGCCGGCGAGCATATAGGTCACCTGCTTCTTGGGACCCGTAGTCGTGACATTCCACGTCACCTCCAGAAAGATGTCGGCCTTTGCCGTGCGGCGGAAGCGGTCGAGAGGACTTTCCGTCATACTGGCGCCGGAGGTCTTGCTCTGAATCAGACGGTCTTCCGTGGAAAGCGTAGAGATACTCTTGATGGTCTGCGCCATATCCTTGAGGGGGAAACCGCGGTCCGCCATCAGACTGCCTATCTTTGTGGTGACAGCAACGAGGTCCATATTATTGGAAAGAGCTGCCTTGTAGTCGGGCACCGTCTCGCTGATGCCCTGATTGTCGAACGTCTGAACAAATCCGTTCTTATTGCACCACACATCACTGGGCACCACCATCAATGTAGGCTTCTTTGCCTGGGAAAAAGCAGATGCAGCTGCCAGGAGCAACATCAGTGATAAAAATATCTTCTTCATAGTCCAAAAACTTTAATCAATAACATTGTCTTCCTTGAGACGGGCCTTCAACTGCGAACGCAACACGCGCACGGTGAGATAATAGGTGGCACCTATCTTGTCCTTCTTGTGCTCTGTGCTGCCGCGTTTTGTATCGCGCAGGGAAACATACTCCAGATAAGGACCGCCGTCGGCAAAGAAACGGTTGAAATATTCCTCGTATCTCTCCTGAGCATTCACTTCCATGACGAGAGGACGCACGTCACAACCCTTCCCGGCCTGTTCCTTCACACCATAGAAAATCACAGCCCATACGGCATTCTTCTTACACTGTTCGCGGGCATCGCTCCTGTTTCTGCCCGTTCCTGCCACACGCAGAGTCTGGCTGCCGTCCATTTCCACGCCCAGACACTCCACCGACACACTGATGGGACGGGCACTGCCCTGAGCACTCACGTTCACTGTGAGTCCCATGAGGGCGCAAATAGCAAACAGAATCTTTTTCATAGTATTCCTCCTTTTTTATTAATATTCATATCCCAAGACCAGCATGAGACTATGCGTAAACTTGTCCACTGTCGGCCAATTGTCTATCCGGTTGAGACTGTAGCTGATACCCAACAGGAAATCACTGCGCTTCGCACCGTAGCGTATGCCGAGCGTGGGTGACATGAAGAAACCGTCCTTCACCACATAACCGACATTCATCGACCAGTAGGGAGAGAATCCCCTGTCCTCCTGAGCCATGAAGTTACCGCGGGCATTCACAAAGAAGGGAGCCGTCCAATTGCTGTCGTAAGCACGCAACTTGGGACCGTTGTTCACATAAACCTTAGCACCGAGACCGGCACCGATGCGGATATACTGATTGAAGCGGTAGCCAGCTGTCCACGTCAACTGCAAGAACTGGGCGCAGGGGAATTCGCTGCTCAATGTGGAACCGCCTGAGAACTCACCGGCTGTCCAGAAACCCTTGTCGGCGAGGTCGCTGTCGTGGTAGCGGCTACGGGGTGTTTCGGGTGGCAGTTTCACATCACGATACTGTGCCATAGCCACTGAAGACATGGCAATCATACAAAACAAGATTAAAGTCTTTTTCATATCCATCTCTCCTTTATATTGTTAATTAAAAGCCTGATGACAGGGATTTTATTATTTCCTGTTTTTCCAATTCCTTACGCAATGCCGCGCGCATTACCTGCACCACAGCTCCGACCTTTGTACCTTTCTGCGTTTTTATGCGCTCGTAGCTTGCAGGCACGATGCTTGCATAGTTCTGGCAAGCGCCCTTCTCGTCAAGAAACGACTTGAAGAAGTCGCGATAGGTCTCCTCCAGCGACTCCGATGCCATTGCGGGCTGGGAAGCACCGCTTGACGTGCCGCTGAAACCGCGGAAGATGACACCGTGCACAGCAGCCCTCTTGATGGCTGCATCCGTGGCATTTCCATAGACATACACCTTCACAAGGCACGTGCCCTCAGTGCCGGAACCGGCGCCCATGATTTCATAGCTTGCAGGTTCTACAGCCGTTTTCTTGTCCTTCGCCGCCACGTTCACAACAAGCATCAATGCCATTGCAACGCAAGCTAATAATCTATAATTTCGTGTTTTAAACATAATTTATTAATTACTTTAAAGGTAGTTAACCTGTTTTTTCTTCAAAATTGCATCACAAATATAGGTGTTTTTTACTAAAACAACTTTTTTTCTTTAATTTTTTTTAAGAAAGAGGCTGTTTTTTTGTATTTTGGAACAAAAAACGACACCCTTTCGGATGTCGTTTTTTCTTATCTCGGCCAAGTCGGCCAACTCGGACACGCTAAAAATGAGCGTCCTAAAGTCCGAGAGCTTTCGAGAGTCCGTTGTCCACGCCACTGAAACCCATGAATGCCATGGCAAGAAGACCTGCCGTGACAAGGGCGATGGGCATGCCCTGCATACCGATGGGGATGTTCATCATGGAGAGCTGCTCGCGCATACCGGCGAAAATCACAAGGGCAAGAGCAAAACCCACTGCCGTGGAGAGGGCAAAGACAATACCCGTGAGAAGATTGGGCTCAAGACCCTGGGCATTGTAGGTGCCGCCGGCCACGAGGATGGCAACGCCGAGGATGCAGCAGTTGGTGGTAATCAGGGGAAGGAACACGCCCAGAGCCTGATAGAGCGCGGGATTCACCTTCTTGAGAATAATCTCCACCATCTGCACCAAAGCGGCAATCACGAGGATGAAGGCAATGGTCTGCAGATACTCCAAGCCGTAAGCCTCAAGGACAAAGACCTGTATGAGATAGGTGACAACAGTGGCAATGGTGAGCACGAAAGCAACGGCGGCACCCATGCCGAGAGCACTCTCCACCTTCTTGGACACGCCGAGGAACGGACAGATGCCGAGGAACTGGGAGAGAACAATATTGTTGACGAATATCGCAGTGATGACTATAAGAATGTATGCCATAATGAAAGAGTCTTATTTAGTTCTTGATGCGATTGACAATAGCGATGAGATAGCCCAGAGCGATGAAGGCACCGGGAGCTAGGACGAATACCAGTGCACCGTAGTCCTCGGAGAATATCTCGAAGGAGAAGACGCGACCCGTGCCGAGCAGTTCACGCACAGCACCGAGCAGCGTGAGAGCGATGGTGAAACCAAGTCCCATGCCGATACCGTCGGAGATGGAGGAAATGGGACCGTTTTTCGCAGCGAAAGCCTCAGCACGACCCAGAATGATGCAGTTGACCACAATGAGCGGAATGAAGAGTCCGAGCGAAGCATCTATCTCAGGCGCATACGCCTTGATGACCATCTGAAGAATAGTGACAAGGGAGGCTATCACCACGATGAAGGAGGGAATGCGCACCATGTCGGGAATGAAATTCTTGATGAGCGAGATGATGAGATTGGAGAAGACGAGCACCGCCATGGTGGCGAGACCCATCGACATACCGTTTACGGCACTTGACGTGGTGCCCAGAGTGGGACACATGCCAAGAAGGAGCACAAAGGTGGGATTCTCCTTGACAATACCGTTCCATAGAACTTTTATCTGATTCATACGTTAGTCCTCCTCATTAATAGTTATCATCATACTGACGCGTGGCACCGCTCTCGCCGTCGGTCTCCGTCTCTGCCCCCTTGGCGAATGCCTCATAGGCAGCGTTGACACAGCGCAGGAAAGCGCGCGAAGTGATTGTAGAAGCCGTGATGGCATCCACGTCTCCCCCGTCCTGCTTCACCGTCATATTGTTCTTGGCAGGCGACATACCGATGATGCAGCCCTTGCTGCCTTTCTGGAACCACTCGGCGGCCTTGGCACCTAGACCCGGAGTCTCTGCACTCTCAAGCACACGGTAGCCCTGAATGGCACCCCGCTTGTCGAAGCCCACCAGCACGGTGAGTTTGCCGCCGAAGCCGTTGGGGTCGGAAGCCTGAACGGCCTTGCCCTTGTTGGTGACGTAGACGATGACACCGTCCAGCGTGTCGACGGACTGCACCTTCACCTTATCGGCAGAAAGCACAGCCTTGATACCGTCCTGAAGCTGCTGCTCCTTGATCTTCTGGATGGGTTCGTAGGTGATGTCGTTGACATAGGCGAGAGCCGCACCGGCAACGACGCTGATAAGAGTGAGTACAATAGACATATTGTACCATGTAGACTGTAATTTCTTCATCGACTTACCTCCCCGAACAGTTTAGGTTTGCAATAATTGTTGATAAGGGGCACGAAGGCATTCATGATGAGAATGGCAAACGACATACCCTCCGGATAGGCACCCCACGCACGGATGACGACGGTGAGGAAACCGATGGCGATGCCGTAGATAATCTGTCCCTTGGGTGTCATGGGCGATGTCACATAGTCGGTAGCCATGAAGCAGGCACCCAGCATGAGACCGCCCGAGAGAACGACGCTGACAGGGTCTGCATAGCAGGGGCTCACCAGATGGAGCACACCGGCCAGCACGAACACCGTGGCGAGGATGCTCACGGGAATGTGCCACGTGATAATCTTTCTCCATATCATATAAAGGGCACCGATGAGCAGAGCCAGGGCACTCACCTCACCCAGCGAACCGCCCGTGCGGCCCACGAGCATGTCGAAGGCAGAGGGAAGCTGCTTGAGCAAAGAGGCATCCTGCTCGCTGATGGCCTGACCCATGATATAAAGCGGAGTGGCTCCAGTGGCAGCATCCGCATAGGAGAAACTGCCGCTCTCGGGCCACGAGGTCATAGCCACGGGGAAGGATATCAGGAGGAACACACGACCGACGAGCGCGGGATTGAAGGGATTCTGCCCCAAACCGCCGAACGTCATCTTGCCCACACCGATAGCCACCAGCGCACCCACGATGATAATCCAGATGGGGAGGTTGGAGGGAAGGTTGAAACCGAGCAGCATGCCCGTGAGTATGGCACTGCCGTCGGTGACGGTGAGTTCCTGGCGTCCGAGGATGAAGCGGCTGATGCTCCACTCGAAGAATACACATGACAGGACACTGGTGAGAAGCACCACAAGAGCTCCCAGACCGAAGAAGTATAGGGAGCACAGGAGCGCAGGCACCAATGCTATCACCACGCCGTACATGTTCTTCTCAATGGAATCTCCACTGTGAACATGGGGCGAAAGGGAAACAATTAGTTTATTCATAATGCTTTTAACTACTTTTTGGGAGCGTTGGCTGCCGCTCTGGCTTTAATAATACCCATTACCGTGGTCTTGCCCAGACGTATCATATCCAGAAGAGGACGATGCGAAGGACAGGTGAAGGCACACGAACCGCACTCGATGCAGGAGGTGATATTGTTCTTTTCCGTCGTTTCCCACATATGCTGCGAAGAGGCTGTGGCGAGCAGGAAGGGTTCGAGACCCATCGGGCACGCGCTGACACATTTGGCGCAACGGATACAGGGCTGCGGAGCCGTGCGGCGAGCCTCCTTGTCGTTCATTATCAGAAGTCCCGACGAACCTTTCGTCATGGGAATATCGAGCGAAATGAGCGCCTTGCCCATCATGGGACCGCCGCCGATTACCTTACCGGTGTCCTCGGGCAGACCGCCGCACTCGTCGATGAGCTGCTGGAAGGGAGTGCCCAGACGCGCCATGAGGTTGGAGGGTTGCTTCACACTCTTGCCCGTCACGGTGATGACGCGCGAGATGAGAGGTTTGTTCTTCATCACTGCCTCGTAGACAGCAAAGGCCGTACCCACATTCTGCACCACAGCACCCACATTGATGGGGATGGCGGGAGGCGCGGGCACCTGACGGCCTATAACGGCGTCTATCAGCTGCTTCTCACCGCCCTGAGGATATTTCACCTTGAGAGGAACAATCTCTATATTGGGATATTTCTCCGCCTTCTTCTTCATCAGGACGATGGCGTCGGGCTTGTTGTTCTCGATGCCCACATATCCCTTCTCCACAGCGACAGCCTTCATCAGGAGCTGCACGCCCACGAGAATCTCGTCGGCTTTCTCCAGCATGAGACGGTGGTCGGCAGTAAGATAGGGCTCACACTCCACGGCATTGATGATGACACACTCGGCCTTCTGACCGGGAGGAGGACACAGTTTGACGTGAGTGGGGAACGTGGCGCCGCCCATACCCACGATGCCGGCCTGCTTGATTTTCTCCACGATGGTCTTCGCGTCGAGGTCGGGACGGTCGGCCAGTTTCACGAGGTCGGTGGAGCGGTCGATACTCTCTTCCCACTCGTCGCCTTCCACGTCAACATACACCGCCATGCGCCTGGTGTCGGAGGCATCCAATGCCACATCCACCTTGCTCACCTTACCGGACACGCTGGAATAGATGGGAGCGCTGACGAAACCTCCGGCCTCGCCCAGCAGCGTGCCTACCTTCACCGCGTCGCCCTTCTTCACCACTGGAACGGCAGGGGCACCGATGTGCTGGAACATCGAGAATACGGCCTGCTTGGGGAGAGCCGCCTCGCGTATCGGGGAGGAGGCACTCAACTTGTTCTCTGCGGGATGTACACCGCCTATTCTAAATGTCTTCATGCTTCTGCCTCCTTCTTTTCCTGTTTCACTTCAGTAGCGGGCGCAACTGTTGCTGCGGGAGCCGTTGCGGGGGTCTCCTTCTTGGGAGGACGCGGCGGGAAATTGAATGCCTTGATAGCACCGCGGGGACAGGCATCGACGCACTTCAGGCACATCTTGCACTTGTCGGGGTCGATGTGTGCGAGGTTGACACCCAGCGTGATGGCCTCAAACTTCTCGCAGGTCTTCACACACTTGCCGCAACCGATACAGCTGGCCTTGCACTCCTTGGTGGCGAGGGCACCTTTGTCTTTGTTGTTGCAGAGCACCACCACCTTGCGACCCTTCGGGCCCTGCGGACGCAGTTCGATGATACCGCGCGGACAGGTCTTGGTGCAAGCGCCGCAACCGGTACACAGCGACTCATCCACCTCCGCAATGCGCGTCACAGGATTCACCTTGATGGCACCGAACAGACAGGCGTGCTCGCAGTCGCCCTCACCCAGACAGCCGTAGAGACACTGCGTCTCTCCCATGCCCGTCATGTTCTGAATGCGACACGAATGCGCTCCGTCGAACTCCACTCCGTGGGGGCGCACATCACAAGTGCCCTGACAGCGCACGACAGCCACCTTGGGTGCTGCGGCAGAAGCCTGCAAACCCAGAATACCGGCCACCTGCTCCATCACTTTTTGTCCGCCGGGAGCACAGTTCAAATCACTCAACGATCCGCTCTCGGCGGCCTTCACACAGGCAGCAGCAAAACCCGCACAACCGGGATAGCCGCATCCGCCGCAGTTGGCCTGGGGCAACACCTCGCCCACTTCCTTGATGCGCGGATCCTCGTACACGGCAAACTTCTTGGAAGCCACAAACAGCACTACTGCGCTGATGAGCCCCACAAGGCCGAGCACGATGACAGCAATAAGAATTACGTTCATTATGATTTAAGTAAAATTGATAATACGACGAGAGCCAGCAGCGGCAGCGCAAAGACGAGCACACCGCCCCACCCCTTCGGACAGGAGGACGAAGCGTCGCGATGAGAGCAAAGAGACGCTATTTTACATCCGGAACAATCGTTGAATGTGTCCACTGGCATCATTTTTTAGGTTTACGAAGTGCAAAGATACCTATTTTAAGGTATACAGACAAAAAAAGGAGAACATTTTTTCAATAAACGCCCTCTTTTTCTCTCTTTTCTCACTTCACCGTGATGGGATACACCTCGTAGTCCTCCTTCTCACCCACCGGCTCGCTGTTGCGATTGTAGATGACATACTCTCCAGGAAGCAACGGTTTGAGCGGCGTCACACGGAAGGCATCGTCGCCGTAGGGAGTGATGCTGAAGGAGTGGAAATCGAGCACCTGATACTTGTTGTCCATCATCTTCTCCTTGCGCAGACGGCGATACTCCGCCTTGCGCTTCAACGGCACGAGGAGGAAATCCGACAATACGCCGTCGCCCGGGTCTATCACAAGGGTGTCCGTGGGACCGAAGAGCTGCATACTGCTCACGCCCCAGAGGTAACGCACCTTGTGGGAACGCGTCTCGATGTCGACAATCTTCCAACCGGGCTTCACCTCAGTGGCCGTCTGTTCGGGACGCACCTCCTCGAGGTTGCCGTTCATCAGCACCCATACGTGCCAATAGAGCAATATCATCAGGGTCGATATCATAGTCTTTTCTCCTTTCGTTATTCAGGCATCCTATAGCGCTCTCCCTCCTCCGCAGCAATACGCCGACGGTAGCTTTCCGTGTAACCCGGACGCTGCACAGGACGAGGCTGGCCCCCAGGTGTCTTCACGTAGTTCCCGTCCTCATCAATTACTTTAACGGCCATGTCGTTATATCTGACTATCAGGCGTTGAGAAAGTAACATCCATTCGTCCATCATCTGTCCGCTGGCGCGATGAGAGTAGTCGTTGAGCACCTTTCGTCCTCCCTCTCCTGCATCCAAAGCCTGCTGCTCCACATCGCCCTGAAGGGAAAGCCAGTCGCGCTCCAGAACGTCGCGCTGCTGACGGAGTTCAGGGAAGAGTTGGCAGTAGCGATAGTAGACCATATTGCTCACCCAGTTCTGCAGCCAGTAGGCACTACGGAAAGAGAAGGTGAAGGCGTTACCTGCATTCTGATGGAAGCACTCGGGCACGCTCTGCATACTACCCGGATAAATGGGCACAAGGGGTATCATATTGGCATCATCGTTGCCGTACCACAGACAGCAACCCACATTGTCGGGAAGCCACGAGCGCATTTCCACCACATAGACACATGCCGACTGCTGCGTGGAGATAGGTCGCTCGTTGAAATACCTCACACTGTCCACCTCCCACTCCAGCGGTGTGGGGCGATAGGGCATCTCGTAGGGACCGGCACCGAGTCCGGATGTAATATCTAGCGGAGTGCCCTCATAGTGGTCGCGCATCATATCCTTTACGTCCTGACACGTGAGTTTCGTGCGGGGGAGCACCCACAGAGGCATACCCTCGGCACTCGCATCTCCCATAGCATAAGGAAGATATTGCGTCATATCCTCGGCAGCCCACTTGTTGAAGAAACTCCACACACGCGCCTCGCAATAGCGCAGTGCGCCGAAATCTGCTGGAGCATACGCTGCCTGGAAGGAGAAGTCCTCATCGCGCTTGCCGGTATAATAGCCCTTCTTGCGGGCAAAGGATATCACGTCTTTGGAATAGAGGCAGTTGTCGGGGTCGTTGAGGGGGAAAGTCTTGATGCGACTGTGGTTGGCATGCGCCGTGATACAGTCGTCGGGCACTCTGCGAGCTACCCACACGGCACCCTTCTCATCCTTGCCCTTGCCTATCATCTCCATAATCCACACCTCTCGCGGGTCGGAGATTGTGAATGTCTCGCCCTCGCTCTCGTAGCCGTACTGCTCCACGAGCGATGTCATCGTGCTGATGGCTTCGCGTGCCGTTCGCGAGCGTTGGAGGGCAATCTGCATCAGGCTGCCGTAGTCCAGAATACCGTCCTTGCCACCCCAGAGCTCCTCGCGCCCCTCGAATGTCGTCTCGAGAATGGTGAGTTGGAACTCGTTGGAGAGCCCCACCACCTGATACGTCTCGCGCGCTTCGGGTATTTCACCAAGGTAGTTGCCCGTGTCATAATGATATATCGGACGCATCTCGCCCTTCTTGTGCTCTCCGCGCGGGAAGAAGAAGAGGTAACCATAGGAACCGTAGTTGTCGGCGCTGTACGACACTATCGTGCTGCCGTTAACGGAAGCTCCCTTGCACACAATGAGATTAGTGCAGGCCCTGACCTCACTGAACTTTGAGGACCGAATGCCGAAGAGCAGCACAAACAGCATCGCGACATGTAATATCCTGACCTTCATCTGGATGTCCCCTGATAGTTCACGCTCCCGTCGGTGTCGTAGATTGTCATCTGCACACCGTCGAGCCATTCTTCCTTGCTCTGGATTTCCTCGCCGCCGGGTATCTTTATCTCCACCTTCGGCAGACCGGTGTTAACCTGATCAATGGGCAGATATACCGGAACGTCCCCCCCGTTGTCATCGCAGCCTGCCACAATGAGGAGCATCCCCACCGCCATCAACGCCGCCGCAAATATGAGAAGCCCCCTCTTCACTTTTCACTCTTAATTCTTCACTTCAAAATTGGCTCAAATCGCCAATTTTGACGATCCCGCTGCCTTGAAACTCATGTCGAGTCCCTTTACCGAGTGGGTCAACGCGCCGAAGGATATGAAGTCCACACCGGCCTTGGCGTATGGTATCATGGTGTCGAAGGTGATACCGCCGCTGGATTCCGTCTCGGCTCTGCCGGCTACTATCTTGACGGCCTTGGCGGTGTCCTCGGGTGTGAAGTTGTCGAACATGATGCGGTCGCAACCCTCCTTGAGCGCCTCGTCCAGTTCCTGGAAATTACGCACCTCGCACTCTATCTTGAGATCCTTGCCCTTGGCCTTGCAGTAGGCCTTAGCACGCGAGATGGCGTTGTGCACGCCGCCGCAGAAGTCGATATGGTTATCCTTGAGGAGTATCATGTCGAAGAGTCCGATGCGGTGGTTCATTCCGCCGCCAATCTTCACAGCCTCCTTCTCCAGCATACGCATTCCGGGTGTCGTCTTGCGCGTGTCGAGCACATGGGTCTTCGTACCGGCATCGATGAGTGCCTGCTGGTATTTGTGCGTCATCGTGGCGATACCCGACATGCGCTGCAGGATGTTGAGCATAAGACGCTCCGTCTGCAGGAGGCTCTGCTCCCTGCCCTTCACCGACATCACTATGTCGCCGGGCTTCACGGCATCGCCGTCGTTGATATACACCTCCACCTCAAGAGAGGGGTCGAAACGGTGGAACACCTGTTTGGCAATCTCCACTCCGGCAAATATACCTTCTTCTTTTATAAGGAGTTTGGATTCTCCCATCGCATCCTCGGGTATACAACAGAGCGTGGTGTGATCACCGTCGCCGATGTCCTCGCTGAAGGCCAGATCTATCAGCCTGTCATTCAATTCTTCTACTGAAAGCATATCTTTTTCACTTTATCTGCACGCAAAGATACGATTTTTTTTGTTGATACATGTTAATTCTCGGTTTCATTTATTTTTTTTTAGTATCTTTGCGCGTGAAAACATCAAAACAAAACATTTTTTTCCACATGAAAAAGACACTTTCCCTATTTATCGCTCTCCTGGCGGCGATAGCCATCAGTGCTCAGGACGTGAGCATCGAATTCATCACGCCCGGCATCGTACACATCGTGAAGGGCAAACCCACGAAGAGTCTCGTGGTGACGGCTCAGAAGCAGGACGTCCCCCTCGTGAAGAAGTCCGGCAGCATCTCCAGCAGCGAACTCACCGTGCGCCTCAATGAGAAGACGGGTTGCGTCACGTTCCTCACCCGCAAGGGAAAAGTCCTGCTGCGCGAGAAGAGCCACGATGTCAGCAAGGTGCAGCAGACATTCACCCTCGACAAGGGCGAAGCCGTCTACGGTCTTGGTACTTTCCAGAACGGCAAGATGAACCGCCGCGGCGAGAAGAAGCGTATGGAGCAGTCCAATCTGGAGGACTTCCAGAGCGTACTGCAGAGCATCAAGGGCTGGGGTCTTTATTGGGAGAACTACTCCCCCACCGTCTTCGAGGACAATGCCGACGGTATGTCGTTCACCTCTGAGGCCGGCGAAGGCATCGACTACTATTTCATGTGGGGCGGCAGCGCCGACGGTGTGATAGCACAGATGCGCGCTCTTACGGGCGACGTGCCCATGTTCCCCCTGTGGACCTACGGTTTCTGGCAGTCGAAGGAGCGCTATAAGAGCAGCCGCGAACTGCTCGGCATAGTCGACAAGTACCGCGAACTGCAGGTGCCCCTCGACGGCATCATTCAGGACTGGCAGTACTGGGGTAGCAACTATCTGTGGAACGCCATGGACTTCCTCACGGAGGACTTCGCCAACGGTCGTCGCATGATTGACGAGGTGCACCGCAAGAACGCACATTTCATGATAAGCATCTGGGCCAGCTTCGGACCTCATACGCAGCAGTTCCGCGAACTCGACGCAAAGGGTCTACTGCTCCCCATCGAGACATGGCCCCAGAGCGGTCTCACCTTCTGGCCTCCCCGCATGGAATATCCTTCGGGTGTGAAGGTCTACGACGCTTTCAGTTCCGACGCACGCGATATATATTGGAAGTATCTCAAGCGCCTGTACACCTATGGTACGGACGCCTGGTGGATGGATTCCACCGACCCCGACTTCTTCAATCCCCGCGAGTCGGACTACGCCCACCCCGTCACGGGCGGCACATGGCGCTCTCTGCGCAACGCCTTCCCTCTGGCCACGGTGCGCGGTGTCTACGAGTCGCAGCGCAAGGAGGCCGAAAACAAGAAGCGCGTCTTCATCATGACCCGCTCATCGTTCGCAGGTCAGCAGCACTACGGTTCCAACATGTGGAGCGGCGACGTAGCCTCTTCATGGGACATGCTGCGCAAACAGGTGCCTGCAGGCCTGAGCTTCTCGCTCACAGGCAATCCCAACTTCAACACCGACATAGGCGGCTTCTTCTGCGGCTCCTACAACACGATGGGCGGCGGTTCCGCTCCCCGCAATCCGCAGTACCAGGAACTCTTCGTGCGTTGGATGCAGTACGGCCTCTTCTGTCCCGTCTTCCGCAGTCACGGTGCCGACGCTCCCCGCGAGATATGGCAGTTCGGCAAGAAGGGCGAACCCGTCTACGACGCCATCGAGAAGCAGATACGCCTGCGCTATCGTTTCATCCCCTATCTCTACAGCACCGCCTGGCAGGTGACCAACAACAACGCGAGCTATCTGCGTCCCCTCTTCAGCGACTTCGCCGGCGATGCCGCCGTGTGGGATATGACGGATGAATTCATGTTCGGCAGCAGCATCCTTGCCGCACCCGTTCTGGAGGCTCAGTACACCAAGGAGCAAATCATCCGTGAGGATGCCATGACGGGATGGGACAAGAAGGAGGTAAAGGCCGAGACACCGCAAGGCACCATTGACTGGAGCGCCCAGAAGAGCGCGAAGAAATATCTTCCCAAAGGTGCCGAGTGGTACGACTTCTGGACGGGTGCCCGCTACAAGGGCGGTCAGTGGCTCACGCTTACTACGCAGCTGGACCGCGTGCCTATGTTCGTGCGTGCCGGCAGCATCATTCCCTTCGCTCCCGAGATGCAGTATGTGGGTGAGAAGGACTGGTCGTCGATTGAGCTGCGCGTCTATCCCGGTGCCGACGCTTCGTTCACTCTTTATGAGGACGAGGGCGACGGTTACAACTACGAGAAGGGCATCTACAGCGAGATACCTATGACGTGGAACGACAAGTCACGCACTCTCACTATCGGCGACCGCAAGGGTCAGTTCCCCGGCATGCTGTCCCAGCGCAGCTTCACCGTCATCCTCCCTGATGGCAAGAGCCAGACTGTCTCTTACAACGGCAAAGAAGTCAGATGTAAGAAGTAAGAAGTAAGATGTAAGCTAAAAAAAGAGCGCCTGCAGATTGTTTCTGTGAGCGCTCAAATAATTTATTTATAATGTATCCGTAGATTCGTGAATCCGCGAATTACTTCGCCCGATACTTCTTTTCGCCTCGGATGTAGATGCCGTGAACGTGTTCATCCGGTAGTCGGTGACCGGAGAGGTCAAAGACTGGCAACTCTGAAGTATTAACCTTTCCTTTCACTGCCGGAAGCACCACAGCGGAAAGGTCGCCGCAGTCAATATCAAAGCCGTCGGTAGGAAAGGCGTCGATTAGGGCGCGCGTCTCAGCCGGATGGAGCGGAGTGACACTGCCATGACGGGGAGTGAACATACCTGATTGGGCGGTCTGAGCTACAAGGGTGTACCGCTTCCAATCTGTGGTGGAGCAGAATTGGTAATAACCTGAGCCATAGCAATCATACATGACAACATAGATGTTGGTATCGATTAGACGGAATATGCCTCCGCCCTCTACTGCTACATTCGTTTGCTGGATGGCACCTCCCAACTCACCCCACTGACTGCCTGTAGTCTCTCCTTCGCGGGCTGTGAGATATTTGGCGGTAATGTGACTGATGGAGTTGATGCCTTCATTCTTGTATATCATATGGTAAAGTTGATCGGTCTCGTCGAAGATAATGTCGGCATCGATGGTTGCACTGCCTCTGTCGAAAAGATGAACAGGATAGTCTTCCAGATCGGTAAAGTCATCGTTGGCATAACAGTAGAACAGCTTGTCGTAATTGCATGTGCCGTCATCGCTGGTGAGCAATGAGAAATATACCATATACTTACCCGTCTCGCGGTCATAGACTGTCTCAGGAGCCCACACCCGGGTGACGCTACTCCAGCCGTCAGGGAAACGCGTGGGGAAATGGACGGTGCTATGGGTCCAGTGGATGAGGTCTGTGCTCTTACTCATCACAATGCCCCTATTGCTAGCCCATCCCAATGCGCTGCGCATATCAGTATTTACCATGCGGAAGACACCGTCTTCACCACGCAGGATATGCGGGTCGCGTATGCCTCCGGAGAGAGTAAAGTCCCATGAGTTAAGTATCTTCTGGCCGTTATTAAGCGGGGTGTAGTTGTAGCCGTCGGTGGAAAGGGCGTAATAGAGGTTTTCGTCACTGTTGCTGGGAAAGTAGGCAAAAAGGTAAGCGTTGCAGTTGTCGTTGCGCTCTACAGGAATGCGATAAGCATCCAATTCCTCATACTTCTTCGCTACCGCATCAATAGCCAGCAGCACCTCTTCGTCGGTTTCGGCAGTGTTGGCTTGGCTGATAACGCCAGCAGCTTCGTCACGCAACTCCAGAGGAAGGATTTCCTTCGTGTCAATGAGATTCTGCAGCTTATCAATAAGAACAAGCAGTGTTGTCTTATTGCTTTCTGCAGAAGAACCTATCCATTTCATCTGGAAATTATCAACAGTTATCCAGTTAGCATCTGTACTATTGCATCCGAAGCCAATAGTCAGATTGCCGCCTACGGCAGTAGCGATGACGTGGTAGGTATCAGTTGCGGTGACGGCAGTCTTATTGTCACCGGCCATCAGATATACCCCGCTAACAGCGATGTCACTGCCCTGTCTCTCAGCATGACAGGTAGCGGTGACAAGGTAATCGCCATCCTTCAGACCTGTTACTACCTGAACAACCGAAACATCGGGAAGTGAGTTGATGGTCTCTGTCCATTGCTCGCAGTAGTAGGTTCCTGTCTTGCATGCTCTCGACTCATTATTATTCTGACGCTGCATGCCGTTGTTTGTCCAACCATTGAAATTATCTTCAAATGACGGGTTGATGATATTGTCTGTGTAGTCAATAGGTTCCTGAAGCTCTTCCAGTTTTACTCCGCCCCATATGAGCCACTGGGATGCCTTACGGTGTGCTACGCCTAGACCGATGATTAGCTGCCCCTGGTCATCGGCATGACCTGTGACGACATTTTGGTAGAGTCCGTTATTGAAGCATTCGGCTGCCTCCTCCATATTATCGGGACTGATATTGCCCGTACGGTCTTCTGCCCATGTCTTCATGCGCACCTTGGCATCGCCACATATTATGTAGGCATTGCCGAGCTGCAGACCCTCGCCGTCGGCTGCAACACAAAGGGCTCTGTCTGAGGCACGGAAAAATGCCGGTATCGTTAGACGGTAGATGCCATTAGGGGTCAAACCTGAGACGGTCTGGAAGATTCCGCCTTCTTTCTCAAAGGTTTCATTGATAAAGACGCGGTTAGTCGGTGTCTGGTAAATAGGTATGGTTCCGCTCGAGGTATATGTATGGACGGTATTTTCCCATCCATCTATGCCATCTGCCATTGAGGGATTGGTAACAAGATTTGTCACATCGGCACCTATACTGTAGTGTGTCTCCTCCGTGAGCGAATTCATGGCAGCAATATACTTCTCGTAGGCAGAACTGGTGACAAATGTAAATGCTGTGGCCTTTGATATGTCATCGGTAAATTCTGCTCCGGCTCCTGATACAGGAGAGGTGAAATACTTTCCGTCAAGAGTGCTCTCAAGATATACTTTACCATTGCCTGCATCCCGAAAACGCCACAGTGTTTCCTCTCCAGCATTTACGTCGGTATATGGATCACTGAGATTACCTAGTAATTTAGCGTTGAGGTCGCGGTATCTTATGGTATATATATCATCTTGTATACTGGTGATAGCCACTGGAATGCCGAGTGTAGAAAGCGTTGCACGTGTACCCCAATCGGCACCGCGTGCCAGATACTGTCCGCTCTCGCAATCCTTAAGGTAATAGGTGCCCTCCTCAGGCATAAGGCCTATATCAGTCATCTCTCCTTCCGAAATATCCATCTCGTAAATATTAAACGAGTGAGCTGGAACATTAACCAAGATATTGGTGCCGTATGCGGCAAGTGTCTTCTCTTGCGGCACCACATTATACATGTTGCTAGCGGTATTTTCTTCCAGACCTGTCTCGCCCTTCATCTGTGTTAGCCTGATATTGGATGCCGTGTAACCGGAAGTAATGAGGGTTGTTGTGCAGTCCTCATTACTGAAGTTGACCAACTTAACGTACAACTTATCGCCTTCGCGGCTTGCGGAGGTATAGACGCAGCGTTCCATCGGCAGGATGACATCGTGGTACAGTGTACCGTCGATGTAGCACTTTATGTGGTTATTACGCACCTCAATGTGCAGGTCATAGGTTCTTCCGGTAATAAGATTTCCACTCTTGATACTATACTGCGTCTTGGCGCCGTTGGTGCAAACCTCGATAGCATGCTGACTGTTGTTCCAGCCACCGATGTTCCACCAGCAGTAATTCTTTGCGTCTTTGTATCCGAATGCAATAAGGAATCCCTCTTTACCGTCTGTTTTAGTGGCTTTTACCTCTATGTCATAGTTGTCACCAAGGTCAACTCTATTATTTAGATAGAGAAGTCCCTCCATTGTAGTGCTCGTCTGAACGAGAGTCCCATCCTCTTCATAGAAAGTGCCTGAGAGGTCTGTCCACGGATCCGTGCCGTCGAAGGGAGCAGAATAGACCAGTACACCATCTTTATATATTTTATAGTCAGAGAAGACGGCGGATGTAAGCCATGTGGACAGGCCGGCGTATGTATCAAAAAAGGCATCGCCATTGTTGCCCTTCTCCGTCCATGTTATATTCCGTGTTCCGAGTTTTTGCGACATCAGTTTCTGCACGTAGTAAGAAGGCGTGCCATAGCTGTATGTGGCATCGAAACGTATCATGTCAGGCATCCATTTCGGGTCGTTTTCATTCACGAAGATGGGGGCATAGGATGCCATTGTGACAATGTCGGAGTTGCGCTCCATACCCTGCATATAAATGGCTTCACCCAGTGCGGCAGCCAAATTGCCTGTAGTGCCAAAGTCTGATGTCACAGCATATTCTCCAGGATAAATCTTTGGTCCGCTGCGATCATATGTGTCATACTTCTCATAGTTGCTTGCAAACCATGACGGGCTGCGATAGTAGTGCTCATCCACAGCATCCACAGGATAGTCGTTACGCCAAGAAGGATTGTCCGTGCCCCATGACTCCACATTACCTATACATACTATATCGGGATATTTCGCCTTTATGGCCTGATAGAACATATAATAGCGTTCCGGATACTGATAACTCTGGTCGTTATTGCTCCACGTATAATAGTTATAGTTCTCATTACCAATCTCTATGTATTTCAGTCCGAAGGGTTCTGGGTGACCGTTGGCAGCACGCTTGGCTCCCCAAGTGGTCGTTGTAGCACCATTGGCATATTCTATTGCATCAAGCGCCTCCTGAATGAATTCGTCCAGGTAGTTTATATTCTGATACCATCCGTGTCCTAAACCCACATTGACAACAAAGAGAGGCACTGCCCCAAGGTCTTCACTCAGTTGCAACATTTCGTGGAAACCGAAAGCGTCGGAACTTCTGTAGTTCCAGTTGATATTCCAATGACCTGGCCGATTCTCTATTGGTCCTATCGTCTTTTTCCATTCAAAACGATTTCTGTATCCGTTACTATATTGTCCCTCCACATAGCAACCGCCAGGGAAGCGCATGAAACGTGGCTTTAGGTCTTCAAGCATCTGTGCCAGATCCTTGCGACATCCATGTCCCTTATAAGTTTCGGCAGGCATCAGGCTTACTACATCGATATCGAATTCGTTTACCGACGTTGTCTGCAACGATAGGTAAGCTTTCCCGCTAACACGATTTGCATCAGGAATTGTCAGGCTAATCTTCTGCCATTTGGTGTCTACGGTGATTTCCTTTGAAGCACTCAAGAATTCATTACCGTTACTATAATCCAGAAGACTTGCTTTCAGAATTGTGGAGAAAGCAGCATCTGCACGTGCATAGAACGTCAGGGTATAGTAATCCTGTCCGTCAAGCCTCATGCCCCAATAACCGTTGTTGCCAAAAATAGCGCCATTCACAGAAGGAGTGACATGTAGGTACTGCTGCTGGGCAGCGTTCATTAGGTTGTCGGTGGCAATAGATAATGTCGTATTATCGCCATTCCACCACCTGTCCGGATATGACTCATTGTCTTCGAAAGAGCGATTGCTCACCATCTCGCTCCATAAGCCGCCATCAACGGCGTGATTGATTTCTTCAAGAAAGATGCCGTATTGTGCGGCGGAGATGTCATGGCTGTAGTTGTCAGGCCTCAGGGTAAGGGTCACCTGGGACAGGGAGACAAATACTGTCGTCAGCCACAACAGAGCGGAGAGAAACGTTTTTTTCATGGTATATTGCTTTTTATTTCTGCTGCAAAGATACACTTTTTTCCCTAAACTGCAACATTATGCCCAACTTTTTATCAAATTGACAGCACTATTTTTATTCATACGCAACTATAATTGAAATTTGACAATTCAAAATTGATAATTGCACAAACTCCTGCCAGCTCGGTCGTTTGGAACCGGCAACGCGGTCGTTTTTCTAACTTTCTCATAAAATCATTCATATTAATAGTATCTTCCCCCACTCTTCGTCCGCTCAGTCTGCGAGGAGTCTGCGAGGAGACTGCGAGGAGTGTGCGAGGAGCTGCGAGAGTTTTCGGGGTTTCCTCGCAGACTGAACGCAAACTGATTGCAATCTACAAAGGGAAAGAGAGGGCTTTGGCTACACGTTGCGCTAGCGCATGTTAATAATTAAAAATGAAAAGTGAAAAGTTAAGGCGCTCAAACGAGCGCCTTTCTTAATCTGTAACTTAAAACGCTGCACCATAACCCTTGCAGGGGCTGGCATCAGCGGGAGTGAAGTCGTAGAGATATAACGTGGTGTTGAACACACGATACAAGCCTCGCTTATCTGGACTTTGACCCTTGTTGCCCAGCTGTGTTGCAACCTCGCTGTCGTAGAGACAGTCCACAAAACGCTCATCAGTGTCGTCCCTCACCGTGTTGAGATAACACTCGTTGAAAGAAAGTGCCTCCTCTCTGGTGCCCGGATGCTGGAACGAAGCACTGATGACATCGTCGCCGTAACCCATCACAAGACAACGGTCGAAAGTGTAAGACTCTATGTCGTAGTCGGTATCGCCCTCCTTGTTGGCAAGGAAGAGAGCCATACCCTTTGTGCCGCCGCCGATGAGAAGATACTGCGCCATGGTGCAATGCGTGAGAGAAGCCTTGCCGCCGAGCAGATAGAGACCGTGACCCATCGCGTTGGAAATGCACACGTTGTTGGCCGTGAAGTCGCAGTTCTTGAGAAACATGCCGCAACTGGTCTCAGCATCGTCGCCCGACATATTGTGCAGCTTGGACGACTCCATCGTCAGGTTGGTGTTCTCCGCACGGATGCCCCAACGCGAACTGTGGAGGTCCATCCACTCTATCTTGTGGTCCGTGCTCCCGTCTGCGAGGACAACGCCGTTCCAACGGTCGGGCATATTGTCGTAGGGCATATACCAGAGCAGGCGGTCGGTGCGGTCGCCGCGCAAGACGACGGGTTTGCCTTCCTCGCCCTCGATATGCAACGTGCCACGCACTACGAGCGAACCGTTGTCGCGGAAGAAGAGGCGCGTGCCTGCCTTGATGGTGAAGGTGACGTCCTCAGAGACCGTGAGCGGTCCCTCGACAAGTATCGGGCGCTTGGCCTCCAAAGTGTTGTCTTCCGTCAGCGTGACATCGGTCCAACGGTAGACATCCATGCCGATAGCCGTAACGGTGACGCTCTGCGTGACACCGCTCTCGAGATGGAAGAGAAGACGGTCCTCGTAGGTGGTCGTCTCGTCCTTGTCGGTATCCGGTAACGTGCATTCCAAACGCACGAAGATGCTGTCTTGAGTGCGCACCTCGAAGTCGGTGCCCCGTCCGTCCTCCAAAAACCATCCGTCCACATTGGCGCGGAATGGCGATTCGCTGCCCTTCTCAAACTCCACGGAAAGGATGCGGAGCCCCTTACCACCCTTGTTGTGCACCAGTAGAGTGCGCGTGGAAGAACCTTCTGCCGTGATGACGGTGTCGAAGGCCACCGTACTGGCCGAGAAAGAAAGCACGGAAGAGGGGTCGGTGGTGAAGTCGTCGTAGGAGTCGCAAGCCCCGATGACTAAACAAAGGAGGAAGAGAAAGGAAAAGAGGTTTTTCATTCGGCATCCACGTTGGTCTCCAGCTCGAAATCCACAGAGTAGGGTTCGATACCGTACTGTTCCTCCATCTCTGTCTGATAGAGGTTCCAGGCGATGCGCATACGATGTACGAAGTTCATAAGCAGATGCTCCTCTGTGGTGCCCTTTGAGCGTAAATCATAGCCTCTTCGGGCGAGAATTGAGATATTAATGTTGATTTTATTCATCGGAATAACGTTGTTTCATTGTTTTTTATTACTTTTGCGGCTACAAATGTAACAAAATATGTTGAAACTGTTTCTGCTCATCACTCTTTTTGTTGGACTAAGCATGCTTCTTTTGTGCATCCGCATCATTTTGGAGAAGAACGGACGCTTCGGCAGCGAGCATATCGGTCACAGCAAGGCAATGAGAAAGAAAGGTATACACTGCGTACACAAACAATTCGAAATATGAAGCACATTATGTTTATTGCGGCGGCTCTCCTCATGAGCCTCACCGCCTGTCAGAAAAACGCCGAAGAGGCAGAAAACGCCGCCTCGGAGGAGGCAGAGGAAGTCACAGGACTGAAAATCGCCTACGTGGAGATGGACAGCCTCATCACCAAGTACGAACTCTACAAAGACTACGAGGAGGAACTCACACGCAAGGGTACGAATATCCAGAACACTCTGGCACAGAAGCAGCGCGCACTGGAACAGCACGCAGCAGCCCTGCAGAAGAAATACGAGAGCAACGGATTCACCACCCGCGACGAACTGGAGCGCGCACAGAACAGCATACAGGCTGAGCAGCAGCAGTTGCAGGAACTGGCAGCCCGTCTGCAGGGCGACTTCGCAGAGGAGCAGGCACGCGTGAATCAGGAGGCTCGCGACAGCATACAGGCTTTCTTGCGCGCGTACAATAAAACAAAAAAGTATGACTACGTGCTGGTGAAGGCCGGTGACAACATGCTGATAGCAAATCCAAAAATGGATATCACACGCGATGTCATCAAGGGTCTGAACAAGCGCTACAAGAAAGCCCACAAGACAGCGGAGGAGTAGTTTACAGTTTACAGTTTAAAGGTTAGAGGTTAGAGTTTCGAGAATAAATAATCCCGGGTCTTGCGAGACTCGGGATTATTATTTATTTCTTGCCGCGGATGACTTTCACGCTGACGATGCGTCGCTGGTCCATCTCCATCACCTCGAAGGTGAACTGTTTGTAAGTGAGGCGCTCGTGAAGCTCGGGGAAGTCGCCCTTGAGTTCGAGGATGAGCCCCGCCAGCGTGTCGGCTTCGCCCTCCACATCTTCGAAGAAGTCCTCGTCAAGCTGCATCACCTTATAGAAGTCTATCAGCTGCGTGCGACCCTCAAACACCCACGTGTTTTTGTTCAGGCGGTGGTAATCCTCTTCCTCGTCGTCGGTCTCGTCGTGTATCTCGCCCACTATCTCCTCAATGATGTCCTCCATGGTGACAAGTCCGCTCGTACCGCCGAACTCATCCACCACGATGGCCATGTGCACCTTGTTCTCCTGGAAATCGCGCAGGAGGTCGTCTATCATCTTCGTCTCGGGCACAAAGAAGGCCGAACGAATGAGCGACTGCCAGCGGAAGTTGGCAGGCTTGGTGAGATGCGGCAGAAGATCCTTGATGTAGAGCACACCCTTGATGTGATCCTCCGTGCCCTGATAAACGGGTATGCGGGAATAGTTGTTCTCAACGATGCACTCCAGCACCTTGTTGAAAGGCGTCTTGAATTCGATGTCCACCATGTCCACACGCGGCGTCATAACCTCCTTGCACATCTCGCCGCCGAAGCGTATGATACTCTTCAGCATCTTGGATTCGGCTGCTATGTCCTGCGTGTCGGTGAGCTGCATTGCCTTCTCAAGGTCGTCCACGGTGAGAGCTTCAACGCTGTGGCGGCTCAGACGGTCGGTGAATACCTTGCTGCGCACCAGCAGACTGCTGAGCGGATAGAATATCTTCTCCAGAACGGAAAGTACTCCGCTGCCGCTGCGTACGAAAGCAAGGGCGTGCTGGGCACACCACACTTTCGGCATTATCTCGCCGAAGAGCAGGAGCAGGAAAGTGAGAAGAACCGTGAGCACGGTGAACTCCAGCCACTGCGCTTGTCCGAAATCCACCATCCTGTTGGCAGCATATCCCAGGAACATGACAATGGCCACATTGACCAGATTATTGGTGATGAGAATCGTGGCAAGCAGGCGCTCGGAATGCTCCAGCCATCCGCTGATACGCGCATCTGCGGGATGACGATCTTCCTCCACCTCCTCGATATCATCTGGAGAGAGAGAGAAGAATGCTATCTCACTACCGCTGACGAAAGCGGACACAAAAAGCAACAGGGCTGCTCCCACGATGGCTGTAATACAGTAGGCATCGGGGGCAGAAAACTGAATCGTTGAAAGGGACTCTATCAGTCCCGCGAGAGGGTCATCCATTTTTTAAAGGGTTTGGTGAAATCAGGCGGTGGCTGGTTCCGGTGACTGTGACTGAGGCTTGGGAGTCAGCATTTCCATCGCGTCGGCCCAAATCTCCGTGACATAGCGCGTGCGGCCCTGATTGTCTTCATAGGAACGGGTGTGAATCTTACCTTCGATATAGAGCTTGTCGCCCTTCTTGACATACTTGTCCACCACCTCGGCGAGTTGACGCCATAGAACCACATTGTGCCACTCCGTGCGCTCGGGCACCTCAGTACCGTTGGGCAAGGTGTAGCCTCTCTCACTGGTGGCCAGACGCAACTGCGCCACACACACACCGCGGTCCACATAACGGACATCCGGATCGACTCCAACGTTGCCTATGAGCATCACTTTGTTCATTGCATTCACATGTTTACGATGCAAAAGTATAAAAAAATTGGGTTTTAGGCATCAAAAAAAGTATAGTTTTTTAGATATATCTGTTTTTTTCGTATCTTTGCGACTGAAACTGTGACTAAAACATATTAATAATATAACACAAAACAACTTATCTATCATGGACAACGAACTCATCAAGCAGTGTGAGGCCAAAGCCCAGGAGTGGCTCTCCTCCCCCATCATCGATGCAGACACCAAGGCCGAAATCAAGGCCATGTACGACGACAAGACCGCGCTGGTGGATGCTTTCTACCAGAACCTGGAATTCGGAACGGGCGGACTGCGCGGCATCATGGGTGCCGGCACCAACCGTATGAACAAATACATCGTGGGTATGGCCACACAGGGCTTTGCCAACTACATCAACAAGGCATTCCCGCAGGGCGGCTGCTCCGTAGTGGTGGGTCACGACTGCCGCAACAACGGACGTATGTATGCTGAATCCGTTGCCGCCATCTTCTCGGCCAACGGCATCAAGGCATATCTCTTCGAGAGCCTGAGACCGACTCCCGAAATCAGCTTTGCCATCCGTCAGCTGGGCGCTGTGGCCGGTGTGAACGTGACGGCATCGCACAATCCCAAGGAGTACAACGGATACAAGGCCTACTGGGCCGACGGCGCACAGGTGCTCGCTCCGCACGACACGGGTATCATCGACGAGGTGAACAAGGTGAAGTTGGAGGATGTGAAGTTCACTGCCAACTGGGACCTCATCCAGATTATCGGCGGCGAGATGGACTATGACTACATGGTGGCCGTGAAGGAGGCTATGGTGGATCAGGATGTAATCCTGCGCCAGAAGGACCTCAACATCGTCTACAGCGCCATGCACGGCACAGGCCGTCATATCGTGCCCATGTGTCTGCGTTCGTGGGGTTTCCAGAATATCAACGTGGTACCCGAGCAGATGGTGGTGGACGGCAACTTCCCAACAGTCGTTTCTCCCAACCCCGAAAATGCCGAGGCAATGACGCTGGGTATGAAGCTCGGTACGAAGCTGAATGCCGACCTCGTGGTGGCTACCGACCCCGATGCCGACCGTCTTGCCATCGTATGCCGCAATCCGGAGGGTGAGTGGCAGATCATCAACGGCAACCAGACTGCCATGATGTTCATCTACTACATCATCAAGAACAAGCAGGCTCTCGGCACGCTGGGCAAAACCGACTTCCTCGTGAAGACCATCGTAACCACTGAGGTGATTGCCGAAATGGCGAAGAAGAACGGCGTGGAACTGCGCGACTGCTACACCGGTTTCAAGTGGATTGCACGCGAGATAGCTCTCTCGGAAGGCAAGCAGAAATATATCGGCGGCGGCGAGGAGTCGTTCGGATTCCTGCCCTACGACAAAGTGCGCGACAAGGACGCTCCGGCTTCCATCTGTCTCATCTGCGAGATTGCAGCATGGGCAAAGGATCAGGGCAAGACCCTCTACGACCTGCTGATGGAGATATATAAGGAATACGGATTCTCCTACGAGAGCACGATCAACGTGACGAAGCCCGGCAAGAGCGGTGCTGACGAGATAAAGCAGATGATGGTGGACTTCCGCGGAGAGAAGGCTCCAAAGGAAATCGCCGGTTCGAAGATTGTTCTCACGAAGGACTATCAGGCACTCACGGCAACAGACGACAAGGGCAACGTGACGAAGCTGGATATGCCCACCACGAGCAACGTGCTGCAGTGGTTCTGTGAGGACGGCACCAAGATTTCCGTACGTCCCAGCGGCACAGAACCGAAGATCAAGTTCTATTGCGAAATCAAGGGTCAGATCGGTTGTGCAAAGTGTTATCCCGGCGAGGTAGAGAAGGCCAAAGAGCACGTAGAAGCCATCAAGAAATCGCTTTCTCTTTGACAAAAAAGCTTAAATAAACAAAAAAAAAGCACGTGCCTCTGGCTTTATTGCAAGAAAAGACGTACCTTTGCACCCGCTGTCACGAGATGGCAGTATATTTCAAACCTATAAAACCATAAAAAGTAATGGCAACAAAAATCAGATTGCAGCGCGGCGGTCGTAAGGGCTATGCCTTCTACAGCATCGTCATCGCTGATGTAAGAGCACCACGTGATGGTAAGTTTACAGAGAAGATTGGTACTTACAATCCCAACACCAATCCTGCCACTGTAGATTTGAAATTCGATCGTGCCCTGTATTGGGTAGAGGCTGGTGCACAGCCCACCGACACAGTGCGTAACATTCTCTCTGGCGAGGGCGTATACCTGATGAAGCACCTGCGTGGCGGTGTGAAGAAGGGCGCTTTCGACGAGGCTACTGCACAGCAGAAGTTTGACGCTTGGAAGGCTGACCGTCAGAAAGGTCTCCAAGCTGTAGCAAACAAGTTGGCTGACGAGGCCAAGAAGGCTGCCGCAGAGCGTCTCAACGCAGAGAAGAAGGCAGACGAAGCCAAGAAGGCTCAGATTGCAGAGAAGATGGCTGCCCTCGAGGCTGCCGCTAAGGAGGCCGCTGCGGAAGCAGAAGCTGCCGCCAACGAGGAGGCCCCCGCTGAAGAGGCTCCCGCTGCAGAATAAGAGCATTCATGAAACTGTTGCTGCTATCTAATCCAACGTTCTTCGTTGAAGAAGACAAAATCCTCGCAACGCTTTTTGAGGATGGGTTAGATATGCTGCACCTGCGCAAACCAGGGTCAGAACCGGTCTATTGTGAACGGTTGCTGACCCTGTTGCCTTCTCGCTACCACAACCGCATCGTAGCCAACGACCACTTCTACCTGAAGGAGGAATTCGGACTTGCAGGCATACATATCAGCCATCACAACCCGAACCTGCCGGCAGGCTACAAGGGCCAGAAATCGTGCACATGCTACAGCCTTGAGGACTTGGCTGAATGCAAGCGCAATTTCGACTACGTCATACTCAAGAATGTTTTTGACAGTATCTCTGAACCCACATACAAGTCCAGATACAATCTGGAGCAGCTGAAGGAAGCATCTCGTCGCGGCCTCATCGACCGCCATGTGATGGCACAGGGAGGCATCTCGTTGGAAAAAATTCCGCAGGTGCGCGACTTGGGTTTCGGAGGAGCCGTCATCAGAGGTGAACTCTGGAAGCGCTTCAACATTCATTCCGGTATGGATTTCAAGGATCTAATATTACATTTCCACCGTTTGCGCAAAGCAAGCGAATAAGCACACTAACCTTATGACCAACGAAAACTTTCTGGTAGTCTCGGGCACAGCAACCCGTTATCTTGCTGAAAAAATCTGTCAAAGTTTAGATTGTCCTCTGGGCAACCTCATAATCACAAAGTTCTCCGACGGAGAATTTGCCGTAAGTTACGAAGAGAGCATTCGCGGCAAGGATGTCTTCCTCGTACAAAGCACCTTCCCCTCCAGCGACAATCTCATGGAGTTGCTGCTCATGATGGACGCTGCAAAGAGAGCCTCTGCAAGAAGCATCAACGCCGTGGTACCCTACTTTGGATGGGCACGTCAGGATCGCAAGGACAAGCCCCGTGTGTCAATCGGTGCAAAACTCGTAGCAGACTGTATGACAGTGGCCGGTATCGACCGACTCATCACAATGGATCTGCACGCAGATCAGGAACAGGGTTTCTTCAACTGCCCTGTAGACCATCTGTATGCCTCCAGCGTGATGATGCCCTATATCAAAAGCCTCAACCTCAAGAACCTCGTTATGGCAGCTCCCGACGTGGGCGGTTCGAAGCGCGCCAGCAACTATGCCAAATATCTGAACTGTCCCCTCGTGCTCTGCAATAAGACACGTAAGAAGGCAAACGAGGTGTCCGACATGCAGATTATCGGTGACGTGACCGGTGCCGATGTAGTGTTGGTAGATGATATGGTGGATACCGCTGGTACTATAACCAAGGCCGCCGACCTCATGATGATGAACGGAGCCAACAGCGTAAGAGCCGTCGCATCACACTGCGTGATGTCGGGTCCCGCTTCAGAGCGCGTGCAGAACAGTGCGCTTGAGGAGATTGTCTTCACCGACTCCATCCCCTACACCCAGCGCTGTGCCAAGGTCAAGCAGATTTCCATCGCCGACCTCCTCGCCGAGACCATCCGCCGCGTAGTGGAGAACAAGAGCATATCTTCTCAATACCTTATATAATCCGTCTTTCTGAAGGAGCCACACCTCGTCGGAGAGCCTCAGGGCATGCTCCACATCGTGTGTGGAAACAAGAATCGTACGCGACATATCATGTGCCAAACGTGAGAGCAGGGTGAGCGTGTTCACCTTACTGGGATAATCCAGAAAAGCCGTCGGTTCGTCCAGAAGGATATTGGGAGTCTCCTGAGCTATCGCCTTCGCTATCATTACTTTCTGTCGCTCTCCGTCGGAAAGGGTATGCACACGTCTTGACGAAAGGTCTCTCACACCGACAGCATCGATACTGTTCTCCACGATATCAGCGTCCTCCGGTGTGAGCCGTCCCCAGAAACCGGTGTACGGACTTCTGCCCAGAGCAACCACCTCTCTCGATGTCATCGAGGCAGACGGGATATCCCTTGTAGTGACGATGGATATCTTCTGCGCCAATTCCCTTTTGTCGTAGCCGTTAATACTGCGCCCGTCAATAACTACATCTCCCTCCAATAGAGGTTGCAACCCGGCCACAGAACGCAGCAAGGTGGACTTCCCCACTCCGTTGCGCCCCACAAGACAGATGAGACGGCCTTCCCGCATCTGAGCAGAAAGAGGACACGTAACATTCACATCACCGTGATGTGTGCGATATCCTATTACAAGTTTTTCCAGCCGGATACTCATAGCGCTTAGCAGAAGACGATTTCCTGTACCACTTGAGCACCCGCCTCGTGGTTAATAGCATGAATGTAGGCTCTTCTATTCATCAGGAGATTGTGGCGCAACGGTGCACTTTTTATCTGCACTTGCAGTTTTTCCCCCTGAAAACTTACGTCACCTACATATCTGGCGTATTGCTCCCCTATCACACGAACTACTGCCTCCTCTGCCCTGAAGCGGGCTAAAGGAGTGACCAACCCTTCTGAACGCAAGAAGTTGTCCAGAAGGGCTGTTATCTTTTGAGGTCTGCGATACAGCAATACTTACTACTGATGTTGGTCTCTGAGCAAATCGTTTACAGTCTTCACGGGATTGAATGTACCGAGGGGCACCTCCACCATGATTGTGGACCAGTCGCTCATAGCACCGTTCCACAGGCCTGGCAGCTCGAGAGCCTTGAGTTCACGTCCAGACTTACTCTTGAACGAGATGAAACCTGTGGCAGGATCAACATACTTGGGCAAATCAAACTTATTACCCTTATAGTCTTTGATGGCGCACACGAGGTCAACGGGATTGAAGTGAGTGCCCTCCGTGAACATCTTCTGATACTCTGCATTGTTCTGGTCAATCTGGCTTGATTCCAGAATCTGCATCGACACACTGCCGTCGGGATTATAAGCCAGGAACGGACCGCCGCCCGGTTCACCCACATTCTTCACAACACCCGTTGCACGCATCGGACGGTTGAGCTTGGAACGGAGGTAATTCACCAGTTCCGTATCCTCCATATCCTTCACCCCTTCCTTGTCGCAACAGAGAGTGTGACGCACGAAACGAATCATTTCCTCCAGGTCCGAATGGGTGTATTCTCCGCTGTCAAGCTTACGCAGATATGCAAAGGCTTTCTCCTGTGCATCAACAAGCACACCGGCCAGAACCTGCTTCCAGAGAACGGTCTCTTCCTTCAAACGGTCGGGAACCACATTGTCAATGTTCTTGATAAACACTATCTCGGAATCCAAATCGGAAAGATTCTCTATCAAGGCTCCGTGACCGCCCGGACGGAACAGCAGTTTACCGTCAACACGGAAAGGCTCGTTGTCCATCGTTGCTGCAAGAGTATCTGTAGAGGGCTTCTGCTCGGAGAAAGACACATTGTAGTGCACGCCGTATTCCTTCTCATAGTCTGCCAGCACGTCTTTCACCAACTGCTGGAACAAAGCCTTGTGCTCCGATGACACAGTAAAATGAACGTTTGCCTCGCCCTTACTGCTCGCATACATTGCAGCCTCCACCAGATGCTCCTCAAGAGGAGTGCGCGCCTGTGTCTCATAGGTGTGGAACTGAAGAAGACCCTTCGGCAGCTGGCCGTAGTTGAGACCGTCGGCATCCAGCATTGCCACCACGACATCCTTGTAACGGCCTTCCGAGACAAGAGCGTCAGCACCCTTGCCGTACATCACCACGCAGGCGTCGTCCAAAGCAGGGAAGAAAGCGAAGTCATGCAGACGTGCAAAGAATTTCTTTTCGAAATCTGTTGTCGGCACATCGTAATCTGCATCCGCAAACTCGAACATAGCCTTGAACATACGGCTTGCAGCACCGGAAGCCGGCACGAACTTCGTAATCTTGTGGCCTTCCTTCTTATACTGCTCCCAAAGATGCACATAGCGCTTCTGATCCTCTATAGACGGACGCACTATACCGTTTTCCACACTGGCTGCGGCCTTCAAACGAAGAAACGGGAAACCTTCACGGAACTGTTTGAGCTGACATTCAATTTGCGATTCACTGATACCCTTTTGCTGAAGCAAGAGCTTGTCTTCCTGTGTTAACATAATTGTATTAGTTTATAATGTAATTCCAACGCAAAAATAGTAAAAAGAAATGAAACTGCAAAAATAAATATAAACAATGAATATCGATTTGTCATTAATTTTATATCTTTGCACCCCGAAATGGAGAATAAGATAGGCTTTGACCAGATAATACTCATGCTTGCTGACAATTGTCAGTCGAATTTGGGACGTGAACACATCGATGCACTCACGTGGATAAATGATGTGGACACAATTCGGCAGAGACAAGAGGAAACGCAAGAGATGCAGACACTGATTTCCTCTCTGACGGAAACACCGGAAATGGCGTTCTACGATTTGAGGGAAGTGGTGCAGCGCATACGTATCGAGGGCACATACATACAGGAAGAAGACCTGCACCACCTGTACCTCACCCTCGTCACCATGCACGGATGGCTCCGGCTCATACGCCATGAGGAAAGCAGCGAACCCTCCGGTACGGAAACTCCGGAATCAACATTCCCTGCATTGGAGCGAATGGCCAACGGTGTGTTCACATTCCATGCCGTAGAGCAATGCGCCGCCAAGATACTGGACAAGTACGGACACATAAAAGACGAGGCCTCCCCTGCTCTCTCACGCGTGAGAAACGAACTGAGAAAAGCAGAAGGAAGCGTATCACGTACGCTCCAGAGCATACTGCGAAGCATTAAGGAAGACGGACTCGTGGAGGCAGACACAAATCCCACGCTCAGAGACGGACGACTGGTGATTCCTGTTTCTCCCTCCGTGAAGAAACGTCTGGGCGGTATCGTGCACGATGAGTCTGCCACAGGAAAGACTGTTTTCGTGGAACCACAGGAAGTGGTAGAGGCAAACAACAGAATCAGGGAACTCGAAGCAGAAGAGAAGAGAGAGGTCATACGTATCCTGCAACACTTCACCACACTCATCCGTCCGAACGTAAAAGAACTGCTGAACGCATTCAACTTCCTCGGACAGTTAGAGTTTGTCATGGCAAGAGTTTTCTTCGCAAAAGAGATTGGCGGCATCTGCCCCATTCCCTCATCCCGTCCTGTCATCGACTGGACACTTGCCAGACATCCTCTTCTGGAACGTTCCCTGAAGAAACAGGAACGACACATCGTCCCTCTCGACATCCTTCTCGACAAAGACGGCAAGATACTCATCATCTCCGGACCGAATGCAGGCGGAAAGAGTGTTTGCCTCAAGACAGTGGGACTGATACAATACATGTTGCAGTGCGGTCTGCCTGTTCCCATCGGTGAAAACTCCAAATGTGGCATATTCTCTGAAATGCTCATCGATATAGGCGACGACCAGAGTATTGAGAACGACCTATCCACATACTCTTCCCACCTGGTAACGATGAAGCGTATGATGAAAGCGGCCAATGCCACCACCCTGCTTCTGGTCGATGAGATGGGAAGCGGCACAGAGCCTACTATCGGAGGAGCTATGGCAGAGGCCATTCTGGAACGTTTCCACGAACAGGGGGCATGGGCAGTTATTACAACACACTACCAAAACCTCAAACATTTTGCAGACAGTCACAAAGGCGTACGCAACGGTGCTATGCTTTACGACAGACAAAAGATGGAGGCACTCTTCCAACTGCAAATCGGGAACCCCGGAAGTTCCTTCGCCATAGAAATCGCCCGCAAGATAGGTATCCCCAACGACGTGATACAGCGTGCCACCTCTATTGTCGGACAAGACTATGTCTCCGCCGACAAATATCTTTTGGATATCGTGCGCGACAAACGCTATTGGGAGGACAAACGCCAGAATATCCATGAGAAGGAAAAACGCATGGAGGCCACAATCCAGCGCTACGAGGAGAAAATCGAAGGACTGCGCCAGGAGAAGAAAGACATTCTGCATTCTGCCAGGGAAGAGGCCAAGGAGATTGTCTCCAGCGCCAACGCCGCCGTGGAACGCACCATAAAGGAGATACGCGAAGCACAGGCCGACAAACAGCGCACAAAAGAAGCCAGGGAAACCCTCGCCGGCGTTATGGAGTCGCTGGCAGCGCCCGCAAAAGTCGTATCCGAACACATTAAGCGTCAACAGCCTCAACCCCATGCCGCAGAGCATCTTGTAATCGCTGTGGGCAAGTACGCAAGGATAAAGGGGGCAACCACCGTAGGACGTATCGACCGTATTGACGGCAAGAAAGTGACACTCACCTTCGGTCACATTCACACAGTGACGACATTGGACCGCATCGAAGCAGCTAAAGCACCAAAACCGTCTCCCACTCAATCACCGGCAACGGCGACCACCCATCTTGTGCACCAGCATAACATTGAATTCTCCCCGGATCTGGACATACGCGGACAGCGTGCAGACGAAGCGCTCAACACTCTGATGCATTATATGGACGACGCCCTCATGACAGGAGCATCACGAGTACGCATTTTGCACGGCACCGGTACCGGTGCACTCAGGGAACTCTGCCGCCACTACATGCAAACCGTTCCGCGCGTCATCTCCGTTCGGGATGAAGACGTGCGCTTTGGCGGTGCAGGAATAACGGTAGTTGAGATGAAATGATTAACGGCCCTTGTACATATCCTCGTAGTACTTCTCGTACTCTCCCGAGGTGATATTGTCCATCCAGGCTTCGTTCTCCAGATACCATTTCACAGTTTTTTCAATACCCTCCTCAAACTGCAAAGACGGTTCCCAACCGAGTTCCTTCTGCAGCTTGGTCGAATCAATGGCATAGCGGGCATCGTGACCCAGACGGTCTGTCACATAGGTGATAAGGTCAAGATCTTCGCCCTCCTTACGACCCAACAGACGATCAACTGTTTTGATTACAGTCTTGATGATATCAATATTTTTCCATTCATTGAAGCCACCAATATTATACGTCTCTGCAATCTTTCCGTTGTGGAAGATGGTGTCAATGGCACGGGCATGATCCACGACATACAGCCAGTCGCGCACATTCTCTCCCTTGCCGTAAACGGGAAGTGGCTTGCGATGACGTATGTTGTTGATGAACAGAGGTATCAGCTTCTCGGGGAACTGATAAGGACCGTAGTTATTGGAACAGTTGGTCACAATCGTTGGCATACCGTATGTGTCGTGGAAGGCACGTACGAAGTGGTCGGAAGAAGCCTTTGAGGCACTGTAAGGAGAATGGGGATTATACTTCGTTGTCTCATAGAAGAAATCCTTGCCGTATGCCAGATGGTGCTCTGAAGACGATGCCGTCGTAGTGAAAGGAGGCTCTATACCCTCCGGATTTGTCATCTCCAATGCTCCATACACCTCATCGGTGGAGATATGATAGAAACGCTTGCCCTCATACTTCTCCGGCAACGATTCCCAGTAAAGCTTGGCGGCCTGCAGCAGAGACAGCGTACCCATCACATTGGTACGGGCAAACGTGAAGGGATCCTTGATGGAACGGTCCACATGGCTCTCTGCAGCCAGATGTATAATACCGTCTACCTTCTCGTCCAGCATCAACTGATAGAACGCGTCAAAATCGCAGATGTCCATCCTGACGAACTTGTAATTCGGCTTATCCTCAATGTCCTTCAGGTTTGCCAAATTACCGGCATACGTGAGTTTATCCAGATTGATGATTTTATACTCGGGGTATTTGTTCACAAACAGACGTACTACATGGCTTCCGATAAAGCCTGCTCCACCTGTGATAACTATATTCTTCATATTAAAGTTTTTATTTGTTCAAAACTGCGCATACACCTGACTATCAGCCTTGCATGCTTTCTATATTCTCAATGCATTTCTTTAAACTCTCTGTCCAGTACGGAATCTTTATCCCGAACGTCTCACGTATTTTTTTCTTGTCCAACACGCTATACGACGGACGCTGCACGGGTGAAGGATACTCGCTGGAACGACAGGGCTGAATGTCGCACTCCGTATGACCACAATATTCTGCAATCATCTTAGTAAAATCAAACCAACTGCAAACTCCTTCGTTGGAATAGTGATAAACACCCTCCACGGGCTTCTGGAGTATTGCCACTATGGTCTTCGCCAAATCAAGTGCATAAGTCGGAGTGCCGCACTGGTCAAACACCACTTTAAGAGCCGGCTTTGTGCTTGTAAGAGCCATCATCGTCTTACAGAAATTCTTACCGAATTCCGAATAAAGCCACGCCGTGCGTATGATAACATAACGGCAACCGGAGTTCTGTATATACTGCTCTCCGAGCTTCTTCGTCGTGCCGTAGACTCCAGTAGGAGTACCCTTCTGGTCCTCGCGGCAGGGTGTGTTATACGGTTCCTTGCCGAAGACGTAGTCGGTAGAAATCTGAATAAGTAGCCCTCCCACTTCCATCATAGCCTCAGCCAGATTACGCGGAGCATCGGCATTTAGTTTTTCTGCCAACGCTGCCAGCCTTTCATCCGTTTCGCACGCATCCACGTTGGTCCACGCCGCGCAGTTCACAATGGCATCAACAGCATTTTCTCTCACCATTTTCCTGACGGCCTCCAAATCTGTGATGTCCAGATAAGTTGTCGCCAGGCCCTCTGCCTCGTTAACATCGGTGAATATATATTTGTCCGACGTCGTAGCCGAGACTATTCTCATCTCACGACCCAACTGTCCGTTTGCTCCCGTTACAAGTATGTTCATATTTCTCTTCTAAACTAACTTTTCGCGTCGTTTACTCCAAATTATCCTTACCGTAGCGCTTCACTTCGTCAATTACCTTGAGCAGATACTGACCGTACTGGTTTTTGAGCATCGGCTGTGCCAATTCACGCATACGTTCCTCGGTAATCCACCCCTTACGGAATGCGATACCTTCCAGACAAGCCACCTTCAAGCCCTGACGCTTCTCAAGCACTTCTATATACGTAGATGCCTCAGAAAGAGAATCGTGCGTACCGGTATCAAGCCAAGCAAAACCGCGTCCGAGAGTCTGCACTTTCAGTTCACCGTCTTCAAGGAATCTTTGATTCACCGTCGTGATTTCATATTCTCCACGAGCCGAAGGCTTTATATTCTTTGCAACTTCCACAACCTTATTGGGATAGAAATAAAGACCCACCACTGCATAGTTGGATTTTGGATTCGCAGGTTTCTCTTCTATGGAGAGACAGTTGCCGTTTCTGTCGAATTCTGCCACACCGTACCGTTCCGGGTCATTCACCCAGTAACCGAACACCGTAGCCTTCTTCTCTTCTTCCGCCGTACGCACAGCCTCACGCAGCATTGCACTGAAACCATTACCCTGAAAGATATTGTCGCCCAGCACGAGACACGCGCTATCGTCTCCGATGAAGTCCGCACCGATGGTGAAAGCCTGCGCCAGTCCGTCGGGAGATGGCTGCTCTGCATATTCGAAATGCACTCCATAGTCGCTACCGTCACCCAGCAGACGCTTGAATCCGGGAAGGTCAAACGGCGTGGAAATGATGAGTATTTCTCTGATACCGGCCAGCATCAGCACCGACACGGGATAGTATATCATGGGTTTGTCGTAGATGGGCATCAATTGCTTTGATATACCCTTCGTTATGGGATACAAACGCGTGCCGGAACCACCTGCTAAAACTATTCCTTTCATACTGTCAAATCGTAATAAAACTTAAAACCAAGTCCAAAGGTAAGGATTTTTTTTCTTATAGAAAGGCTTTTTGCAAAAAAAGTTGTACCTTTGCACGCGATTTTATATTATAACTGCAATAACATATACCTTTTATGCGAATCAGATTAAACATGCTCGCCATCGGGCTGGTGGCAATGACCCTACTGACGGGTTGCGGTAAGAAGCAACAAAGACAGACAGTCAGTGCCGTGTATAAGACATTGAAAGTCGAGAAACAGGACATTACTATCGATAGTAAGTACAGTGCTACAATACGTGGTTGTCAGGATGTGCAGATTTATCCTCAGGTGGGAGGCACCATCCAGCAGATTTGCGTCACAGAAGGTCAGAAGGTTTCTACGGGCCAGACGCTCTTCATCATCGACCAGATTCCCTATCAGGCTGCCCTCAACACGGCAGAGGCTTCTCTTGAAGCTGCAAAGGCTGCGGAGGCCACTGCTGCTCTCAACTACGAGGCAAAGAAGAAGCTCAGAGCTGAGAACGTTATCTCCGATTTCGACCTGCAGACTTCCTATAACAGTCTGCTTTCCGCCAAGGCTCAAGTAAGCCAGGCCAACGCCAGTGTGCTGAACGCCCGCAACAATCTTTCCTACACTGTAGTGAAGTCTCCTTCCAACGGTGTTGTAGGTGAACTCCCCTACAAGAAAGGAGCTCTCGTAAGTGCATCTATCCCCACTCCTCTCACCACCGTGAGTGATATCAGCCAGATGCATGTTTATTTCTCAATGACAGAGAGCCAGCTTCTCTCAATGGTGCGCGAAAGCGGCGACCTCGACAAGGCTATTGCCGAGATGCCTCCTCTCAAGCTCCAACTCGTAGACGGTAGTGAGTACGACCTTACCGGTAATGTTGCAAGTGCAAGTGCTGTCATCGACCGTACCACCGGTACCATTCAGCTCCGTGCAGTCTTCGACAATCCCAACAACGTGCTCCACAGCGGTTCTACAGGTGTTATTGTTCTTCCCATCCACCTCAAGGATCAGATTGTCATTCCCATCAAGGCCACCGTACAGCTTCAGAACCGTTTCCGTGTGTGGAATGTTGATGAAAACGGTATTGCTCATGGCCAGCTTGTAAGCCTCCGTCCTGAGAGACTTGGCAACAACGTCATCGTCACCGAGGGTCTTACGGTAGGTCAGGAAATCGTGGCTGAAGGTGCCGGTATGATTAAGGAAGGACAGGACGTACTTCAAAAGGGCGAAAGCAAATAATATACACTCACCACAGATATAGCATTTCAATATGAAAGGGAATATCTTCATAAAACGACCGGTGATGGCTATGTCCATCGCCATCATGATTCTCATGGTGGGTGCAATCAGCTATTTCACCCTGCCACTTGAGAGTTATCCAGATATCGCGCCCCCTACCGTTACGGTAAGCACCTCTTACATTGGTGCTTCAGCCGACGCAGTCTCACATGCTGTTATTCAGCCACTTGAAGAAAGCATCAACGGTGTAGAGAACATGACCTACATGACCTCCACAGCGACCAACTCCGGTAGCGCCACCATTACTATCTACTTCAAGCAGGGCACCAATGCCGACATGTGTGCTGTCAATGTGCAGAACCGTGTGTCCAAGGCTTTGGGTCTTCTTCCTCAGGAGGTAACACGTATCGGTGTAAGCACCCAGAAGCGTCAGACCTCGTTCCTCCAGATTGATGCCCTTGAGTGTACCAACGGAGAATACGACGAGGACTTCATCTCAAACTACCTTGACATCAATGTCATCCCCCAGATTAAGCGTATCAAAGGTGTGGGCGATGTGATGGAACTTGGTGGTATCTACGCTCTGCGTATATGGATGGATCCCACAAAGATGGCTCAATATGGTCTCATGCCCAGCGATATCACCGCTGTGCTTGCAGAACAAAACGTGGAGGTTCCCACAGGTCTGTTGGGCGAGAATCCCGTCAACGGCACTCATGGTGAAGGCATCGACAATGTCTTCTCCTACACAATGAAGTACACTGGTCGTCTGACGAAAATCGAGGATTTCGAAAATATGGTCATCAAGGCTCTGCCCGATGGCAATATCCTTCGTCTGAAAGATGTGGCTAAAGCCGAACTGGGTGCCGAGAGTTATACCTTCCACGGCGGTGCCAACGGTCACGAAGCCGTCTGCTTCATCTCCTTCCAGGTGGCTGGCGCCAACGCCAAGGAGACCAACGACCTCATCATGGCAAAACTGGACGAACTCTCGAAGGATCTCCCCGCAGGTCTCAAGTTCACCACCCTCCAGTGCTCCAACGACTTCCTCATGGCATCCATTGCCAACGTAGAGGAAACGCTCATCGTTGCCATCATACTGGTTATCCTTGTGGTGTACTTCTTCCTTCAGGATTTCCGCGCCACCATCATTCCGTCCATTTCCATCATAGTATCCCTGATAGGCACCTTCGCCTGTCTTTCTGTTGCGGGCTTCTCGCTCAACCTGCTCACGCTCTTCGCCCTTGTGCTGGCTATCGGTACTGTGGTCGACGATGCCATTGTGGTGGTAGAGGCTGTGCAGGCTAAATTCGATGCAGGATATACCTCTTCTTATGAAGCCACCAAGGATGCCATGAGCGATGTGACGATGGCGGTTATTTCCTGTACATTCGTCTTCATGGCCGTATTTATCCCCGTGAGTTTCATGCCCGGCACATCCGGTATTTTCTATACGCAGTTCGGTCTGACACTTGCCACCTCCGTAGGTCTCTCCTGCGTGAGTGCGCTTGTCTTGTGTCCCGCTCTCTGCGCCATGATGATGCGTCCGGCTTCTGAGGAGCGTCGCAAGGGTTTCTTCGGTCAGATCAACTATCGCACCCGTCTCGCCTACGAGGCCAGCTATGGCGTATTGCTGGAGAAATATCTCGGTGTGCTCAGACACATCGTTTCCCGCAAGGCCCGCATATACGCATTCGGCACAGTGATTCTGGCATTCGCCGGTGTCTACTTTGCCTTCAAGAATCTGTCCTCGGGTCTTGTACCTCAGGAGGACCAGGGCACAATGATGATGGTTGTCAACGCTGTGCCGGGCTCCAACCTCGCCACCACCAACGATATCCTCGACCGCGTTGAGGCAATCGTCAAGGATGTTCCCGAGGTAGAGGGCTACAACCGCGTGGCAGGCTACTCATTTATGGCCGGTCAGGGCACATCCTACGGTATGTGTATCATGAAGCTCAAGAACTGGACAAAACGCCGTTCAGCCGGTCCTTGGAACTGGCTCGACAACTTCCTCTCCACCTCTACAGTCGCTTCAGGAAAACTGACGGGCCGACTCATGAAGGAGATTCCCGATGCCCAGTGTCTGGTGTTCGAACCCGGCATGATTCCCGGCTATGGTATGGGCTCTATCGAACTCGACCTTCAGGACAAGACGGGCGGCGACAAGGCCCTGTTCCTGCAATACACAGAAGACCTTCTCCAGCGTATCAGCCAACATCCTGAGGTGATGCGTGCCATGACATCATACGCCCGCAACTTCCCGCAGATAAAGGTTGAGGTGGATGCTGCACAGTGTAAGCGTGCAGGTATTTCCCCCAGCGCCGTACTGAGTGTTCTGGGTGCCTACTGTGCCGGTGTCTACGTGAGCAACATAAACCAGTTCGGCCACATATACCGTGTGATGCTGCAGGCCAACGAGAAGAGCCGTCTCACAGAGGAAGACCTTTCCAATATGTACGTGCGCAACGGCAACGAGATGGCTCCCGTTTCCGAATTCGTGAAACTCACCCCCATACTCGGCGCTGAGATAGACACACGTTTCAACCTCTTCTCGTCCATTACCTGTAACCTCATGCCAAATGCCGGTTACTCGTCCACCGATGTCATGAGAGTGGTAGACGAGGAGTTCCACAACGCATTCCCATCCGGCTTCGGTTACGAATACGGCGGTATCGCACGTGAGGAGAACGAGATGCGCGGTTCCTATGCCACCATCGTTATCTACCTCGTGTGTGCGTTCCTCATCTTCCTCATTCTGGCCTGTCTCTACGAATCGTTCCTCGTGCCCTGGTCCGTCATCCTTTCGGTACCTGCCGGTGTGCTCGGTTCTGTGGGCTTCGCCTGGCTGTGGAATCAGGGCTACGAAATACTTCCTTTCGTATTCGGCTGTAAGATAGACAACAACATCTACCTCCAGACCGGTATCATCATGCTTATCGGTCTGCTCTCCAAGACAGCCATCCTCATCACGGAGTTCGCTCTGGAGCGCCGCCGCAAGGGTATGGGTATTGTGGAGGCCGCCTACGCAGCCTGTGAGGCCCGTCTGCGTCCCATTCTGATGACCGTCCTCACGATGATTATCGGTATGGTGCCCCTTATGGTATCCACCGGTGCCGGCAGTCACTCCAACCGCACCATCGGTGTCACCGTCATCGGCGGTATGTTTATCGGCACTCTGGCCATCCTCTTCACCGTGCCCGTCTTCTTCATCATCACCGAATGGCTTCAGGAGAAGATACGCCCCGTAATGATAGAAGAGGCCGACCTGCAGTTCCTCAAGGAGCGCGAGCACAGCCGCAAGGCTAAGGAAGAAGCCGAGTCATCCAAGAAACACGAATAAGTATACACCAAAATGTCAACAATGAAAAAGACACTATATAATGTTCTCGTGTGCGCCCTTGTGGGTGTCACGATGACCTCGTGCGCAGTCTTCAAGAACTACAAGCGCGAGAAGGTAGTGGGCGAAGTCCGCACCGACGGCATCTATGGTGATGCACAGAGCGGAGATTCCCTCGGACTGGGCGACCTCTCTTGGCGTGAACTCTTCACCGACCCCACCCTCCAGACGCTCATTGAGAAGGCTCTCGCACAGAACACCGACGTGCGCAACACCGACCTCCAGATACAGCAGGTGGAATATTCCCTGAAGGCCTCCCGTCTGGCGTTCATCCCCAGCATCAGTTTCTCTGCCAACGGTGCCATCAGCAAGACCTACGACCCCTACAACCGCAACTCCCTGAGAGATGCCTTCGCCGGTAACACAAAGACCTACGGTGCATCGCTGACGATGGGCTGGCAGAATGTCAATTTCTTCGCCCTGCGCAACCAGTTGCAAGGTACCAAGGTGTCGCTCAAGCAGATACAGACGGCACGTCAGGCTGTGCAGGCAGGTCTGGTGGCCAACGTCGCCAAGCTCTACTATACCATCTGCCAGCTCGACGAGCAGGTTGTACTGATGGAACAAACCGTTGCCAACTGGAAGACCTATTGGGACATGCAGGTACGACTGATGGATGCCGGCCAGGCCAATCAGGCTTCCGTAAGCAGCATCGAAGCCACCTACTGGTCGATGGTAGGCACTCTCGACGAACTCAATGACGACCGCACCATCACACAGACCGCACTCTGCACACTGCTGGGCGAATCGTCCCACTTCATCGATCACACCACACTGGCATCCTTCCAGGCTCCCGCACTTATCACTACGGGTGCCCCCATCTCCATCCTCTCACGCCGTCCCGACGTGAAGCAGGCGGAGTTGAAGCTCGCAAAGGCCTTCTACGACAAGCAGGAAGCCGCTTCCGCCTTCTACCCCAGCCTCACCCTGAGCGCTACGGGCAGCTTCACCAACAGTGCCGGTATCGGCATCGTCAATCCCGGTGTGATGATAGGCAACGCCATAGCATCGCTCGCACAGCCCATCTTCCAGAACGGAGCTCTGCGCGCACGCTATAAGATAGCAAAGAACGACATTGAGATTGCCAAGAACGACTTCGTGCAGCAAGTTGTTGCTGCCGGCAACGAGGTGAACACCGCCATGCTGGAGGTGCGCTGCGCCGAGGAGCACCGCATCTACTACGGTCACGAGGCCGATGCCAACCAGCGTGCCTACGATGCCACACGTCGTCTCTATGAGAACTCCTCAGCGAACTATCTCAACGTCATCACAGCCCACAACACACTTCTCTCATCCCGCATGGCACAAATCAGAAACCGCATGGATGCTATTGATGCCACTATTGAGCTCTATCTGGCTCTCGGCGGCGGTGCGAAGTGATTCCGGCTACCTTTACGATACAACATTCCGGGGCTTTCCGCGCAGGAAAGCCCTAATGTTTTCTGCTGCGACGTCCAGCAGACGGGCTCTTGCCTCGCGTGTGCCCCACGCCAGGTGCGGCGTGAAGTAGAGATTGGGAGCCTCGGGGAGACTTACGGGCGGCTCCTGCGTCAGCACATCCAGACAGGCAGCTCCCAACTTTCCCTCGCGAAGCGCCTCGCACAGCGCCTCCTCATCCACCAGCGGACCGCGTCCCGTGTTGATGAGTATAGCCGTGGGACGCATCAGACGCAGACGCTCGCGGTTCACCAGATGATGCGTCTCAGGTGTCAGGGGGCAATGCAGCGTCACCACGTCCGACTCACTGAAGAGCCTCTCGTAGCTCCTTGTCGCCGTGATGCCCTCCTCCACTTCCGTCTTGCTCGTATAGGCCAGCACCTTCATTCCGAAAGCCTTTGCTATACGTGCTACGGCCATGCCTATGTTGCCGAGCCCCACGATGCCCATCGTCTTGCCGTCCAGTTCGCAGAGCGATGCCTTGTAGAAGCAGAAGTCCTCGCTGCGCTCCCATTCCCCCGCTTTGACAGCTGCGTCGTGAAGAGCCACCTGCTGAGTCACGTTGAGCAGGTGTGCCCACACCATCTGTGCCACCGACATGGTGCTGTATGCCGGTATGTTGGTGACTATAATACCTCTGCGGCGCGCAGCCTCCAGATCCACCACGTTGTAGCCCGTAGCCATCACTCCGATGTATTTCAGTCTCGGCAACTGCGACATCACCTCCTCACTCATCACCACTTTGTTGGTCAGCACAATGTCAGCCTCCTTCGCCCTCTCCACGGTGAGCGCGGCGGGTGTGCGAAGGTAACCCGTGAAACGGCAGCCCTCCATCTTCATGAAATTCTCCCACGAGAGGTCACCCGGATTGGCTGCGTAAGAGTCCAGTTCCACGATATTTATCAGTCCTTGCTCCATAGTTTTTCCGTTATTTTGATGCAAAGATATAAAAAAGTCTTATCTTTGCAGCGTAAAATCCGATAAAACTCTCTTTATATGGTAAAACACATCATTCTCTGGACTCTCAATCCCAGTCTCTCCGAGGAGGAGAAGCGCGTTGTGAAGTCGGGCATCAAGTCCGGCCTCGAAAGTCTCGTGGGCAAGGTGCCCGGTCTTCTGGATGTCAAGGTGCACATCGACGGCCGTCTGGCTTCCTCCAATGCGGATGTGATGCTCGACAGCACCTTGGAGTCGGAAGCGGCTCTCAAGGCGTATGCCACACATCCCGAGCATGTTGCGGTGGCCGACGGCAAGGTGCGTCCCTACACCGTGCAGCGCTCCTGCCTCGACTTCGAGGTCTGAACGGGAAGACCTTTTACTTTGTATCCAGATCGGATGCTTTGCCCTTGTACTCGGGAGTGCGCTTCTCGAGGAATGAGCGTATTCCCTCCAGATAATCCGCACCCTTGTACACCTTGGTACGGTAAGCGTTGATGCGCTCGAAATTCTCCGACGAGAGCAGCGTGGCGGCCTTGCTGAGGATGCGGAACTGCCTCTTGATGGCACTTATCGACATCACGCTGTTGCGTCGCAGGGGTGTCAGGAACTTCTCCTCCAGCATCTTGTCCAGCTCTTCTGCCGGAGCCACATGGTTGATGAGTCCCACGTTGAGGGCATCCTGTGCCGTGATGGGCGTTGCCAGGAAGAACATCTCGCGTGCCTTGTTGATACCCAACTGGTTGATGAAGTGCATGATTCCCGACGCATTATAGGGAATACCAATCTTTGCGGGCGTGATGGCAAAGGTGGCTGTGTCCGAACTGACAATCATGTCGCACGAGAGACACAGGTCGCACGCTCCTCCCCACACCGTACCGTCCACGCAGGCAATCACCGGTATGGCCACCTGCTGAACACAGCGCAACAGTCTCTCCATCGGCACGTCGAATGCCAGCGGGTCTTCACCGTTCTGCGGCAGTTCCCTGATATCGTGTCCCGCGCTCCACACTCCTTTCCTGCATTGCGCCTTGATGACGATGCCCACACACTCCTTGTCATAGGCTGCCTGCACGGCATCGCACAGTTCTTCACACATGGCCTCGCTGAGACAGTTGAAATGCTCAGCGTTCTGCATCTCCACGTAGCAGATGCGATCTTTGATGACGGAATTTACTAACATTTTTTTAGTTGACAAGTTGACAAGTTGACAAGTTGTTACATTCTGTAAACAGTAAACTTAATTCTCAATTCTCAATTATTTAAGACGTAAACCAACTGCAAATATACCACTTTTTCTGTAAAAACAGCCCTCCGGATGCTGAAGTTTGAGGATTTTGTGCTACCTTTGCAGAGAATTTATGTTTGTAAGGTAATGAGAGCACTATTTCTCTTCCTGTTTTTTGTATTGACAAGCGGTTCCGCACTCAACATCTGTGCCGTCGAACTGCCACAGTTACACATCTTCTTCGAAGGTACGCTGACCCGACATATGGACTATGTAAACGGTTCCATGCATCTGACCGACACCAACGGCGACATAGTGGAACTGCCGGCCAAGTTCCGCACACGCGGTGCCACCGCCAGCCACTATACGATGAAGCCTTCACTCAACATGAAGCTGCGCACCCCCGACTACGAGGAGGAAGCCGATTCCGCGCTGCTCGGCATGCGCTCCTGCTCCTCGTGGATACTGGATGCTATGGCCATCGACCGCATCTGCATGCGCAACCGCGTGGCATTCGACATCTGGAACGACTTCTCGCGCCTGCCCTACGATACGGATTTCGAGGGGCGCAACGGCACTGAGGGACGCTTCATCGAACTCTTCATCAACAGTCAGTACTACGGCATCTACTGCCTCAGCGACCGTATCAACCGCAAACTGCTCAACCTGAAGAAATACCAGGAGGAAGAGGACGGCAGCATCAAGATACGCGGTGTGCTCTACAAGAGCGGCACACAGGATATTTCCAAACAGGACGAACCCGGCTACAACGAGGACTCTACGGCTTGCGTCATAGGGTGGCACAACGCATGGGAACTCACCTACCCGGAGGACTACGGAGGCCTCCGTACGTGGCAGCCCCTTCTGGATGCTTTCAATGACGGACGCACGACGGAATATGTCAAGCGCTATTTCTTCCTGCAGAATCTGGCCGACTACCAGCTTCTCACCATGGCACTCTGCATCAGCGACAACTGGGGCAACAAGAACCACTATTTCAGCATACGCAACATACGTAAGGACATCAATGCCGCTGACCCCACGGATGCCGACCGTCGCCGCTTTGTTGTCACGCCCTGGGACCTCGACACCAGTTTCGGAGGACACTATGCCGGCGACTACTACGACGGCACATATACCGACTGGCCTGTGAGCGTCATCATGAACAACGCTCCCTACCCCATCAGCTATCTTGCAGGGGATGAGGAGTATCGCGCTTTATTGAAGCAACGCTGGGAGAAGGGACGCAGTGAAGCCTTCTCTGTGGATTCCATCTGCAAGAAACTGGAGCGCTATCGCGACCTCTTCATCGAGAGCGGAGCCTGGCAGCGCATGACAGAGCATTACGACGCCCAGAAGGACCGCCCCAAATACGTCACCGACCTCGCCCACGAGATAGAATGCATCGAGGAATGGTACAGAGGCCGCTTCAGCGAGATGGACGAGTATTTCGGCATCGACCCTGAAAGTGTTGGCGAGGTAAGAGGTCGGAAGGATGATGTAAGAGGTGATGACAACACCGTCTACGACCTCTTAGGCCGTCCCGTCACATCCCGCCCCCTTCTTCCCGGTCTTTATATAACCGGTGGAAAAGTGGTCTGCCATTGACCATTGTTGCCTTTCGGATTTGTCTAGAGGCAAGGGTCAAAAGTCTGGAGACACCAGTTTCCATTCTCTCGGAGTGAAGTCCGATGTATCGGGCTTCCACGAGGGGTCTGGCATATACCACCAGAACTGGCTGAAATATTTCCTCAGTTTCTTGTCCTTAAACACGTAGCCTCTGCTGGCGTACGGCAGGTTGGCGAGGATGCGTCGGTGCTCCTTCACCTTGTCGGGCTCTATCACGAAACTGCCGGGCATATACCCGTCGCTGCGGTCGTAGAAGGTGCCGAGCTTGTAGTCGTCGTAGTGCAGCCTCTCTGCCGACTGTATCGTCATATCGCCCTTGGGTTTGAACCCCTCTGCGTGCCACTCCACCGTGCCGTCTCTCAGCGCCATCTCCACGAAGAGTTCGTCATACCACTTCGTCTTTTTCACCTTGCCCACTCCTTCTGTCACAGCGAATGCCGACTGTGCGAAGACGGAGTCCTCCACGAAAAAATGCTTTGCTGTCTGGGGAGCTTCGATGCGCAGCGTGAAGTCGTCTATCTGCCTGTTGGCCCATCGCATAGCGGGCAGAAGCCAGTACGGCACCTCGAAGGTGCGCCCCACCCCGTAGCTCATACGGTAGCGGTAGGTGTGGTGTATCGTGTTGCGTCCCTCCTGAAAGCGTGCCACGAAGTAGTATGCGTAGGCAAAGTCGATGAGACTGTCACGTGAGATGTCGTAGAGCAGGCTGTTGTTGGGCAATTCCTCTCCGTCGCGCATCTTTGTCTCGCCGTATGATTTCCAGCGTTTCAGATTGAGTGGTTGGAAGTCGCAGTCGGTGTGGAATTGAGATTTCACCACTGCATTCATGTATGTCAGCTCCTCGCCGTTCATCTCCACCGTGAAGTCGCTGATATAGGGGTGTATGCCCTTCGGGTTGAATGCCACGTCGTCGTTGTAGGGTGCGCCGGCCTCGAAGCCCATCGTCACGGTCTTCTCCTTGCCGCTGTTTGTCAGCACGTACTGCACGTCCACTCTGGCATATCCGTCGTCGCACAGACTTATGGTGAGCACTTCCTTTGTGAGCGCGATGTCTGTTTCCTGTATGGGCACGAGGTGGTTTCCGTTCACGTAGAACACTCCGTCGTTGCACCGTCCGGCCACAGAGGCCATCATCACTGCCAAAATCAAAACTATTCTTTTCATATCTTTCAAAAATATCGGCAAAGGTACGAAAAAGTTAAGAGTGAAGAGTGAAAAGTGAAGAGTGAAGAATCAAAGTTACTATTATTCTTAGTTCTTCGTTCTTCATTCTTCACTTTATTCAACGGTCAAAGGCCTTAATGTCACAATGTCACATGTCACAAAGTAACAACTTTGCCCAATGCGTCTTGTCGATTTTCTCAATCCACTTGTCACGACACCAGCGGGAGATTATTTGACGAAGGGCCGACTCTCCGCAGAAACCGCGCTTCAGCGCCCGAAGGTCACCGATGGTAAACGTCGGCGCAAGCTGGTCGAAGACTGAACCGTTGGCACAGTATCTCTGACACTCCTCGCGGGCATTCACATACTGACTCTCGAAAGCATCCCCGAAAGCCTTAATCTGCTGTCGCAGGCAATACTCCGCCATCAGCAGGGCGAATTCGATGCAATGCTTGGATTCCCTCTCCTTCTCCGAGAGAAGATGGAAGATGACTCCGCAGCGGAAACCGATGACGGCGGCACGTTTGCGATATGTGTCCTTTACGTGGTCGATATCCTTTGCTACCTCCACACGCTTCTCCTCCACCCACTGCTCAATGGCTTTGCGCAGACGCGGTGTGTCGACAAAACCGCTGTAGGAACGCAGGAGCGTGACAGCCTCCTGAATGTTGGCTTCATCTTCTGCCGAACGTTTGCCGAACTTGGACATCTTGGCGAAGCTTCCGTCCGGCATCTCTGCAATGAGCACACGGCTGGATAGTCCGTTTTCGATGTTGTCCGAGCGGAAACAGCGCTTCAAGGCTCCGTTGGTGCCGAGCATCGTCCAGTTGTAGGCCACATTGACCACACCCGATTCCGCCTGATCGCTGTTGTAGTCCTGTCCCCATTCGCCGTTGTCGAAGCCCAGACGATAGACGTCGTATTTGCTCGACCACGAGCCCGCTCCGTTGGTTTTGCGGAGCGTATCGAGTTCCTCTCCGAAAGAATACAGCGTGTGGCCGTTGGCATTCTTGAGTCGCTTGAGCAGCGTCGAGCACGACACCGTCACCGGCACCAGACGTATCAGCACCTTGGGATCGTCGGGAGCCTTCTCGTTGGCCTTGCGCGCCTTCCTGCGCTCCTTCCATTCATCTTCGCGCTTGCGTGCCAGGGCATCTTCCTCCTCGAATTGGCGCTTCCATATGTCCACCACATTCTTCACCACGCTCTTGTTCGATGCCTGCTCGCCGCGTATGATAGTCATCAGACCCAGCCGGTGTGTGTTGCGGTCGCAGTATTCCACCTTCACCCCGTCGGCATAGGCGGCAGCCAGAGGCATGATGCCGCAAAGCGTCGGCATATACATGGATTTGGGGATTCCCGTCAGACTCTCTTTCAGTCCCTTCGGGAGCGAGTTCTTCATCCTGAGGCTGAGAGTGCAGGACTGTGCATCTTCCTCCGTCTCATCCGTTCCGGCCTCTTCGCTGGCAAGAATCTCATCTATCTTTCTCGACCCCTTGGTGGGCTCCTTGCAGGCCGAACGGACGATGCCCCTCATCTCCTGCTCCGAGATGCCGTAGCGCGGCATCACTTCCATGAGCCATTCCTCACTGTTGTCGCAGATGGAGCGCAGGTTCACAGCCAGTTCGTGAAGCCTCTTGTTGCGCTCTCCCTCTGTGGGTTCGCCGCCGTAGCGATGCCAATACTCCGAAATGATGTCCGCATAGGCAATACCCTTGAAGTCCTGAGGATAACGCTTCGAGGGCTGGAATTCTGCGGCCTCACGTGTTTCCACAGTTGCAACGTCTGCCGTTTCTGCGGCCTCGAACAACTTCTCGCTCACGTATCTCGTGTGCTCTTCCGTCACCATATAGATACAGCGCGCAACATCCTTCACGGCGGCATCGGGAGTGAAACCCGTAAGCTCTGCCATCAGTTCCTGAGCCTGCTGAGGCGTCATGCCGGAGGGCAATGCCAGCAGTACGTGAGTGCCTCTGCGCACCGATTCCTCCACCAGCAGCACCTCTATGCCTGCTGCCTGCAGCGCTTCGCTCCTGCTCTCCAACTGCTTCATGATGTCGTCCGTATGACCCTTTTCGTCGAAGTCCATCATCAAGCGGCTGAGAGGCTTCACGGCATCTGCTATCGCACGGTGGTTGTCCTTGAACTCCGCGCAATGCGGTGTCCACACGGGCAGGCGGTGCTTCAGTTCCTCATCACCTTTTTCTATACGTGCGCACATATCCTTCAGCCAGGATTCCCTGCGCAGACTTTCCCAATCCTCTCTTGTGGCGGGTGCGGCGGGAGCTCCGTGCCCCTTGCCGATGCATGTGAAATAAACATTCTTGTTTTCCATTTTCTGTCTCGTTCTTACCGAGGGAAGTTGAGAATGGCGGCCACCTTTCTTCGTGAAATCTCGCGAGACTTCCTTGGCTTCACTCGACAAATCCGCTGCCTTTTCAGCGGAGTTCTAAAAGTTTAACGCTGCAAAGGTACGGCACAAAAAGCTACGATGCGAGTTTTTACCCCGCATCGTAAAAAAGATAGTAAGATAGTAAATTATTACTTCGCTTGAAGTAAATTTCTGTCCCTCATAAGCGCTATCAGCTTGTCGGCGACGGCTTTCTGCCGCAGGAACGTAGAGGCACGTTCGTCTGTCTTGCACTCATAGTCTGCCCATTTCTTATAAGGCATCGCAAAGACCGAATGCGTCTGAATTCCCTTTTGGACTGACTGATAAAAACTCTTATACTCCAATGCGCAACCGTCAAACTTCAGTCCCAGCCCGATAACCCTTCTGCAGAAAGATGTGATTTCTGTCGGGAAGCCGCCAAAGTCGACCAACACTCTGTATACACCCACAAACTGAGCCTGAATGCCTATCACGCCGGTCTCGATGAGCGCCGTGAGCACATCACGTGCCTGTTCGTCGGTTATTCCCACCCGCTTGCTTCGCGCGGCAGGCATGAAATGGTCGTGTATCTCATCGCTCAGCCGCAAAGCCAGAGTGCCACGATTGCATCCCAAATAGTAACGGAACAGGGCACGTTCTATCGGCCATGCATCGTTATACTCATGGGACTGCTTGGCATACTCAAGCAGATAGCTGAGCGGTATCATTTCATCATCTATGCCATCCATTGCTGCTGTGGATTAGCGAGCGTTTATCTTATCCAACAATTCCTGCCACCCTTCTTTGTCGGTTGTAAGCGTGATGTGGAAATGCTTATCCGGGAAGGCGCGGTAATACTCATTGCGTGTATATATAAGGTATTGTTTCAGTTCTTCCAATGAGTTATACCTGCCGCCGAAATAGAAGTTATCGTTACAACTCTCTATCCAATAAATACCCTCTTCTGTTTTTCCAAGATTAATCTTAGACTGGAATTCCAACACTTTTCCGTCGGACTCCTTCTCGCCTGGCAGTTCGACATCAATGCCATAATACTGCAGCCACCCTGCAAGATAATTGATGGAGAATATATCGTTGGGAAGCCATTTGTTTTTAGGCGTCAGCATCACGATGTGTATGAAATCAATCAGTCTGATGCTTTCATACTCCCGGCATATGGACTTGCAGTTGTCCAGCGTTCCGTTTGTCCACACCCTGCCGTCTTCCATAACTACATGCTCCACTGTGGAGATGGTGCCATCACCGTTTTCCACAACCTCTATCAAGGTGGCAACGTGTTTGCACATCTGCAGGTTCTTCTCATCCCACATTATCATGTACGGTGCATCGAGCTTCAATAAATGCGTCTGTCTCATGTGTTATATTTTGATTTTGCTGCAAATATACGGCTTTTTCCTGACTTGGGCAACATTCCGGCCCATTTTGTTACTTTGCGACTTTGTTACTTTGTGACATTAAGGTAATTTGAATATGCGAAAAACATGTAGAGTAGATTTTTACTATTATATAATAATAGTAATCTATAATACTACCCTTTTGAGTGTACCTGAAAACGCTTATTGTCACAATGTGGCAATGTGGCAATGTAACAGATGGTGTCCGCTATTGTAAAATATTATTACCACCCGCGTTGCGATATTTTTACGCATTCCCCTCGTAATGCCGCGAAATGAGTGCCTGATTATCTGTAAATTACAAATTTAGGATGACTCCTCAAAGTGCTCGCAGACTGTTCTCAGAGTGCCCTCAGACTCCCCAGTGCGCCTGCAAAACCGCAGAGGGAGCCCACGCTCTTGTAAGAAAAAATGAGGTGACTTTCACAAGCCACCCCATCTCAAATTAACGATAACTAATAAACCTTTACTATCATAAAAAAAACTAACAAATCTTACTATTCTTACCATTCTTCCCAAGCGTCCTTGGCAGAGATTGACTCGCGGGAATCAACCACGATGGGCTCTTGGTAATCACTGGCGTTACCGCCGCCCTCAACAATATTTTGTCCGTCTGTGCTACCGCTAATCATCAAGTCGTCGCAAATGTCTGTTGCGAGGATGGCTGTCTTTGGTTCAATATATGTCTTTTTCATAATCTAAATTATCTTTAGCCCCCTCCGACTCCCCCTTTGGGGGAGAGGAGAGGAGTGG
>JAGDCM010000008.1 GCA_017958545.1 Bacteroidaceae bacterium | reverse complement strand
TGTGGCCATACACTTGCCCGCAAGGGACTGAAGGTTGTCGTTCTGGAGCGTCAGGGACAGCCTGGCGGTTCGTTGCAGAGCTACCTGCGCAAAGGCCGTCATTTCGACACGGGAATGCACTATGTCGGCGGTTTGGACGAAGGACAGGCTCTCCATAATCTTTTCGCAGACCTCAACCTGTTGTCGCTTCCTTGGAAGCGTCTCGATCCGGAGGGGTTCGACAGGGTGACGATAGAGGGGAACACATACCTCTACAAGGAGGGTTTCGAGCGCTTTGCAGAGAACCTTTCGCAGGACTTCCCGCACGAGAGGGAAGCGCTTCACACCTATGTCCGTGCCCTGCGCGAAATGGGTGAGAGAGACGGAGTGAATGTTTCTGCATGGACGTGGCTCAACGAACTTTTCCACGACCCTCTGCTGATAGACGTACTCTCGGGCACTTGTCTCAAGATGGAACTGCGTCGCGACACTCTTCCTCTCTTTTCTTTTGTCCACAATCAGGGACCTTTCATTGAAAGCAGCTGGCGTCTCGACGGTCCCGGTTCGCTGATGGTTGACAGACTCATCGGGGATATCCGGTCTTACGGAGGCGAGGTGCTCTGCGGCGAGGAGGTGGAGGAACTCGTTGAGCGCGACGAGCTGATTGCCGCTGCGCGCACTTCCTCCGGAAATGTCTACGAAGGCCGCTTCTTCATTTCCGACGCCCATCCTGTCACCACACTCTCGTGGATTAAGGAGAGCCGCAAGATAAAAGGTGTCTTCCGCCGTCGTATGGCATCGGTGCCCAATTCTTTCGGCATGTTCACCGTTTCTGTGGTGATGAAGAAGGGTACTCTTCCTGCTTTCAACCATAATAAATATATATACGCGCGAGGAGATGTTTGGGGACAGCATGAATGTCCGCAGCGTCCTGTCGCTGCTGTGCTGGTCACCAATCCTGCGCCCGACCAGATAGATATCCTCACTCCCACGCTGTTCGAGACGTGGAGTCGCTGGAGCGACACATCCGTCGGTCGGAGAGGGGAGGACTACAAGGCTCTCAAGAGCGTTTTCGCCGAAGAGTGTATTGCGCTCGCGGAAACCCAGTTGCCGGGTCTTTCGTCGCAGACAGAGGAGATATACACATCCTCTCCGCTCACGTGGCGCGACTACAACAAGACGCCGGAGGGCAGCGCCTACGGAATGCGCAAGGACTGGCAGAATCCTCTCATGACGATACTCTCTCCCAAGATGTCGGTGGGCAATCTGTTCCTCACGGGACAGAATGTGGTGCTCCACGGACTGATGGGAGTGACCCGTACGGCGCAGTTTACGTGTGAACAAGTGATAAACAGTTTGTAACGAAATAAAACATTACGAGATGAAATACGCATTGATTACAGGTGGAAGTCGCGGTATCGGCCGTGCAGTTTCCGTTAAGATGGCTTCTTTGGGCTATCACGTGTTGATTAACTATGCCGGCAACACAGCAGCCGCTGAGGAAACGCTCCGTATGGTGCGCGAGGCCGGTAGCGACGGCACGCTGATGAAGTTCGACGTTTCCGACGCAGAGGCTTCCCGCAAGGCTATTGAGGAGTGGCAGACGAGCCACGAGGACGAATATATCGAGGTGCTGTTCAACAATGCAGGCATCCGTCGCGACAACGTGATGGCGCTGATGCCCCGCGAGGACTGGAACCGTGTGCTCACCATCACTCTCGACGGCTTCTACAATGTAACGCAGCCTCTCCTGGCTCCGATGCAGTTCCATAAGTTCGGTCGTATCATCAACATGGCTTCGGTGAGCGGTTTGAAGGGCCTTCCCGGTCAGACCAACTACTCTGCTGCCAAGGGTGGCATCATTGCTGCCACGAAAGCTCTCGCTCAGGAGGTGGCTAAGAAGAATGTCACGGTCAACGCCATTGCTCCCGGTTTCATCAAGACCGACATGGTAGAGGGTCTCGACGAGGCAACGCTCAAGAAGACGATTCCTGCCGGTCGTTTCGGTCGTCCCGAAGAGGTGGCTGAAGTGGTGGCATTCCTCGCTTCCGAGGGTGCTTCCTATGTCACGGGCAATGTGATAAGCATCAACGGCGGTCTCTACACTTAATCCCGAAAAAATCGTAAAACGATGAAACACATACTTTTAGCATTCATTTGTTTGCTCTCCTCGTTTATGTGGGGGCAGCAGAGCGAATATCAGAAGGCCTGTGCCAAGTACAAGACTGTGCAGACGGTGACAGCCAAGTGCCAGCGTGTGCGCCACAAGAAACTGGTGGCAAAGGACGAAGTTCTTCAGGGCTCTTTCAATATGTCGCGTCCCGACAAGGTGAATATCACGATGGACGGCGGCAAGGAAGCCCTCGACATGAACGGCACGCAGTTCACGATGACGATGAAGGGCAAGCCCCACAAGACGTCTTCCAAGACCAATGTGCAGTTCAGGACCTTCCAGGCTGTCTGGGAGAGCATTCTCGCAGGCGGTACCGACCTTTCCAAGACCAGCGACCTCGAGATGAAGAAGGAGGACGGCGACATCCTCATCACCATCACTCCGAAGGCCGACGCCAAGACGGCCAAGCGTATGATGTTCACTTCATTCCTGCTTGTGATTGATGGCAAGAACGGTGAGATAAAGTCCCTTCGCATGAACGAGAGGGGCGACAACTACACACTCTACACATTCTCCGACTACCAGTGGAAATAAAGGATATCTGTCGCGTGCCGGTGAAGTTCTCCGAACTGGATCCCATGCACCGTGTGTGGCATGGCAATTATGTCAAGTATCTGGAGGACGGGCGCGAGAGTTTCGGGCGTCACTATCCCGGCTGCGACTACACGGTGATGATGCAGACCGGTATCACGGCTCCCATCTTCGATGTGCACTATCGTTGCCTGGCTCCCCTGGAGATGAACGACGTGGCGGTGATACACACCACCTACGTCCACAAGCGCGGTGCACGTCTTGACTACCGCTACAAGATTTTCCGCGAGAGGGACGGCGCGCTGTGTCTCGAAGGCACCACAACGCAGCTTTTCATCGACAAAGAGGGGGCTCAGATGTTGGAGGAACCGTTCTTTTTTGTTGACTGGAAGAAAAAAATGGGCTTTTAAGGTAAATTTTTATGTAAAAGTTTGGCGAAGTCAGAAAAAGGCTATACCTTTGTGCCCTGTTTGGAAGTAACACATAGAAAATAACGCAATAAAGATACGAGTATGTCTAAGATTTGTCAGATTACAGGCAAGACAGCGATGATTGGCAACAATGTGTCGCACTCAAAGCGTCGCACCAAGCGCACCTTCGACGTGAACCTCTTCACCAAGAAGTTCTACTACGTGGAGGAGGATTGCTGGATCAGCCTGAACATTTGTGCCAACGGCCTGCGCTACATCAATAAGGTCGGACTGGATGCTGCCCTCAAGAACGCTGTTGCTAAGGGCTATTGTGATTGGAAAAACATTCGTGTAATCGGCTAAAAGGAAAGCGTGTCAGTTTTGCCGACGAGGCTGAGCTGGCATAGAAACAGAAGACTATGGCAAAGAAGGCTAAAGGCAACAGAGTTCAAGTGATTCTGGAGTGCACAGAGATGAAGGAGAGCGGTCTGCCCGGAACTTCTCGTTACATCACGACGAAGAACCGTAAGAACACCCCCGACCGTATGGAGTTGAAGAAGTACAACCCCATCCTCAAGAGAATGACTATTCACAAGGAAATCAAGTAATCCACACTTAATAACATTACACTACTATGGCAAAGAAAACAGTGGCCACGCTTCAGACTGGCAAGACCGACGGACGTTCTTACACCAAGGTTATTAAGATGGTAAAGAACGCAGCGGGCACCTATAGCTTCAACGAGCAGATGGTACCCAACGAGGCTGTAAAGGATTTCTTCAAAAACTAAAGAAGAACCAAACAGAAAAGATACAAGGGAGTGAAAACCGTTTGGTTCTCATTCCCTTTTTTGCTTTTTTATGGGATTTTTCGGATTTTTCAAAAAGGAACAGAAAGAGACCCTCGACCAGGGGCTGGAGAAGACCAAGGAGTCTTTTCTCGGTAAACTGACGCGCAGCATTGCCGGGCGCGACACTGTGGACGAGGATGTGCTCGACAACCTTGAGGAGGTGCTCGTGACAAGTGATGTGGGTGTGGACACCACGCTCAATATCATACGCCGCATTGAGGCCCGTGTGAAGCGCGACAAGTACGTCACCACGAGTGAGCTGCAGCATATCCTGCGCGACGAGATAGCCTCTCTCCTCGAGGAGAACAATACTTCCGACACTGAGGGCTTTGTCATCCCCGATGGGACGAAACCCTACGTCATCATGGTGGTGGGCGTCAACGGAGTGGGTAAGACCACGACGATAGGCAAACTGGCCTACCAGTTCAAGGAGGCCGGTCTGAAGGTGGTGCTCGGTGCCGCCGACACGTTCCGCGCCGCTGCTGTGGAGCAGATAGCCATCTGGGGCGAGAGGGTAGGAGTGCCCGTAGTGCGCCAGCAGATGGGCTGCGACCCCGCTTCCGTGGCCTACGACACGCTGCAGAGCGGTGTGGCTCAGGGAGCCGACGTGGTGCTCATCGACACGGCAGGCCGTCTCCACAACAAGAAGGGGCTCATGGACGAGCTCTCCAAGATAAAGCGTGTGATGCAGAAGCTCGTTCCCGACGCACCTCACGACGTGATGCTGGTGCTCGACGGCAGCACGGGACAGAACGCCTTCGAACAGGCGAAGCAATTCACTGCAGCCACCGACGTCACCTCAATGGCCATCACCAAGCTCGACGGCACAGCCAAGGGCGGTGTGGTGATAGGCATCAGCGACCAGTTCAAGATACCCGTACGCTATATAGGTCTGGGCGAGGGCATGGCAGACCTCCAACCGTTCAATCGCAGAGCATTCGTTGATTCGCTGTTCAGTTGATATTATCACCCTGGGATGCAGTAAGAATCTCGTGGATTCCGAGCGTCTTATCCGTCAGCTTGAGGCTGAGGGCTTTGATGTACACCACGACCCCGAGATGCCCGGCGGTGATGTAGCAATTGTCAACACCTGCGGATTCATAGGCGATGCCAAAGAGGAGAGCATCAATGTCATCCTCGAGCAGATAGAGCGCAAGAAGAAGGGCCGTTTGCGCCGTCTCTACGTGATGGGATGCCTCTCGCAGCGCTATCTGGAGGAACTGAAGGGAGAGCTTCCCGAAGTGGACCGCTTCTACGGCAAGTTCGACTGGGACGGCATCGTCCGCGATTTGGGCGCCAGCGTGCGCAGCGACCTCATGTGCGAGCGCAGCGTCACCACGCCTTCCCACTACGCATATCTCAAGATTTCCGAGGGCTGCAACCGCCATTGCGCATACTGTGCCATCCCCGCCATCACGGGCCGTCACGTCTCCCGTCCCATTGAGGACATCGTGGAGGAGGTGCGCTATCTCGTGAGCCAGGGTGTGAAGGAACTGCAGGTGATAGCCCAGGAACTCACCTACTACGGTCTCGACCTCTACGGCGAGCGTCGCATAGCACAGCTCGTCGAGGCCATTGCCGCTGTCGAGGGTGTGGAGTGGATACGTCTCCACTACGCATATCCCACCGACTTCCCCATGGAGCTCCTCGATGTCATGCGCACGAATCCCAAGGTGTGCCGCTATCTCGACATCGCCTTGCAGCATATCGCCGACCCTGTGCTCGATAAGATGCACCGCCACATCACAGCAGCTCAGACGCGCCGCCTCATAAGCGACATACGCGCCGCAGTGCCCGGCATACATCTGCGCACCACCATGATGGTGGGCCATCCGGGCGAGACGGAGGAGGCTTTCGACGAACTCCTCGACTTCGTGCGTGAGATGCGTTTCGAGCGTCTCGGTGCCTTTGCCTACAGCGAGGAGGAGGGCACGTGGAGTGCCGAGCACTACAGCGACGACATACCCGAGGAGACCAAGCAGGCACGCCTCTCCAAACTCATGCGTGTGCAGCAGCGCATCTCATCCGAGGTGCAGGGCGAGAAGGTGGGGCAGCGCATGCGTGTTATTATCGACCGTCGCGAGGGCGACTACTGGGTGGGACGCACCGAGTTCGATTCCCCCGAGGTGGATCCCGAGGTGCTCATCGCCGTCGCCGACGCACCCGATGTCCAGGTGGGGCGCTTCTACGATGTGAAGGTCACATCTGCAGATGATTTCGATTTATATTCTACTATACTATGAACAACAAGGAATTCCTTTCAACCATCGTGCGCAAGGGTCAGCTCCCTACGCGTGTAGTGAACCAGCAGGTGGCTGCTCTTGTGAGCGAACTCACTGCTGCCCTTGAGGAGGAACAGACGGTGAGCATCTCATCGTTCGGCAACTTCGAGGTGAAGAAGCGCCTTGAGCGCGTCATCGTCAATCCCACCACCGGCCAGCGTATGCTCGTGCCGCCAAAACTCGTGGTGGCATTCAAGCCTAGTCAGATTCTTAAAGCAAAGATTTAACACCTAACGAGTTTTACGCAATGGAACAGAAAATTTCGCAGTTAGAACTCGCTGCCAAGATGGCAAAGCGAACCGGTATCACGAAGCAGGATACCGAAACCTTCGTGCGTCTCTTCTTCGAGACCATCCGTGAGGGACTCTTGCAGGATAAACTCGTCAAGGTGAAGGGACTCGGCACCTTCAAGCTCATCGAGGTGAGCGACCGCGAGAGTGTCGATGTCAACACCGGCGAACGCATCCGCATCGAGGGTCACACCAAGGTGACATTCACCCCCGACGCTTCCCTGCGCGACCAGGTGAACAGGCCTTTCTCCGAGTTTGAGACTACGGTGCTTGCCGACTCCACATCTCAGGACGAGATGGAGCGTATCGACGAACCTGTTGTGGCTCCCGTTCCCGAGAAGAAGCCCGCGGAGAAGGCTCCAGTAGCTCCCGCTCCCGAGAAGAAGCCCGCAGAGAAGGCTCCAGTAGCTCCTGCTCCTGAAAAGAAGGTTGAGAAGGCTCC
>JAGDCM010000057.1 GCA_017958545.1 Bacteroidaceae bacterium | reverse complement strand
GTGGAGCAGGTGCTCAAGCGCATCGGGGAATTGCTGCCTGAATCTCCGGCATATTTCGACAAGGATCAGTGGACGGACAAACCTGCGAGATTCTTTGTCACGGAGATAATACGCGAAAAGATACTTCTCTACTACGACAAAGAGATACCCTATAGCGTAGAGGTTGTTGTGGAGCAGTTCAAAGAACAGGAGCACAGCATACACATCAGCACAGTAATCTATGTGGAGCGTGATTCCCAGAAAGGTATCATCATCGGGCATCGCGGTGTGGCTTTGAAGCGCGTTTCCTCCGAGGCCCGCAAGAGTCTGGAGAAGTTCTTCGGCAAGAGCATCTATCTCGATGTCTTTGTCAAGGTGGATAAAGACTGGCGCTCGTCCTCCAAAGCGATGAAGCAATACGGCTACGACATCAGCGACTGATTTTATTATTGGGCGTTAGGACTGTTATTTTTATTTAATAGTCTGAGTAATTCATTTTTTTTTCGTATCTTTGCGCCCGAATAGTAAAATATAACTACGATGTCAAATATAGTAGCTATAGTAGGAAGACCGAATGTCGGCAAGTCGACACTGTTTAACCGTCTCACTCAGACGAGGCATGCCATCGTGAGTGACGAGGCCGGTACGACGCGCGACCGTCAGTACGGCAAATGCGAGTGGGAGGGGAAGGAATTCTCCGTAATCGACACAGGCGGCTGGGTGGTGAACTCGGACGATATCTTCGAGGAGGAGATACGCAAACAGGTGTCGCTCGCCACCGAGGAGGCCGACGTGATACTCTTTATGGTGGACGTGCAGAACGGAGTCACCGACCTCGACGAGGAAGTGGCTGCAATCCTGCGTCGCACGAAGAAGCCCGTGCTGCTTGTGACCAACAAGATGGACAACAACGAGACGTGGCTCGCAGCAGAATTCTACGGACTGGGACTGGGAGATCCTATCGGCATCTCTGCAGCAACGGGTAGCGGTACCGGAGATTTGCTGGATATCGTGATGAGTAAGTTCCCGAAGAAGACAGAGGAACTTCCGGATGAGAATATTCCCCGTTTTGCTGTGGTGGGACGCCCCAATGTGGGTAAATCCAGTATCATCAACGCCTTTATCGGTGAGGACCGTCATATTGTGACGGACATAGCAGGAACTACGCGAGACAGCATATATACACGCTATGAGAAGTTCGGTTTCGACTTCTACCTTGTGGACACTGCGGGTATACGCAAGAAAGGCAAGGTGTCGGAGGATTTGGAGTTCTACAGTGTGATGCGTTCCATCCGAGCCATTGAAAACAGCGACGTATGCATTCTCATGCTTGATGCCACACGAGGCATAGAGTCGCAGGATCTGAATATTTTCCAACTGATACAGCGCAATCAGAAGAATCTGGTAGTTGTGGTGAATAAGTGGGACCTCGTGGAGGATAAGAGCCAGCGTGTGATGGATACGTTCATTGATGCCATCCGCGAACGCATGGCACCATTCGTAGATTTCCCGATAATCTTCGGTTCGGCTCTTACGAAGCAGCGTATCTTCAAGGTGCTGGAAACAGCCGTTGCAACATACGAGAACCGTCGTCGCAAGGTGAGCACGCATCGTCTCAACGAGGAGATGCTGCCGCTCATCGAGGCATATCCGCCACCATCGATGAAAGGCAAATACATCAAGATAAAATACTGTTCGCAGGTGCCGGACACTCATGTGCCGACATTTGTCTTCTACGCAAATCTGCCCCAGTATGTCAAGGAGCCGTACCGCCGTTTCTTGGAGAACAAGATACGTGAGCGCTGGAATTTCCACGGCACTCCGATAAACGTCTTTATACGTCAGAAATAATGAAAAAATTAATATTGATATTTGCCGCTATCGCTATAGTGGCGTGTGGGAACAAACGACAGGAACTCACACACGAAGGAGCCCGCACTGCGGCGGAGCATTTTTACAGTCTGCTCATCAACGGTGACAGCGAGGCGTATGTGGACGGCTTGGCAGGTATGGTGAGTTGCGACAGTCTGACCCGTGCAGAGCTGATAGATGTTGTTGAGCAGTTTGTCAAGCGTGAATTAGATGCACACAATGGTATTACTTCTGCAACTGCAGTGCGAGACACCATCTACGGCGATTCTCTGGCACGGGTGTTTATGAACATTGCTTACGGAGACAGCACAACGGAACACACGATGATTCCACTCGTGTATACGGGTGGTGAATGGAAGATGAGATGAAACGCCTGCTCTCTGCTCTTTGGACACCGCTTTTCCCCGTATTCGTCTTTCTGCTTTGTCAGTTGGCGGGGGTAGGAGTGGTGTATGCAAACTGCAGTTTGAGCATCTCACTTTTTCTGGTAGAAATTTTCGTCATCGTCTGGTTGCTGGCGGGGAAGAAAGTTAAGCGCGAGGATTTCCATATCGACAGTTCTTGGAGAAGCCGTCAGTTTGTCGTTGCACTTCTGGGAGCTTTTTCCATCATGTTTGCCATGAATGTAGTTTCGGAACTGATGGGATTGCCCGACTACGCAATGAAGACCGTTATTGAAGTGGTGAAATCGCCGCTTGGCGTACTGAGTATTGCGCTGCTCGGTCCGATAGCAGAGGAGATGTGCTTCAGAGGTGCCATCATCGGCGGTATGCTGCGCGAGGGAAGAGACCCTTGGACGGCGATATTGGTGTCGTCGCTCCTTTTCGGAGTGATACACTTCAATCCTGCCCAGATACCTTTTGCTATGGTGATGGGTGCTGTGCTGGGTATCATCTACGTGCGCACAGAGAGTCTGTTGCTTCCGATATTCGTGCATGTGTTCAATAATTCCACTGCCGTAGTGCAATTGTTCTTGATGGGCGATGCTGCAGAGGATTTCAAGATGTCCGGTGTGATAGACCAGAGGTATCTCATCGTGGGCGGTGCGATATATCTGATTATCGGTGTTGCGATGATGTATTGGTTCGCACGCATTCCGAAATCGCGATTGCGGGAAGAGATACGGAGTCGCAAGAGCAGTTACAGTCAGGAGCGTCTGCATGATATGTCGCTTGCATTGGAGCGCTCGTTGATGGAAAGACGCGAGTGGTGGGAATCGCAGACAGTGCTTCTCTATCACGCTCTGCCCGATGAGGTAGATACATCGTTGTTGCTTTCTGCGGCTCTTGAATCGGGAAAGACGGTGTTGCTTCCCCGTGTGGACGGCGAGCGTCTTACGCTGCATCCCTACGACCCTTCTTTGATGCAGAGTGGCGGATACGGTATTATGGAGCCCTGTACTCCGGCATTCCCGGAAAGCCGTTACGGGGAAATAGATATGGTGCTTGTGCCCGGTATGGCATTCGACCGCAGAGGTCATCGCCTGGGACGCGGGAAAGGATTCTACGACCGTCTGCTGCCCAATTTGAAGAAGGCGCACCTCGTCGGTATATGTTTCCCCTTCCAGATGGTGGCAAAAGTGCCGTGTGATAAGTTTGATGTAAAGGTTGACGACGTATGCTGGTCTGTATAGCAGAGAAACCATCCGTAGCAAAGGATATTGCCAAAGTGCTTGGAGCTAACAGCGCCAAGGACGGTTATATGGAGGGCAACGGTTATCAGGTGACATGGACGTTCGGTCATCTGTGTGAACTCAAAGAGCCGCACGAATACAACGCGCAATGGCGTCAGTGGACTCTTTCCTCTCTGCCAATGATACCGCCCCGCTATGGCATACATCTCAAGTCGGACAAGGGTGTGGAGCATCAGTTCGAGGTGATAAAGCGTCTGATGCTGGCTGCTGACGGAATCATCAACTGCGGTGATGCCGGTCAAGAGGGTGAACTGATTCAGCGCTGGGTGATGCAGATGACGGGAGCCCGTTGTCCGGTGCAGCGTCTCTGGATATCGTCGTTGACGGAGGAAGCCATTCGTGAGGGATTCCAGAATCTGAAGGACCAGTCGAACTATCAGTCTCTCTACGAGGCGGGTCTGATGCGCGCCATCGGAGACTGGACACTGGGACTCAACGCCACCCGGCTCTACACCATAAAATATGCGCAGCGCAGTTCCTCTCCGGGACAGAACCAGGTGCTCTCCATCGGTCGTGTGCAGACTCCCACGCTGGCACTTATCGTGAAGCGGCAGAGAGAGATAGAGAGCTTTGTGCCGGAACCCTATTGGGTGCTTTCCACCGTTTATCGCGATACCACGTTCACGGCTGTGATGAAGGAGGGCGACCGCGGTTTCAAGACAAAGGAAGAGGGCACTCAGGCGATGGAGGCCATCAGCGGCACACCCTTCACAGTCACTTCCGTGGAGAAGAAGAAGGGCAGTGAGGCTCCTCCGCGTCTCTATGACCTGACGTCTCTGCAGGTGGACTGCAACAAGAAATTCGGTTTCTCTGCCGAACAGACTCTCGGCATCATTCAGGCGCTCTACGAAAAGAAAGTGACGACATATCCCCGTGTGGACACCACCTTCCTTCCCGACGACGTTTATCCCAAGTGTCCGCAAATCATGAACGGACTCTTCCAGACAGTGTGGTCGGGCAAAGCTCCGTATGCGGATTTCGTGCGTCCTCTCGGAGGAAAGAAACTGATTAAATCCAAGAAGGTGTTCGACAACAGCAAAGTCACCGACCACCATGCCATCATTCCCACCGGTGTGCCTCCCCAGTCGCTCACCGAGATGGAACAGAAGGTGTTCGACCTCGTGGCCCGTCACTTCATCGGTGCGTTCTATCCCGACTGCCTTTTCGAGACCACTACGGTGCTCGGCGAGGCTGCAAAGGTGAAGTTCAAGACCACCGGCAAGCATATCACGCAGATGGGGTGGAAGGAGTTGTATGCGAACACCGCTGCCGACAATAACGCTTCCGAGGAGAAGACACTTCCGGCTTTTGTGAAGGACGAGACGGGACCTCACACTCCCACGCTCACAGAGAAGCAGACCACACCACCGAAACCCTACACTGAAGCCACACTCCTGAGAGCGATGGAGACAGCCGGTAAGATGGTGGAGGACGAGGAATTGCGCGATGCCCTCAAGGAGAACGGTATCGGGCGTCCTTCTACGCGAGCCGCTATCATTGAGACGCTCTTCCGCCGTCGCTATATTCGCAAGGAACGCACCTCCCTGTGGGCCACTCCCACGGGTGTCGGGCTGATTGACATCATTCACGAAGAACTCCTCAAGAGCGCAGAACTCACAGGTATTTGGGAGAAGAAGCTGCGACAGATTGAGAGCAGGGAATACGATGCGAAGCAGTTCCTTGACGAACTAAAACAGATGGTCACCGACCTCGTCAACGAGGTGCTCCGCGACAGTTCCAACCGCCATGTGGAATTAACACCTGATAAAAATAAAAAACCATGAAACGTATCCTCTTCCCGTTAGTTTCCGCAGTGTGTGTGCTATGCCTCCACGCAGAGAACTATCCCATCACTCCGGTGCCCTTCACGCAGGTGAAGATTGCGCCCTCGACGTTTTGGGGGCAGCGTCTGACGGCTTCCCGCGAAGTCACCGTACCGCTGGCTTTCTCCAAATGTGAGGAGACCGGTCGCTATCGCAACTTCGAGATTGCTGCCGACCAGCTTGCAGGCAAAGACACACGCGATGTAAAGGTTGGAGGATACTCCTTCGACGACACCGATGTCTATAAGACCATTGAAGGCTGTTCCTATCTGTTGCAGACTTTCCCTGATCTCAAACTGACTATCTCCGTGCCCGACAGCAAGAACGGCAAGGGATGGCAGCGCACTGTGGTTGCGAAGGCATATATGGATTCCGTTCTCGCCATCGTGAAGACGGCGCAGGAAAAGGACGGCTATCTCTACACCTCTCGCACCATGAATCCCGCACATCCTCACGACTGGGCCGGTAAGGAGCGCTGGGAAAAGGTGGAAGACCTCTCGCACGAGTTCTACAACCTGGGTCACATGGTGGAGGGTGCCATTGCCCATTATCAGGCCACAGGAGAGACCACGTTCCTGAATATTGCCCGTGACTATGCCGACTGTGTGATGCGCGAGATAGGAGAGGGTGAAGGACAGATGGTGCGAGTACCTGGACATCAGATTGCAGAGATGGCACTTGCCAAGTTGTCCATCGTGACCGGTGAGAAGAAGTATCTCGACATGGCGAAGTTCTTCCTCGACAAGCGCGGCTACACATCCCGCACCGATGCCTATTCGCAGGCTCATCTCCCGGTTGTGCAGCAGTCGGAGGCTGTCGGTCACGCAGTGAGAGCGGCTTATATGTATAGCGGTATGGCAGATGTGGCAGCACTCACGGGTGATACGTCCTACGTCAATGCCATCGACCGTATCTGGGAGAATATCGTTTCGCGCAAGATGTATATCACGGGCGGTATCGGCAGTACGTCAAGTGGCGAGGCTTTCGGTCGCAACTGGGAACTTCCCAATATGTCGGCTTATTGTGAGACGTGCGCAGCTATCGGTAACGTGTATGTCAACCATCGTCTCTTCCTGCTTCACGGCGAGTCGAAATACTACGATGTTCTGGAGCGCTCTCTCTACAACGGTGTGATTTCCGGTGTGTCGCTCGACGGCGGTGCATTCTTCTATCCCAATCCTCTGGAGTCGATGGGTCAGCATCAGCGCCAGCCTTGGTTCGGTTGTGCCTGCTGTCCGAGCAATATATGCCGTTTCATTCCCTCCATTCCCGGATATGTGTATCAGAACAAGGGACGTTCTCTCTATGTGAATCTCTTTATGGGTAACACGGCAGACGTGATGGTTAACGGACGTAAATATGTGCTCAAACAGGAGACCCAGTATCCCTGGGACGGCGACATCACACTCTCCGTGGAGAAGGGTAGCGGTCAGTTTGCCATGAACATCCGCATTCCCGGTTGGGTGCGTGGCAGTGTGGTGCCTTCCGAACTCTACGAATATGCCGACGGAAAGACGCTCTCGTGGAGCCTTTCTGTCAACGGAAAGCCTCTTCAGGTGAAAGTCAACGATTTCGGTTATGCAGTCATCGACCGCAAGTGGAAGAAGGGCGACAAGGTGCAGATACACTTCGATATGGAACCCCGTCTGGTGAAGGCCGACGAACACGTGGAGGCCGATCGCGGCAGAGTCAGTGTGGAGCGCGGTCCGCTGGTATATTGTGCCGAGTGGCCCGACAACGATTTCGACCTCGGAGGCATTCTGCTCAACCAGAAACCGCAGTTCACGGTGATGCCTTCGTCCGTCCTGACCACGAAGGATGACCAGACTTACAACTTTACCGGTCTTTGGACTCGTGCACAACTGCTGAATTTTGACGAAACCGGTCGTCTCACTGCCAGGGATGTGCGCCTGCGTCTGATTCCCTACTATGCATGGAACCATCGCGGTGCCGGTCGTATGATGGTATGGCTTCCTCAGCAGTTGCGTGCCACCACGCCTGCCATGCCTCCTTCGCTGGCATCAAAGAGCCGCCTTACTGCCAGTGTCACCACTCCGGCTCTCGGTTCCGTCAACGACCGTCTTCTGCCTAAAAATGCGGAGGACAAGTCAGTGCCTTACTACCATTGGTGGCCTAAACAGGCTACTACGGAGTGGTTGCAATACGACCTCCCGTCTCGCACGAAGATAAGCAGTGCCTCCGTCTACTGGTACGACGACCAGCCTTGGGGCGGATGTGCCGTTCCGGCTTCGTGGCGTATTCTCTATCGTCAGAACGGTGGCGAGTGGCAGGCTGTCGATGCCTCCGCTGCCGACTACGGTGTGCGCCGCGGTGCGCTCAACACGGTGCGCTTCACACCCGTCGATGCAGATGCCGTGCGTCTGGAGGTGGTGCTCCCGGAGAGCAAGTCGTCCGGTCTCTTCGAGTGGGAGATAGAGTAGGGGGCTAAAAGAAAGTTCCTTTTACTGTCGCGTCAGACGAAGCATCTGCGTGCAGTATGAAGTGATTGACAGGCGGTGTGTTACGCATATCACGGTGTAGCGCGCCGCCTTCTCTGTATCACCGTTTTGGTTGTGCGACATCAGATTGGATATTAGTCGCTTCTCTGTGTCTTCGTCGAGAGCTGATGTGGCTTCGTCCAGCAGCAGGATACATCCCTTGCGCAGCAGAGCGCGTGCTATGGCGATGCGCTGTGCCTGTCCTTCGCTGAGTCCCTGTCCGCCTTCTCCGCACGGTGTGTCCAGTCCCTCGGGACTTTCGCTCACGAAGGCTGCTTCTGCCAGTCGCAGAGCCTCCCACATCTCATCCTCCGTGGCGTCGGGATTGCCCAGCATCAGATTGGTGCGCACACTGCCCGAGAGGAGCGAATTGCCTTGCGGCACGTAGACGAGATTGCAGCGTGTGCGCGGCGAGGCTTTCACGCTAACATCTCCCTCGTAGAATTCCAAGCGTCCCTTGGTGGGCGGCAGCAGTGCCAAAATGAGGCGTATGAGTGTTGTCTTGCCCGCACCCGTCTCGCCCAGCACGGCAGTGATGCTTCCCGGCTGGAAGTCGTAGGTGAGATGACGCAGTATCATACGGTAGTCCTCGTCGTAGGCATACGACACATCGTTGAAACGTATACCGCAGCCGTTACTGAACCGTATGGCCTCTCCCTGTTCCTCCTGCGGCAGTTTCTCTATTTCCATGAGACGCTCTCCCGCGGTGAGTGATGAGATGAGTGCCGGAATGAAGCGTGTCATTTCACGGAAGGGCCCTTGTATCTGTCCCACGAGCTGTATGAATGCCAGCATCATACCGTAGGTGATGAGGCCTTTGTCCAGCTGCCATGCACCCCACAGGAACGCCACCATATAGCCGGTGCCGAATCCCAGACTTATCAGGGCGTTCGACACGGACGAGAAGCGTGTCTTGTAGCGTATCTGTTCGCGCAGCGACTGCTGTGTCATGTCCAGCTTCTCCACCATGTCGTCTTCCTGCTCCATCGTCTTGAGCATCACACGGTTCTGTATGCTCTCCTGCATGATACTCTGTATCTCGCTGTCCGTCTTGCGTATGTCGCGTGTGATGGAGCGCATACGATGGACATAGAGGCGCGAGAGCAGGCCGAAGAGGGGACTGATGCACACCAGCACCACAGCCAGCCTCACATCGTAGATACAGAGGAAACAGAAGGCTCCCAGCAGTCTGCAGCACACTATGATGAACTGCGGCAGCGTGTTCGATATGGTGGATGTCACGTCGCGCACATCGCGGTCGAGCCTGTTCATCGTGTCGCCCGAATGCTGCTGCTCGCGTCCCAGCCACACACTGCCCAGTATCGTCTGGAACATGCGCAACTGTATCCTGTTCGTACTCTTCACTCCCAGTGTGGCGGATATCCAGCTGCGTGCAAACGACAGCGCTATCGATGCCAGCATCACGGAAATGAGTATAATCGCACCCGTCAGCAGGCTTCTGTCCGTCTGGTGCGTGGCAGCGTCGATGCACAGTTTTGTGGCCCAGATGAAGGCGAGATCGAGACCCACGCCCAGCACGCCCGTGAGTGTGTTCACAATGGAGCGCATGCGTATGCCGCGACTGGTTCTCACGAACCAACGGAGTGTCTGTATGGTTGTTGCAGGACTCATTTTCTTACGCAAAATTAAAAAAAAATAGAGAAATGTGCGGACGAAATGATAAGTTTTTATAACTTTGTTGGTGAAAAGAGCGTATTTTATATATGAAAAGACCCCGAATCGCCTTATTTGGCAATGTATATCAGTCAAAGAAGTCCACTTCTGTGAAGAAACTCCTTGCTCTGCTTGAAGAGCGCAAGGCACATGTCTTCATCGATAGTGCTTTTCACAGTTTCCTCACGAAGAAAATACGTATCGACGTGCCCTGCGAGGGTCTCATCGAGGGCGATGCCTTCGATGCCGATGTGGCCATCTCGATGGGCGGCGACGGCACGTTCCTTGAGACGGCGCGCCGCGTGGGCAGCCGCAACATACCCATCCTCGGTATCAATCTCGGTCATCTGGGTTTCCTTGCCGACTACAGTGCGGATGAGATACCCCTTGCCGTGGAGCAGATATTCAACGATGCAATGAACACCGAGGAGCGTTCCGTACTCGAGGTGTCGGGCGGCGTGAAGGGTTATCCCTTTGCACTCAACGAACTGGCTGTCCTGAAGGTTGACAACGCCTCGATGATTAGTGTGCGTGTGGACATCAACGGCGAGTATCTCACCACCTATCAGGCCGACGGTCTCATCATCAACACGCCCACCGGTTCCACGGGCTACGCTCTCTCCGTGGGCGGTCCTGTCATCACTCCCGGCAGCGACATCATCGGTCTCGTACCGGTGGCTCCCCACAGTCTCACGGCCCGTCCTCTCATGCTTCACGGCACAGCCACTGTGACGCTTTCCGTCGAGAGTCGCGACCATCATTTCCTGCTTTCTGTCGACGGCAGGAGCGAGACCTGCGAAGACAGCGTCAAGATAGAGGTGCGCCGCGC
>JAGDCM010000056.1 GCA_017958545.1 Bacteroidaceae bacterium | reverse complement strand
CTTGCTGTTGGGAGCTGCCACAGAAACCACGGTCTCGAAGATGGTGCGCTCACCATCCTGAATCCACTGACCCATGGAGTGAAGGTCGGTGGTTAGGTCGACAGAAGCAGGGAAGATACCCTTTCCGTCCTTACCCTCGCTCTCGCCGTAGAGTTGCTTCCACCACTCGCCCAGATTGTGGAGCTTGGGCTGGTAGTTGGCCAGAATCTCAATCTTCTTACCGGCAGCATAGAGAGCGTTGCGGCAGGCAGCGTACTGTGCGGCGGGATTCTCTGCGTAGGGAGTGGAGATGCTGCAGGTCTTCTCCATATCCTGTGCACCCTTGACAATCTGTGCGATGTCGAAACCGGCCACAGCGATGGGCAGCAGACCAACGGGAGTGAGCACGGAGAAACGGCCGCCCACATTGTCGGGAATGATGAACGACTTGTAACCTTCCTTGTCGGCCGTTGTGCGGGCAGCACCCCTCTTGGCATCCGTCACAGCCACAATCACCTTCTTGGCCACATCCTTGCCGCGCTGCTGCTCACACATGGTCTTCAGGAGGCGGAAAGTGATAGCCGTCTCTGTGGTGGTACCGCTCTTGGAGATATTGATGATGCCGAAACGTACGGTCTTCAGGTAAGCAATGAGTTCGCTGAGATAGTCCTCACCGATGTTGTTGCCTGCAAAGAGGATGCGGGGACAGTCGGACTTCTGCAACCAGCCGAAGGAATTGGACAGAGCGTCGATCACCATGCGGGCACCCAGATAGCTGCCGCCGATACCGGCAACGACGACGGCGTCGCACTCCTGCTGGAGAGTCTTTGCCGTAGCATTGATTTCAGCGATGAACTCGGGGGTGATGCCGGAAGGAAGATGCATCCATCCCAAAAAATCGTTACCCTCACAGGTGCACTCTTCGAGAGCCTTCTGAGCCTCAGCCACAGGAGCCTCGAACTTCTTCATCTCATCAGCACCCAGAAACTGGGTGGCTTTGGAAAGGTCAAGTTTAAGCATAATATTATTGTTTTTATTCTTGTTTGGATTATCTGAATGACTCGCTGAGGAGTTTTATCTCGATGTTGGGAGAAATGCGTTCGTAGAGGATGTTATATACGGCATCCAGAATGGGCATATTGACGTGGAGCCCCTGATTGAGCTCCTTCATACACTTCGTGCCGAAATATCCCTCCGCAATCATCTCCATTTCCAGCTGCGCCGACTTCACGGAATAGCCCGTGCCGATCATCGTACCGAACACACGGTTGCGCGAGAAGTTGGAATAGCCCGTCACCAGCAGGTCGCCGGCATACACGCTGTCGAAGATATCGCGCTCGAGAGGATGCACGGTGGAAAGGAAACGCTTCATCTCCTGCGCCGCGTTAGACATGAGCACCGCCTGGAAATTATCACCGAACTTCAGTCCGTGACATATCCCGGCCGCAATGGCATACACGTTCTTGAGCACGCTGGCGTATTCTATTCCCACCACATCCTGAGAGGTCTTCGTGAGCACATAATCCGATGATATCACATCAGCAAACTCCTGTGCGCGCTCCTCGTCGGCGCATCCCACAGTGAGATACGTGAGACGTCCCAGCGCCACCTCCTCGGCATGCGACGGACCGCCTATCACGGCCAACTGCTCGTCGGGCACATTGTATATCTGGTGGAAATACTCCGAACAGATAAGATTCTCGTCGGGCACAATACCCTTGATGGCCGTCACGAGGAACTTGTCGCGGAGCCTTACCTTCAGTTTCTTGAGATGACCCTTGAGATAGGGCGACGGAGTGACGAACACCAACGTGTCGCAAGCCTCCACAATGGCATTGATGTCTGAGGAGAACGTGATACGGTTCGTGTCGAAATGAACACTTGTGAGGTAGGCGGGATTGTGGCCGAGGCGCTTGAAGTCCTCAATGCGGTCGTCACGACGAAGATACCACCATATGTGGTCGTTCTTCTCCAAGAGTATCTTGGCAATCGCTGTGGCCCATGAACCGCCACCCAATACGGCTATCTTACCTATCATCTTCAGCGTTCGGAATTAAGGATATAATTCTTTTTTCTTATTTCACTTCGGGTTTCATCTGGGGGAAGAAGAGCACTTCCTGAATATAAGGCTTGCCCGTCATCAGCATCACCAGACGGTCGATACCGATACCGATACCGGATGTAGGAGGCATACCGTACTGCAGGGCACGCAGGAAATCCTGGTCGATAATCATCGCCTCGTCGTCGCCCTTGTCGGCCAGTCGCATCTGCTCCTTGAAACGTTCTTCCTGGTCGATGGGATCGTTGAGTTCGGAATAGGCATTGGCCAGCTCCTTGCCGTTGACCATCAGTTCGAAACGCTCCGTAAGTCCGGGCTTGGAACGGTGCATCTTGGTGAGCGGCGACATCTCCACGGGATAATCGGTAATGAATGTGGGCTGAATGAAAGTACCCTCGCAGGTCTCGCCGAATATCTCGTCAATCAGTTTGCCGCGTCCCATCGACTTGTCCACTTCCACTCCGCACTTCTTGGCCACCTCGCGCAGTTCGTCCTCGGAGAGACCCTCCAGGTCGTAACCCGTCTTCTCCTTGATAGCTTCCAGAATGGGCAGACGGCGGAAAGGAGCCTTGAACGATATCACCTTGCCGTCGATCTCTGTTTCAGGTTTTCCGTTCACAGCCACGCAGATGCGCTCCAGCACCTTTTCCGTAAACGACATCATCCAATTGTAGTCCTTGTACTGCACATAGAGCTCCATGCAGGTAAACTCCGGGTTGTGGTTCTTGTCCATACCCTCGTTGCGGAAATTCTTGCCAATCTCGTACACACCCTCAAAACCGCCCACGATGAGACGCTTGAGATACAGTTCCGTGGCGATGCGACAGTAGAGGTCTATATCGAGAGTATTGTGATGAGTGATGAACGGACGGGCCGATGCACCTCCGGGAATGCTCTGCAGGATGGGAGTCTCCACCTCAGTGTAGCCTGCCTCGTCGAGACATTCACGCAGAGTCTTTATCACCTTCGTACGCTTGAGGAAAGTCTCCTTCACCCCGGCATTGACGATGAGATCCACATAGCGCTGACGGAAACGCAATTCGGGGTCGTCGAAGGAGTCGTACACCTTGCCGTCGGCATCGGTCTTCACTACAGGCAGTGGACGCAGGCTCTTGGCCAGCACCGTGAGTTCCGTGCAATGCACACTTATCTCACCCGTCTGGGTGCGGAACTCATATCCCTTCACTCCGATGAAGTCGCCCAGGTCGAGCAGTTTCTTGAAGACGCGGTTGTAGAAGATATTCTTCTTCTCCTCGTCCTCTGCCTGTTCGTCGGCGAGAGCATCGCGCGTCACATACACCTGAATGCGACCCTTCGAGTCCATCAGTTCAATAAACGATGCCTTGCCCATCACACGGCGCGACATCATACGGCCTGCGATGCAGACCTCCTTGCCTTCCTCAAAGTTTTCCTTGATTTCCGTACTGAAAGCATTCGTAGGATACTCAGCTGCGGGATACGGGTCGATACCCAAATCACGCATCTGCTGCAAATTATTCCTACGCACTATTTCCTGTTCGCTCAATTCTGCCATATCTTGTTCTGTAATATATTATCGATTATTGTCATTGCTGCCATAGCCTCCACAACAGGCACCGCTCTGGGGAGCACACAGG
>JAGDCM010000055.1 GCA_017958545.1 Bacteroidaceae bacterium | reverse complement strand
TTCGTCGGAGGTGATGGTGCCGCCGGTGATTTCACCCAGATGCTGGAGGCACAGGCGGAGGTCTTCGCTGACGAGGTCGGTGGAAATGCCCTGATGCAGGGCGTCGGTGGCGCGACGCAGGTCGTCGAGCGCATGGGAAAGTGCCGCCTTGTGACGTGCATTGGAGATGACGGTGGATGACTGCTCATCGCCGGTGGTTTGCAGCAGCTGCTCCTTGAGGGCATCGATGCCGAGTCCGTTGATGGCCTGAAAATGTTTGCTCTTGTTGAGGATGCGGATGACACACTGGTCGGCGCGCGGGGTGAAGTCAGGGTAGGGCACACCGGGTTCCGTGACAAGGAGTATGATACGGGCACGCTCTGCGGCGCGCAGCGAACGCTCGATACCCATCTGCTCCACCGTGTCGCTGGTGTGGCGCAAGCCGGCAGTGTCGATGAAGCGGAAGAGGCGGCCTCCTATGGTGACGGTGTCCTCCACGGTGTCGCGCGTGGTGCCCTGTATGTCGGAAACAATGGCACGGTCGTCACCGAGCAGTGCGTTGAGCAGTGTGCTCTTGCCCACGTTCGGCGCACCGAGGATGGCCACGGGAACGCCCTCCTTGATGGCATTGCCCTCGCGGAAAGAGCTGATGAGAAGTGAGATATGCTTGTCGAGAGCGTCGATGAGCGAGAAGAGCTCCGTGCGGTCGGCAAACTCCACATCCTGGTCGGAGAAGTCGAGCTCAAGTTCCATGAGCGATGTGAGATGGAGCAACTGGTCGCGCAATTCGTGCAGCCGCGTGGCAATACCACCGCGCAGTTGCGACAGAGCCAGACGGTGCTGCGATGCGTTCTCGGAGGCAATGAGGTCGGCCACGGCTTCTGCCTGCGAGAGGTCCATCTTGCCGTTCATAAAGGCACGCTTGGTGAATTCTCCCGGCTGGGCAAGACGTGCTCCTGCTGCGCAGAGAGCGTCCAGCACACGTTGCAGGATGTAGCGCGAACCGTGACAGGATATTTCGACAGAATCTTCGCCGGTATAGCTGTGTGGAGCACGGAATACGGAGACCAACACCTCGTCGATGAGGTTTGAGGTTTGAGGTTTGAGGTTTGAGGTTTTGTCAATGATGTGCCCGTAGTGGATGGTGTTGGGCTTTACTTTTGTGAGGTCTTTTGAGAATATGCGTGAAAGAATTTCAAGAGAATTCTCTCCCGAGATTCTTATTATTCCTAATGCGCCACCCGGGGCGGTGGCAATGGCGCAGATTGTTTCCGGTACGGGTGTCATATACGCTCGAGAACAAGTGTTATGAGATCGTCGATTTGCGTCTTGTAACCGGTGTTCGCTTCCTTTGCATAGCGGTTGGCTACCACCATACAGCATGTCATTGCTTTGTGGCCGAGGATGGCGGAGAGACCGGCAAGAGCGGACGACTCCATCTCGAAGTTGCATATCTTAAGACCGGCGTAGCCGAACGACTCTATCTTGGCGTTCTGCTCCGGGTCCTGGATGCGCAGACGTATCTGGCGTCCCTGCGGACCGTAGAAACCGCCGCAGGCACATGTGATGCCGCGCACCATGTCGTCGGCTGCTATGCGCTCTATGAGTTCGGCATCTGCCACAGCGACATACGGAGCTCCCTTCTGCGGGCTCCAGTTCATGTGGGCGGTGAACGCCTTCTCCAGAGCGAGGTCGCACACACGGTCGCGGTCGGCGTAGTAGTTGAGCAGTCCGTCGAAACCGATGCTCTTTACCGAAGCGATGAACGTGCCGAGCGGTGTCTCGGGCTGGAGGCCGCCGCAGGTGCCGATGCGCACGATGGTGAGACTGCGCAGAGAGGGATTGTCTTCCCGCGTGCTGAAATTGATATTGGCGAGGGCATCCAGTTCGTTGACAACGATGTCGATGTTGTCGCAACCGATGCCGGTGCTTAGCACTGTGATGCGTTTGCCCTCAAAGGTGCCGGTGATGCTGTGGAACTCGCGCGACTGCACCTCGCACTCGATACTGTCGAAGTGGGCAGCCACAGTGGCAACGCGACCGGGATCGCCCACAAGGATGATGCGGTCGGCCAGTTGCTCGGGGCGCAGATGGAGGTGGAAGATGCTTCCGTCCTCGTTGATTATCAATTCGGAAGGTGCGTATTTCATGGCGGGAAGATGTTTATCTATCAAGCAGTGCGGCCCTGATTTTCGTCTCCAGGGAGTGGAGGTCGGAGACAGCCTGCTCCACATCAGCCTCGAGGGCGAGGAGGCGCGTGGCAAGACGGTTCTTTTCCGATGCGGTGGCCTTGGCATATTGCTCGCGCATGGAGGCAAGTATCTTCGAGTCGGTGGCCAGGGTCTCTTTCTTCTTGAGCCACTGCTCTGCCATCTTGCGGGCGTTGGCATCCTTGAAGTGGGAGAGGGTGGTGTAGGTGAGACGGTCGTTCACGACGAACTCGAAATCCTTCTTATAGGCCTGTTTCTCGCCTTCCTGAAGGCTCTGCTCGCGCTTCAATGCCTCTGCCACGGCATTCTGGTCTGTCCACGTGTCGCGGATGCTGTTGATGCGCGACAGACTGTTGATGCGCTCCTCACCGATTTCATCCACGTTGTAGGTGGTGCGTGAAACAGGCGGTATGAAGGTGTAGATGCACACCATGCCGGAGTCTTGTCCGCGGTCGGTGACGAAGGTGCCCAACTGGTTGAAATCGTCTATGATGTAGAGGTAGTCGTTGGCCTCCGAATTGAACGGCATGCCGATATTCTCGGGAGTGAGATAGCGACCTCCGTCGGCATCGTAGCGTGTCATGTAGATGTCCAGTCCGCCCAGTCCGTTCTCATTCTCAGCGGCATAGTAGAGTGTGATGCCGTCGGAGAGCATGAAGGGGAAGCGCTGTTGCAGGTCGTTGTCGGGCAAACCCTTGAGTTGGGCTTCCGCAGTCCAATCGCTGCCGATGAGGTCGTGCTCGAAAAGACGCAGGCGACCGTCTGCAGCGCGCTGGGAGAGGATGTGTCTGTTGCCCAGCTGCGACACGAAACCGTCGGTGGAGACGGTACCCGTCTCGTTGGCTGCCTGATTGAGATGCTGGAAGAGTTCGTCGAAAGGTACCACCAGAGAATCCACAAAGGTGATTTGCGCTGTGGAGAGGCGTGCCAGTTTCAGTTTCTCCTCACGAGCCTGTTCGGCCAGTTCCTCAGGCGTGGGCTTCTTCTTTTTCGCCTTTCTCCGCTGAGCGTTCATGCTCAGCGAGAGAAGGGCGATAAGTGTCAGACAGACAATCTTTTTCATGTGCTGTATTCTTACTTGTTGCTAAGATACTCGTCCATGGCCTTTGCAGCGCGACGTCCGTCGCCCATTGCCAGGATCACCGTAGCGCCGCCGCGCACGATATCACCGCCGGCAAAGATGGTGGGGATGTTGGTCTGCATGCCTTCGTTCACCACGATGGTGTTCTTGCGTCCGAGTTCCAGACCGTTGATAGACGTGGGAACGATGGGGTTGGGGCTCACACCGACAGCCACGATGGCCTGGTCGATGGCAATGGTCTCAGTGGCTCCGGGAATGGCAACAGGAGAGCGGCGACCGGATGCGTCGGGCTCGCCCAGTTCCATCTTCTGCAGTACCACCTCAGTGACATTACCCTTGTCATCAGCATGATATTCAATGGGGTTGTGGAGCGTGAGGAATTCGATACCCTCCTCCTTGGCGTGCTTCACCTCCTCCAGACGGGCAGGCATCTCCTCCTCGGAACGACGGTATGCGATGAACACACGCTCTGCGCCGAGACGCTTTGCCGTGCGGCAGGAGTCCATAGCGGTGTTGCCGCCGCCGACTACCATCACGTTCTTGGCCTTCTTGACGGGCGTTGCGTATTCGGGGTTGGAAGCGTCCATGAGGTTGACACGTGTGAGGTACTCGTTGGACGACATGATGCCGTTGGAGTTCTCACCGGGGATGTTCATGAAGTTGGGCAGACCGGCACCGGAACCGACGAAGATGCCTTGATAGCCTTCGTTCTCCAAATCCTGAACTGTGATGGTCTTACCAACTACGCAGTCCTTCACGAAGTTGACACCGATCTGTCTCAGGTTCTCAATCTCCACGTCGACGATGGCGTTGGGAAGACGGAACTCGGGAATACCGTATTTCAGCACACCGCCGATTTCGTGCAGTGCCTCGAAGACGGTGACGTCGTATCCGGCCTTTGCCATGTCGCCGGCGAATGAGAGACCGGAAGGACCGGAACCGATGACGGCAATCTTCTTACCGTTCTTGGGTGCCACTTCGGGCAGTGCCATCTTACCGCTTTCGCGCTCGAAGTCGGCAGCGAAGCGCTCCAGATTACCGATAGCCACAGCGGGCTCCTTCATCTTGAGGTGGATACACATGCTCTCGCACTGCTTCTCCTGAGGGCAGACACGACCGCAGACAGCGGGGAGTGCGGATGTAGACTTCAGGATGCGGGCGGCGTTGAGGAATTCGCCTCTCTCGATGTTCTTGATGAACGATGGGATATTGATGCTCACGGGACAGCCCTGCATACAAGTGGGGTTGGCACAGTCGAGACAGCGCTTTGCTTCCGTCATGGCCTGCTCCACGGAGAGACCGGTGTTTACCTCCTCCACACGTGTTGTGGCACGGTAGACAGGATCCAGTTCGGGCATCTTGCAGCGCTCGATAGCGGTGCGCTCCTTTGCCTTCATGGATTTGCGCAACTCCTCACGGTAGGGGGCGTTGCGATCGATGAGCTCGGCAACGGGTGTCGTGGTGTCCATATTCTCAGCGGAATAAGTCTCCTTCTTCTGCTCTTTCTTGCCGGAGCAGCAGCATGCGTTTGAACCGTTCAAAGCAGCCTCGTACAGAGCCATAGCCTCGGCCTCTTCTGCCTTGAAGGCACCGCCGCGTCGCAGCATCTCGTTGAAGTCCACCTGATGACCGTCGAACTCGGGACCGTCTACGCACACGAATTTCATCTTGCCGCCTACAGAGACACGGCAGGCACCGCACATACCGGTACCGTCCACCATGATGGTGTTGAGCGATACGTCGGTGGGGATGTTGTATTTCTGTGTCAGCAGACAGCAGAACTTCATCATGATAGCGGGACCGATGGCGAAGCACTTGTCCACCTTCTCGCGCTGGATAACTTCCTCCATGCCGACAGTGACAACGCCCTTGTTGCCGTAGCTGCCGTCGTCGGTCATGATGATGACTTCGTCGGATGAGGCACGTACCTCGTCTTCCAGAATGATGAGTTCCTTGGAGCGTCCGGCAATGACGGAAATCACCTTGTTGCCGGCAGCCTTGAGGGCCTGGATGATGGGCAGCATGGGAGCTGTGCCGACACCGCCGCCGGCGCAGAGCACAGTGCCGTAATTCTCAATGTGTGTGGCACGTCCCAGGGGACCTACAACGTCGGCAATGTAGTCGCCTTCGTTGAGAGAACAGAGTTTGGTGGTGGAAGCACCTACTGTCTGGATAACCAATGTGATGGTGCCTTTCTCCGTGTCGCTGCCTGCAATGGTCAAGGGTACACGTTCGCCTTTCTCGTCTACGCGCACAATCACGAAGTGACCGGCTTTGCGTGCTTTGGCGATAAGAGGAGCCTCCACGTCGAGACGGAAGACTTTCTCGCTGAATTGGAATTTCTTGACAATCTTGTTCATGAGTGAAATATGCTTTTTACCTTAATGTTTGTTGTCTGTCAGTTGATTATCTCACAACCCATGTAGGGTACAAGTGCATTCGGAACGCGGATGCCTTCCTCAGTCTGGTTGTTCTCAAGGATTGATGCCACGATGCGGGGCAGAGCCAGTGCCGAACCGTTGAGGGTATGGCAGAGCTCCGTCTTCTTCTCGGCATTGCGGAAACGGCACTTGAGGCGGTTGGCCTGATATGTGTCGAAATTGGATACAGAACTTACCTCAAGCCAGCGCTTCTGTGCCTCGCTGTACACCTCGAAGTCGTAGCAGATGGCACTGGTGAAACTCTGGTCGCCGCCGCAGAGACGCAGGATGCGATAGGGGAGTTCCAGCTTCTGCAGCAGTCCCTCCACGTGTGCCAGCATCTCCTTGTGACTCTCGGCAGAGTGCTCCGGCGTATCGATGCGCACAATCTCTATCTTGGAGAATTCGTGCAGGCGGTTCAGGCCGCGCACATCCTTACCGTAAGAACCGGCTTCGCGACGGAAACACTGGGTGTAGGCGCAGTTCTTGATGGGAAGGTCCTTCTCGTCGAGGATGACATCGCGGTAGATGTTCGTCACGGGCACCTCTGCGGTGGGGATGAGGTAGAGGTCGTCCACCTCGCAGTGGTACATCTGACCTTCCTTGTCGGGCAACTGTCCTGTGCCGTAGCCGGAAGCTGCATTCACCACCGTGGGAGGCATGATTTCCTCGTAACCGGCCTTGCGTGCCTCGTCGAGGAAGAAATTGATGAGAGCGCGCTGTAGCTGTGCTCCCTTGCCGCGATACACAGGGAAACCGGCACCGCTTATCTTCACACCGAGGTCGAAATCAATGAGATTGTATTTCTTGGCGAGTTCCCAATGGGGCAAACGTGCGCTCTCCACAATGGGATTTGCTGTCCAGTTGCCCACGGTGTCCTCACCGATGACGCACTCCTTCAGGTTGGACTTTACCACCCAGTTGTCCTCTGCACCGGCTCCTTCCGGCACTTCGTCGTAGGGGATGTTGGGTATCTGGCAAAGTTTTTGGTTGAGGAGCTTCTCGGCCTCTTCCATCTGGCTCTTGAGGGCCTCGCCGGCCACTTTGAGCTCGCTTACCTGCTGTTTGATGTTTTCTGCCTCGTCCTTCTTGCCCTGTTTCATCAGTCCGCCGATTTCGGCAGCCAGTTTCTTGGTCTGTGAGAGATTCTGGTCGAGGGCAGTTTGTGCCTCGCGTCGTTTCTTATCGATTGCCATCACTTCTTCGATGGCCTCTTTGGCTCCTGCGAAGCGTTTCTTTTCGAGTCCGCGAATGACGCGCTCCGTCTGTTCGTTAATCAATTTGAGTGTAAGCATCTATTTGTAGTCTTTTTTGTTTTTTGTTGGGTTTTGGTATATGGATTGAAGCCATATTGACCTAAAACGCGTGCAAAGTTACAACAAAATATCGAAAAGGACTGCCAAAAAGTGCTTTTTTCTGTCTTATGACAGACAAATTGTTCTGTAGGGACACATTTTGCAAGGTGAGTTGTCCGTTTTCTGGAACGGAATACTCTCATTAAACACCTCCTCGACGAGATTCTGCAGGCGCTCCTCGTAATCGCTTATGAGAGAGCCCTCATGCAGGTCCGTCAACGGTGCGCCGTTGAGTATGAGAGTGGGGTCGTAATCGTCCGTCGCAGCCTTGGCTGGATAAAACAGCAGGGGCTTCACCGGCAGTACCGCTTCGTGCCTTTCTGCTGCCTTTTTTATGTATGCCAGCGAGTAGAGCAGGGTCTGGAGATAGTAGCCGGCATGGTCGCCTTTCTGGAAAATCTTGTCCATTGTCACATCTTTGTCCAGATGGCCTCCGGTTTTGTAGTCGACAACTCTTACGGTGCCGTCTTTCAGCATATCTAAGCGGTCGATGATGCCGCCGGTGCGAATTGTGACGGGCTCTCCGTTTCTGTTGACTTTCAGGCTGAAACAAAACGATTTCTCCATCTTTAGGATGGTGAACGGTGCGAGGGCTCTGTCGTATCGCAGGAGGTTGAGCAGAAAACGTTCCACAACGGCTCTCAGTATGATGTTTTCTCCCTGGAAATCGCTTACGCCGCCTTCCTTCTGGAACGCTTCGTCGATATATGGCTGGATGCGTCTTCCGTGGTCTGCAAGAAGGAGTGATATCTGGTCCTGTGATATGGTTTTGTTGCCGCCGCTTCTGCCGATGAGTTCTTCGTACATCTTGTGAGCAGCCTCGTGAAATATGTTACCCATCACTCTCGCGTCGATACCGTCCTCTAGGTCATCCTGTTCCCTGATTTCTGCCACATGGCTGAGGAAGAAACTCAAGGGGCACCGCAGGTATTCATTCAGGGCGGAAGGGGAGAGCAGTGGCGTCTTACCATCCTCATCAGGAGTGAGATAGCGAGCCCAGAGCCGCTCCATGACGTCCGGCGTCTTCTCTATTACGGGTGGAGCGTATGTGGTGGTTTCCTGTCCCGATTCCAGCCGCAGTGACTCTATAGGTATATCTGTTTCGGCTTGCAGTTGGCGCAGGAAACGGCTCATCTCGTTGCGTCGCACTCCCGCCGTGGAGTCGTTGTAGATACAGGTGACATGCCGGGCTCTCTGAATGAGGCGATAGAAGTAATAGGCGAATGTTGCCATCCGGTGTCCTATCGTTGTCATTCCGAAACCCGTGCGCAGAGTGTAGGGTATGATACTGGTGTCAACTCCGTTCTTCGGGAGGAATCCCTCTCCGACGCTGAGTAGCAGGATGTTGTTGAAGTCCAGACAGCGTGTTTCCAACACACCCATCACCTGCAGTCCGGTGGCCGGTTCCCCATGGAACGGTACGCTGATACGGCCGAGTGCGCGTCGCAGCAATCGTCTCAGTGTGAGTTCTTTGAGTACGAGCGGGCGCTCTTTGTCGCTGAGCAGCATGATGAACTTTTGCATCACGACGTGCGCCTGGAAAAGCGTTTCCCTGTGGAGTGCGGCAAGCGGTTGCTGCTGCAGTGCCTCCAGGAGTGTTTCTTCGGTGAGGATGCGGTCGATGTACTCAAGAAGCGCCACCTGGTCGCCCTCCGGCAGTATGTTGTTCCAGATGCTTTCTTCTATCTTCTGGATGTATGGATGTGTAGCAACAGACTTGAGCATCTTGCTGCGGAAACGCTTGTGTCTTCTGTCCACACCTTCTGTCTGGAGGTCGAGCAGCGCCACGATGAGGCTGTATGTGGGAGTTCCCGCCATGTTGTATCCCATCGTGATATTCACCTCATGGGGACCGTTCTCGTCTGGAATACTGTGAAGTACGGTTTCCAGAAGGTTCTCGTCGCAAAGCACAATCGCAGTGCGGTTCTCTTCTTTTTTGTCGAGATGGGAGGAGAGCCATTCAGGAATGTATCTGGTCTGTATGCTGTCTGTCGGAGCGCTCACGAAGGTGAATCCGGGGTGTGTCTTGATGTTGTTGAACTCGCTTCTGTCCAGTTGGTTCGGGATTTTCTCCATATTCTTGCGGATGAATTCTCCCGCCTCGAAGTTCGGGGCCATATAGAGCAGGTCGTAGTCCCAGAAGAAGATGGCCTGTCCCCTTTTCTGCAGAGTTCTCATCAGTTGCTCTTCCGACTCGCTTATCATGTTGAATCCCACGAAGGCGTAGGTCATTTCCTGCGGAATCTGGTTTGTGATATCCGGATTTTCTGCCACCTGACGCATCAGAGCTCCTTTGTAAGGCACTGTGTTTTCGGGCATTTCCTCCTTGAGCCGTCTGTATAGCGCCGGCATTCTGTCCCACAACAGCCTGAATGCAGCCTTTATCTTACTGAGATGGTTCTCGTCGAAATCTGTGAAGAACTGCTTCAATGCATCGAACTGCTCTTTGCTGAGAAAGGTCTCGTCGTTGAGTTCGTTGAGTTCCTTTGCGTTGAGAAACAGTTTGTCGGCATCTACCAGATGCTTGTCGATATCGTCGAAGTCGGAAAGCAGCACTTCTCCCCATCCCCAGAATCGGTCGATGGTCTCTTCGCCTCGTTTTTCTTCCGGCAACAGACTCTGATATATGTCGTATAGTGTTGTGATACTGGTGATTGGGTCTGCCACAGTGTTGTGGGAGAGGCGCATGAAGAGCTCGTCGATACTGATATAGTGAGGAGCCCACATGGGTTGCGGGGTGATGGCGGACAACTCCTGCGAAAGGAACAGGCCGGCTCTCTTTCCGGGGAACACCACAGTGACCCGCGACAGGTTTTCGCCCCATCTCGCCATCAGATTTTCCGCCACAAGTCTGAGAAAGCTCTTCATTATTCCTTTATTATTTTATTACTGTCCACAAACCACAGATATCCGTCCACGATGCAATCGGGATACATTCCTGAGATATATCTCTTGTAGCTTTTTACCTGTTCGGGGTAGGAGGGGTGATAGTGGCCGAACTTATAGTCTATCACTGTGATATGCTGCCCTTGCCGGATTACTCTGTCGGGGCGGTAGCGTTTGCCGCCGTCTTTTCCCGGGAGCAGTATGGCGCATTCGTTCCACACTTCGTTTTTGGGGTCGAACCACTGCCGGCACAGTTTGTCCTGCATTATTTCATCGAGATAGTGCTGCAGTTTGCGGAAGTCTTCCTCACTGCTCACGAGTCCCCGTTGCTTCACGTCGGAGAGTACTCGCTTGATATCGTTGGAGTCTCTCACCTGTGAGAATATATAATGGTATAGTTTGCCGATTTCGATTTTGTTGCTTGCTTCTTCTGCAAACTGCTCGCTTTCATTCGATTGCACGAAGTGGAGCCGCGCCTCATAGTTCTTTCCGCTGACAGGATAGCCCGCTTGTGCGGGATTCATCCTGTTGTTGCTTTTCGTGGTACCTTTGCTGAGGACAGCTGTTACACGTTCTCCGTATTCTGCCTCAAAGTTCCGCTCGCCTTCAGCAATGACATCTACAAGGAGTTCGGAAACGTTGTACGTAGATAGAGCTTTCTTGGCGGTCTTGCTCCAGATGAACAGATTCATCGATGCGCGTGTGAAGGCTACGTATATCTCGTTCAGGGCGTCTACTCTCTTTTGCTGGTGCTCTTTGCTGTACTGGTTGTCGTAAAGACTCATGGACATTTTCTTCTCCAGATTCACGGGCATTGCTCCAAGACGGTTGTAAAATGAATAGTCTTCGCCGGTGCTGCACCATAGATTATCACCCTTGTCTTTCTCTATGTCCCACTGGCAGAAAGGAATGAATACACTGTGGTATTCCAACCCCTTTGCTTTGTGTATGGTGAGTATACGCACGCCATTGATTTTTCCCGATGGAATCGGTAATTCTTGATAGTTGCTTTCCCAGAGGTCGAGGAATCCGGAGAGACTTCCGTTTTCGTTCTGCAGGTGGGTTCTGACGGTGTCGAGAAAGGCATACCAATAGGCCTCTTCGTGGGGTATCCTGTTCAGTTGCAGTCTTCGGTATAGTGTCTCGATGAGTTCGTAGAGCGGCATTGTGGCGAGTTGTTCTCTCTCGTCTGTCAGAGTGCGTGGCAGCAGTTTTTCGGTGGGCAGGAGGAAGAGGTCGCCGGGACAGAATGTGCCGGGCTCGAGCGATTCCTTATATAATCTGATGAAGCTGCGATAGGGGATTGGATTCTTCTCTTCCGGAGCGAGCAGTATACGCAGAGCGTCAATGATGAGTCGTATGGTGGTGCTGCTCTTGAGGAGGAATGCCTCGTCGCTCACAATCTGCAGTTCGGCTGGTGCGTTGTTGTTGAAGTAGTCTACTGTGCGTGCAATGTCGTTCTTCGTGCGACAGAGTATTGCCATCTCCTCGTAGGGTAGTCCGGCGGCGTGTATCTCAAGCATCTGCGACATCATTTCCTGAAGCGCATTTTCTTCTGCATCCTCTTCGTTTGACAGCTTTACGGAGACGTATCCAAGACCTTCTTTTCTTTGTGATATTTTTTGACAAACGTCTTTGTATATATCCGCCAGTTTGATGCTGGTGTCTATGGCAAGCTGATCCATGCGGACGGCAGCTTTCTGAAAGAATTCGTTGTTGAATTCCACCACTGTCTGGCCGCTTCTCCAGTTGTTCTCCAGAGTCACTTCATTGGGGTGCCACTGGGCCAGTTCGCGGCTGAGTCCATGAAGCAGGTTCCACATGCCGCCTCTCCAGCGATAGATACTCTGTTTGATATCTCCTACGATGAGATTGCTTCCTCCGGCAGCCTGATTTTCAAAGAGAAGTGTTTTGAATATCTGCCATTGCAAGGTGCTTGTGTCCTGAAACTCGTCTATCATCACGTTGTGGAGGCGCGTACCTATCTTTTCAAAGTAAAACGGAGCGTCTGTGCCCTCCAAGAGTGCAGCCAGCAGAAGAGGGGTCCTTGCGAGGTCAAAACGGTCGTTTTCACCGTTGATTTCCCTCACTTCTCTGTCTACGCGGTCCAGCAGACTCAGAGGGCTGATATTTTTCTGTATCAGATGTATTGTATGCAGCTCTCTTTGCGCGGCATAAAAATCTGGTAAAATCTTTAGAAAATGCTCTTGAAGGCTTGAGAGTTCATCAAGTATTTCGCTCTTGTCTTTGTAGCCTTTTTTTGCCAGTGTGCTGCTGTCTTCCAAAAACTGCATCCAGGCCTTGCTGTCGGGCTGTTTGCCTTCGCTCAGTTTCTTTACTCCTGTGCGCAGAGCTGACATTTTACTGCCGCAGGCCTCTTCCAGGTCGTAAGTGTCAAGGGCGTTCTCCAGTGAGGTGATATGTTGCTGTATCTTTTCTTCAAGTTCCACCTTGCGTTCGCGGAGCTCTTTTCTGAAAAGTGCAATACTCTTGCTGTCGGCTATCGCGGCTTTCTCTTCGGGTGTTTTCTCTTGGAATTCGCGGTCGTAGATATGACGTGAAAAATTCTTTACATCATCAGCTATCCTCCAAGTCTCTCCGCTGTCGAGTCTGTCGTGAAGAAATCCCATGATGTTTTCACGCGTGTTTTTCTCCTTGTCGAGGTTCTCAATGATGCGGTCCACAGCCCGGCTTGTCACTTCTGTGTCGCTCAGTTCCACTTGCAGGTTTGCGCTCAGTCCGAGCTCTCTTGCCATATTCTTGAGGATGCTTTGGAAGAAACTGTCGATTGTCTCCACCCGGAAATGGGAGTAGTCGTGCAGAATGTCCGAGAGGGCCTTGCGGCAACCTTCCCTGACGGCTTCGCGTCCCATCGGTGTGCCGGTTTCCTCAAGGCGTTTCATTACAGCTTTCAACATCCCTTCTGCATCCTCTGTCCCGTGGGCAATGCCGTAGAGTGAAGTGAGGATGCGATCCTTCATCTCACCTGTGGCCTTGTTGGTGAATGTGACGGCAAGTGTCGCTTGGTATTCCTGTTCACCCATCGGCTGTACCATCAGACGGATGTATTCTGCTGTCAGCGTGAATGTCTTTCCGCTGCCGGCAGATGCTTTGTAGATGTAGAGTGTTGAGTTATTCATCGGGTATTTCGCTGCAAAGGTAGCAAAAAAATGATTGTATTGCAAAAATGTGGGAGTTTTTTTTTGTGGGTTTGCCAAAATCCCGTACCTTTGCCGAAAAATTATCGTTATGGCAGGATATTTGGTCGACGATGCGCGCAAAGTTACCACTCATCGCCTCATTGAAATGAAGCAGCAGGGCAAGAAGATTGCTATGCTGACAGCTTATGACTATTCGATGGCCCGTATTGTGGACGAGGCCGGTATGGATATTATTCTCGTAGGTGATTCCGCATCCAATGTGATGGCAGGTTCGTTCACCACCTTGCCCGTTTCCCTCGAACAGATGATTTATCACGCTAAGAGTGTGGTTCGCGGTACGAAACGTGCTCTTGTGGTGTGTGATATGCCTTTCGGTTCCTATCAGGTGAATGCTACGGAAGGTGTCACCAATGCTATCCGTATAATGAAGGAGACGCATTGCGATGCCCTCAAGTTGGAGGGCGGAGTGGAGATTCTCGACACAGTGAAGCGTATTCTCGATGCCGGCATTCCTGTGATGGGTCATCTCGGGCTGACGCCGCAGAGCATTAACAAATTCGGCACTTATGCTGTGAGAGCTCGTGAGGAAGCGGAGGCCGAAAAACTTGTTTCCGATGCTCATGCTCTTGAGGAAGCCGGCTGTTTCGGTATAGTTCTGGAGAAGATTCCTGCCGTATTGACCCAGAGAGTGTGTCAGGAGTTGCGTATTCCTGTCATCGGCATTGGCGGCGGTGCTGCAGACGGTCAGGTTCTGGTGATTCACGACATGCTGGGAATGAACAAAGGATTCTCTCCCAAGTTCCTGCGTCGTTATGCGGATCTCAACAGCATTATGACGGATGCTATCGGTCGCTATATCACAGATGTGAAGAATTGCGACTTCCCATCTCTCGAGGAAAGTTATTAATAAGCCTCTGTGAACAGTCTGAGGCTACTCTGAGAACAGTCTGAGAACACTTTGAGGGTAAAATTGTGAGTTGTGAAGATGTTTTTTCACACTTTTTTACCAAAATTTTGCTATTTTTGGTGCAATTTTATGCTTTTCGGCATCTTTTAACCAAAAAACCCTTAAAGGGTAGGTCCTAAAATCTAAAAAAGTGTTACTTTTATGCCGATTTACGCCTATAATAAGGCAGAATGGTGTGTGAAAACAAACGAAAAATACTAAAAATACTCAAAAAAACAACATGAAAAACAGTAACGTTAAACATCGACTGTCCCGCCTCTTGGGTGGTTTATGCGGTGCTGTCATGATGGTTGGTTTGTCGGGTTGTTCCGATGACCTCCTTGTCGGCACCCCTGAGTGGCTGGGAACGAGCATTTACGAGGAGCTGGAGACGCGTGGTAACTTTACAACCACGTTGGCGCTCATCAACAGTTCACCAGTCGCCAACGACAACTATCGGCAGATACTTTCGCTGACGGGTTCTAAGACGCTTTTCGTGGCTGATGATGCTGCATGGGAGCGCTTTTTTGCGAAGAACAAGACTCTTCCTGAGGTAAACCCCTGGCACACCATCACAAGCGTAGAGTCGTTTAATGCCGCCGGCAACGAACTGAAGGTTAGGCGTCTTTTCAAGGGCATGATGCTCAACAATGCCTATGTCCTCGATCTTTTGGGTAACTTGGCAAGTGATCCTTCTGCTGTTAATGTGGAGGATGCTGCAGATGCTTGTATGCGCCGCACAACATCTATCAGCAACCTTGACATGAAGGATGAAATAGCTCAAGCTCAATATCCTCCCCTCAAGCTTGATAATGCTACCGGTGTGAAAGATATCGACTGGTGGATTGAGGTGCGCGACAAGGATGCAATTACAACAATGCCGGCTGTGCTTAACGGGCAAGACAATACGATACCTACTGGAGCGTCTTTCCTTTATACTTCAAACGGTAATCCAGACCTCCCTTCAATGGTACATTTCTCTCCGTCGTTTGCCATAAGCAAGGGTTTCACCGGAGATGATGTCCGTATACTTTCCAACGGTGTGGCAACCAGCACGTCACAGACGGTTGTGAATGGTGTTGCCGTCGATCCTGACAACTCAAATATCACTTGCCAGAACGGTTATATTCATCAATTGGTTGAAGTGCCTTATCCTGTTTCCAATATGGTAGAGAAGTTGAGTTACGAACCCAACTATTCCATTTTCTACAAGCAGTTGCAGCGCTTCAGTTATCCTTATCGTAATGCTGTGCAGATGAAAAATATCGGTTCAGAGGATTCTGTCTACACAGTTCGCTTTATCAATTCGGGTGACTATGCCAAGCATTGTGCTCTTGTCTCCAACTATGATAAAGACAAGGTGGCAACTTCATATTTGCCCTATGATCCGGCATGGAACTTATACTACCTCTACAGCCAATCTTATACATACCAGATGGATGCAGGCTTGATGCTCGTACCTAATGATACTTATATGACAAGTTTCCTGACTAACGAGGGTCGCGACCTGACGGAAAGATATGCTCAGGGGCAGACTCCCAGTTGGGATCTCTATCCTGATGCTATTGTTGCAGAGCTGATGCAGAACTGCTTGCAGTCTAACTTCCTGAGTTATCTTCCCAGTAATGTTGATAAGATTAAGGATACGTCTCAGTCTCCTATCAAGGGTCTGGATACTTCAAAGATTGGCGACTGTTTCGTGTGTGGTAACGGTGTTATTTATGGTTTGACCATGAATATTGTGCCTCCCGCTTACAAAGATGTAACTTCTACGATGTTGCTCAACAAAGAAAAAGATGAGATTGAAGATAAGGGTTTCTCTGTATTCTACAATTTCATTCAAAAGGATAAGGAGATTCCCGGTGCTTCTGCGGGTTATGCGTCTTATCTTGGTAGTTTCGATGGAACCCAGTATGTCCTCTTCTGCCCCTACGATAAGGCGATGAGGAAGGTTATCGATCCTTCCAGTATGACTCGTACGGGCGGTGTCGGTACTGAAACAGGCCCCGTGCTCTACGACTATCAATTTGATGGTGACAAGTATCTGCCTTATGCTGTTCCTGAAGGTTATGTTTACGATGATGCTACAGGTACGGTTACTTCTACAGGTGTCTTCTCCAGAATGTCCAACTACGAGGCATTTGCAAAGACTGACAATCTTAACACTTGGTATAGAAGTAATGCGTACAAATTGCTGAAATATATTATAGAAAATCACATTTGTCCTGTTTTTGGCGTTCCAGAAGGTGGCAAACCGCTTACGTCTGAGTACAGTTATTATAAGACAAAGTCTGGAGCTGCCATCAAGGTGGACTGGAGTAATGGCAACAACGTCGCTACTGCCGGGTATGCAGGCGGTCATCAGGTTCGCTATGGACGTTTCGTAAAGAGCCCGGCGGCATCGGATGCTAAAGCTAACGGTGCTACGCTTCCTATAGAAGAGGTGTTGTTGCCCTCAACGCTTTCTCCCTATAAGGTTATTCAATCAGAGTTCCCTGAGTTCTTTAAGCTTTGGGAATTGAATGCCAATAGGACAGATTATCTTGATAAGAATGACGGCAATACCAGCCATAAGATTCTGGATGAAAACGATTATGCTATAACCCTTCTAAAGCCTTACAACTACACCATCTATGCTCCCACTAAGGCAGCTTTGGATGCAATGGTAAACAAATATGAGGTACCTCGCCGTTCATGGCTTGTTGCTATAGGTAAAGATGAGAACGAGGTTAAAAGTAACTTTCCCGGTATCAACGAAAGCGAGTTGAAGGATCTCAGTAATATCAGAGATTCCCTCAAATTAGCAATTGATCGTTATCTCGCGTACCATATACAAGACTATGGCGTATATGTAGGTCAAAAGGATACCACAGGTGTATTCGAGACCAGTTTGGTTAACCTTGAGACTAGCCTGTTCTATGGCTTGCATGTTGCAGAAGTTGCCGGTGACAACAGTTTGAAGGTTTATCCGAAGGGAGCTCCCGGCAAGATGGTGGAAGTGGATCCCGATAAGTGCAACCTTATGGCTACCCAGAATTATTACATTGAGTCTAAAACAGATGCAGGTCAGGAACTCAAACTCGGTCAGATTTATTCTTCAAGTTATGTGGTGCTGCATCAGATAAAGGATAATAAGGATTTGAGCCTGCCTGCAGAGATGAATCCGTGGAATCAGAATAAGTATGACAGAATGAAGGCTTATTTTGATCGTTATGGTGTAACATTGCCTGATCCTGTTCAGAACTAATAGAGACTATGAAAACACTTAAATATACCTTATTGACGGGTCTGCTAATGGTCTCTATGATGGCCAGTGCGCAGATCAAGCGCATCTCCGGTACGGTGAGCGATGACTTCGACGTGCTTCCGGGCGTGAATGTGCAAGAAGTGGATGCTTCCGGTCGTACCGTGAGCGCTACAGTGACCGACATGAACGGTAACTTCGTTTTGGCAATCAAGAGCCAGAAGAATAAACTGAAAGTGTCATACGTGGGTTTCAAACCTCAAACCCTCCCTATTAACAAGACTGTCTTCAAGATTATGCTGGCTGACAATACTACCACTCTTAAGGATGTGGAGGTTAAGGCCAAGAAGATGATGAAGACCTCTGGTCTAGCCATCCCCGAACGAGAAGTCAGCTTTGCTGCTCAGGGCATCAGTTCCAAGGAGTTCGAGGGTCTGGGTATCACCAGTGTGGACGAGGCTCTGCAGGGTCGTATCGCAGGTCTGGATATCGTGAACGTGAGCGGTGACCTGGGTTCCGGTTCTCAGATGCGTCTGCGCGGTGCCAGCTCTATCTCCGACAACGTGAGCGGCCAGCCTCTTATCGTTGTTAACGGTAATGTGCTGTCGGATGCCGACCTATCCAACTTTGACCCCAACAATGCTACCGATGAGGACTATGCTGCCCTTCTGAAAGTAAACACCCAGGATATCGAGGATATCAAGGTGCTCAAGGACGGTGCAGCAGCAGCCGTTTGGGGTAGTCAGGGTGGTAACGGTGTCATCGAGATTACCACAAAGCGTGGTAGTCGCGGTCCTGCTAAAGTGAGCTACTCTTTCACTGGAGTTATCACGCACCAGCCTGCCGGATGGAAATTTTTGAACGGAGACCAGTATACCATGATGTTGAAGGAGGCTTACTTCAACCCCAATCAGATTGACGATGCCTCTCACATCAAGGAAATCGACTATGTCGACCATGCTGAGTTCCCCGAAAGCTACATGTTCAACAACAACACCGACTGGGTGGATGCTGTGAAACAGGTAGGTTTCAAGCAGCAGCACTACATTGCTGTGAGCGGTGGTGACGAGAAGACAACATTCCGTCTCTCCGGCGGTTTTGAGAACGAAAACGGCTCTATCATCAAGCAGGGCTTGCAGCGTTTCTCCACCCGTATGGCTCTTGACTACTATGTCAACGACCGTATCACGCTGACCAGTAACTTCGATATGACCTACACCAAGAGGAGTAACATCTATGGAGGTATATTGGGTCTGGCACAGAAGAAGATGCCTAACATGGCCATCTATCGTGAGCTGGTAGACGGAGTGCCCACAAGCGACTACTATTATGCCATCCAGGCAGGTCAGGGTATTTCTATCGCCGGCTACGACAACACCACAGCCATGAGTGAGAAGCTCAAGGATCAGCGCGGTTATGACAACCCCATAGCTAAGCAGAATCTTGCAAGCTATACAACCAGCAACTATAAGATTACCCCGGAACTTATCCTGAAGTACAAGCTCCTGGGTACAAATGCCGACAAGCATCAGTTGAACTATGAAGGTAAGGCCTATATGAACATCAGCAACGATTATGCTGACGAGAACATTCCCCGTGAACTCACTACGGCCAACTTCCTGGACACCCACTCTGCATTCAGTACAAGTGCCAAGAGTTTCGGATTTACAACGAAGCACACACTGACCTTCACTCCTCATTTTGAGAATGAAGACCACTATTTGACTGCCCTCGGACGTTTCGAACTCGGTACGGGTAACAACAGCACTCAGGCCACAAATGCCAACCGTCTTGCCGAGGGTATCACTAATCCTTCTGCAGGTGCGCGTCTTACAAGTTTGTCCAGCACATACGGCGAATGGAGGCAGATTTTCTGGCTGTTCTCTGCCCACTATTCATGGAAAAGCCGTTATATGGTTGACTTCACGATTCGTATTGACGGTACGACACGTTTCGGCGAGGACAACCGTTGGGGTTATTTCCCGGCAATATCCGGTCGTTGGAACATTATTGACGAGCCCTTTATGAAGAAGGTTCGTGAGAAGGTAAAGATGAACATGCTGGGTATTCGCGGCGGTTGGGCATTGAACGGTAATGCACCCAGCAAAGACTACCTTTATCTGAATACTTATTCTCAGGGTAAGACATATCTTAGTATTCCCACATATGCGCCCGATGGCGTGAAGCTTACTACCTTGAAGTGGGAGAAGCGTATCAAGTGGAACATTGGTTTGAACCTCGGATTCTTCGATGATATGGTTACCTTCGACTTGAATGTCTACCAGGAAAAGACCAACGACATGTTGCTTTCCAAGGGTATTGCCTCTTCCAACGGTTATAACACATTGTCTCACCATAATGTCGGTGATATGAAGAACACCGGTTGGGAGTTCTACGTAAACGGTAACCGTCTCTTTAAGAAGGGTAAGTTCTACATGGATGCCTATATCAACTTTGCCAACAACCGAAGCACCATCACTTATCTGGATGCTGCTACTTTGGAAGCAAGAAACGTTGACCTCAGACACCAGAACCGAAGCATTATTGAGCGCGTTCAGATAGACAATCCGTTCGGCTCTATCTACGGCTTTACCTATAAGGGTGTATACCAATACACTTACGCTGCTGCCCAGAGTCTTAAGAATGTGGAGCGTGAGTTGGCAAAGTATCCGGAAAAATATGCTGATCCTACAGTCAAGGATGCATATCTTAAGAATGTTCTTCCGAGAAAGCTTTATGAGGCAGGAGTGACATCTCTGGCAGAGGCTGTAAATCGCGGCTACACATTCCCCGTGGCTACAAATGCTAACGGTGATGTGATGTACGAAGCCGACGGACGTACGCCCAAGCGCATGCGTGCTTTTTATGATAAGACGACAAACAATACCGGTGCCTACAAGTTTGATGGTGGTGATGCTATCTACGAGGACTTGAACCATGACGGTAACATCGACGAACTCGACGTGAAGTATCTCGGCAGTTCTCTTCCTTTGCTCACCGGTGGTTTCGGTTTCACTCTGCATTACGACCGTTGGAAGCTGATGGCTAACTTCAACTACCGTCTCAAGGTGGATGTCATCAACCTCGACCGTCTGGACATGGAGGCAATGACGAGCAACAACAACCAGAGCGAGGCTGTGAACTATCGTTGGAGAAAGAACGGTGACCTCACGAGCATTCCTCGTGCAATGAACGGTAACAGCAACTTCAACACCATGATAAGCGACCGTTTCGTAGAAGATGCCAGTTTCGTACGTCTTAACTACTTGCAACTCGCTTACAGCTTTGATGCCAAGAAGATTAAAAAATATGGTTTGAATGCTCTAAGCTTCTATGTCAGTGCCAACAATCTGTTCTGTCTGACGAAGTACAGCGGTATCGACCCGGAGTTTGGTACCAGACAGTCCGGTATTGCCGTTACAGAAGGTCAGACACCTCGTGCAAAGAGCTATACCTTAGGTGTGACAATTGGATTCTAAACTTGAAAGGAGAAACAAGACATGAAAAACTTAATAAATTCATATAAAGTGATGGTTCTCGCCATTGTTTCCGCCTTGGCTCTGACAAGTTGTGGAGACTATTTGGAGATAGAACCCAGAAACATCATCACGGAGGATAACTTCTGGGATGAGAAGTCCGATGTGGAAGGGATGGTACTTGGCTGTTATGCCAAAATGCAGGAATATAACGTCATTGCGCGTTGTATCGTATGGGGCGAAGTGCGGTCCGATAATGTGATAAACGGTTCTAGAGAACCAAATAATAATTCGGAAGGTAAGGCAGATAAGAACCTTTACGAGTTGACTCGTAATCCGCGTTCGGATAATTATTATACCACTTGGGTAGATTTCTACAACGTCATCAACCGTTGTAATATCATTATCAGCAAGGCAGCCGAAGTGGCTTCTATTGACCCCGACTTTTCTGATACAGAGGCTTCGGCAATAGTAGCTGAGTGTAGCGGTATCAGGGCTCTGTGCTATTTTTATCTGGTGCGAGCGTTCAACAATGTACCTTTCTACTTTGATCCGATTGAGTCGGAGAATCAGGTAAAGAATCTGGGTGTGACTTCGCGCAATAAGATTCTTGACGAATTGATTTCCGATCTGGAGGCAAATGTGAACTATGCATACAAGGCATTGCCTGGATACAAGATGCCTGCATCATCAATGTATAACTCCAACCGTTTCACTCAAGGAGCTATCTATGCCCTCCTATGCGACCTCTGTCTATGGCGTGGTCGGTATGATGATGTAGTTAAATATGCTGACATAATTTTGAAGGCTAAGTTGAAGGAGTATGATAATCTGAAGTACAGTTCGGAGCAATATACCAGATCTTATGGCATGCCCAAACTCTTTATGCATCCCGATGATACAAACGCTCCCAGCATGACATCTGAAGTTACCGGCAAGAAGATAGAGGGTTATCCTCTTTATACATATTTTTCTTCTTCTTTGAGTTCGAACAACGCTTGGATTTCGAACGACTACGAGTATAATTTCAGTGCCTCAGGCGGTAACGGTTTTGAAGGTCTGATGGAACTCAACTATTACTATACTTCTGATGAAAACGGCACTGGTTGGTCTAATGAGGCAGTCGGCAGATTCTATGGTATTGATTCTTCGAAAGATTACGGCAACTTTGGCAACGGACTCTTGTTCGCGGAAAGCACGATGGGCAACGAGGCTGATGATAATGTAGTGGATCCGAGCACAGGAAATCCAAAGAACAAGTTCTTCCTGACAAAGTACGACACTCGTTACTATGCTTCTTTTGAACGTGGTCAGAGCAGTAGTAGTGCTTCTTCCGGTGGTGCGTTGCCAATTCGTAAATTTAATGCTGCAACCGTTACATTTTTGAGTGGCAAAACTCAAGAGATGCCATATTCAACTACCTTTACATGGGGGGGAACCGGTGATCGTAAGGGTAACTGGATATTCTATCGTTTGACCGATGTGATGCTGATGAAGGCAGAAGCCCTCATTATGCAGAACAAACTTGAGGATGCATTTTATCTTATTTGGGTTGTGAATCGCCGTTCTGAGATTAGTGATAATCCAACAGAGACCAGAAAAGCCGGTACTCATAGTCTGGACAAAGCAATGTTTACATCAAGTGCGGTTAAGATGAAAACTTTGCTTCTGGGCGAACGTCAGCGTGAGTTCCTCTTTGAAGGTAAGCGATGGTTCGACCTTATACGCTTTGCCGTGCGCGATAACGACTATGAGACAGTCCGCAACGCCACTCGTGAGAAATATGCTCAGGGTGCAGGTGCCAGCGATCTGTTCCCCAATGAAAACTCTTTGTTCCTTCCTTACAACAAAAATGAGTTGAAGAAGGTGAATGCGAACGGACTTGTTATCGCGCAGAATCCATATTATCAGGGTGAAGAAGATGATGATTAATGTGCCTAATAACCTTAAAAGAGTATAATAAGATGAAAGTTCTAAAATATATATGGGCAGTTGCGTTACCTGTAACGATGCTCTTTTCCGCTGCAGTGTTGAATTCGTGCAGCGATGATATCCCAGATGATGCTCTTGGCATTAAGAAGGGCACAATGATGGCCACCTATTTGAACGGGAACAGTCAGTTCTCAGATTTCTATTCTATTATCAAGAAGGCGAGGTCTGCAGAATCTTCTTCAAGTGCCAATTTCGAAGAAGTGCTTTCTTCATGGGGCAGATATACCTGTTTCGCTCCTACGAATGCAGCTGTGCAGAAGTATCTCTTAAAGAAGGGACTCACTAGCGTTAATGACCTCAGTCCTGCAGCTTGTGACACCATTGTGCGTTTCCACCTTATCAGTGATAACGTATACTACACTTCTGATATAGCCAATATGACGGGCAATCAACTTAAGACGGCAAATCTCCTAAAGTCGTATATCACTTATGAGGTGGCAAAAGTATATGATGCAGCAGGTGAGGTGATAACCAATACGCTTAAACTTAATGGTCTTGCCACCATCAACTATCTTAACTGTAACGACACCGTTGAGAATGGCGTAGTGCATGAGATAGATGCTCTCTTGGAGGCTCCAAGTACCAGCGGTGAGAAGATAGTGAACAATGAGAGTTTCAAGCTCTTCTATCAGGCATTCGATGTAACAGGTCTTCTGGACACTTTGAAAGCAGATAAGGACAGGAAGTGGGATGAGGTATACGATTCATATAAGCCGACGAGTATTTACTCTGGTGCACAGTGGGACTATTGTCTGGTGCCGGATGCTAAACTTTATGGAAGCACGGTGTTTATGGTAACTGATGCGGACTTAAAGGAGAAACATGATATTTCTGACATCAGTGGTCTTTATGCCTATGCTTGCAGCAAGTATGACAGAGGTAATTATCCCGCAAACTATGAAGATAACACAGCAGAACAGTTGAAGAAGACGGATAATCCTCTTTATCAGTTGATGGCTTATCACATCCTTCCATTCAAGGCAAACTACAACAAGTTGACAACAATTACGACTATCGAGACTACAGATAAAAATTCCGGCGTAAATCCGACGGAGTGGTATCGCACAGTGAATTCCAATGCCCTGCTGAAGGTGGAGCATATCACACTTGAACGCGATATCGTCGATCTTGGTCTGGATGTTACCACGACGACAGCCGTGAAGCAGAAGAATCTCTATCTGAATCATTTCTCAGATACGTTAGAGAGTCATCCAAGTATCGCTGGTGTTAAGGTTTATCGTCCGGATGCAGCGGATGACTGTATTGAAAACAATGAGGGTACGAACTGCTTTATATTCCGTATTTCTGATTTGATAGATTTCAGCCTGGCAACCCAGGAGTCGTTGGTCTTCAACTCACGTATGCGCATGGATATGTATACTATGTTCCCTGTATTGCTTACAAATCAGATTCGCAGCGATGTGACCAACGAGGGTATTGCGATGTCCAACAGTAAGGATGCCGCTTGTAAGAACTACTGGTTCCCCGCAGGCTATATTGACGGATTGGAAGTAAACAGTGATGCAATCTTCCTGTATCAGGGTCCGCACAATACCTACTGGAGCTACGAAGGCGACGAGTTTAACATCACCTCCAAGGCAGGTAACTATGATGTGACGATGGAGATTCCTCCCATGCCTACGAATACTTATCAGATTCGTCTCGGTTTTGCTGATATGGCCACCCGTGGTATCTGCCAGTTCTATTTCGACGGTAAGCCTGTAGGTCTGCCTTTCGATATGCGTTCGGACAACTTTGAAGAACGTACATTGTGGACGGATATTTGGAATGAGCAGAATTTTATCACTCCCACTACTGAGGAGGCTTTGGCAGCAAAGAAGGCTATGCACAATCTTGGATGGTATCATGGCCCCATGAGTGTCTTCAGTATTAGCGGTGAAGGCCACGAGGATGGCGATCCGACAGTAACCAAGAATAAGTTCTCAAGAAATGCCCGCACAGTTCGTTATGTACTTGGCAATGAGCCTGTACAGATTGTGAATGGAGAGAAGCATACTATCCGAATCAAGAGTGTGCTCGCAGCTACGGGTACAGTGGTAATGCTTGACTACCTTGAGTTCGTGCCGAAGTCAGTCTGGGGTGTGGAAACCGCAGAAAACAGTGAAGACGATCTCTAACCTATGTCTATTGAAAAACAAAATTTCATCAATGATATGAAAAAGAATATATATTTCCTTCTTCTAAGTGGCTTACTCTTCAGCACGGGAATGCTGACGTGGACGTCATGTACAGACGAATGGGATGAACACTACAAGGGGGGGGCAGAAGATCTCTCCAGTTATCCTACGCTACTTGAGCGTCTGAAAGATCAGAGTGATCCGGATGTGCGTCAGGGACGTTTTGAGCAGTTTGTGCGTGTGCTTGAAGCCACTGGCTACGACCAGCAACTTTCCAGCCCAGCTTTGCTCACAGTATTTGCTCCGATGGATATGACCCAGAAAGATGCAGACAAGTGGATTGAGCGCTACAATTATGAGAAAGATTACGTGCAGGATGCATACAATACTGCTTTGACACAGTTTGTTGGCAACCACGTCAGTCTCTATGGTCATAATTTTGTGAAACTCAGTCCTGATGAAAAAACCGACACGGTGAGCATGATCAACGGTAAGTACATGAGAGTGCATTCCGATGCCGGATCTTCAGAATGGACGGTAGGTGTAAACGGTGGTACGGGAATAGATGCTGCTCATGGCGTCATCACGGAAAAGAAGTTGTGCAACAACGGCTATCTTTATAAGATAACCGGTGGTGCACTGCCTTGCTATCTGAACCTTAAGGAGGCTATTGATACATTGCCGGATATAACGAGGTTCACTGCTTATAAGCATAAGTATGATGATTACGAACTGGATGAGGAGAAGAGTGTGCCAGGCGAAATCATTGATGGTAACCAGGTGTATATTGACAGTATCTTAATCTATGAGAATACAGAGCTTGCAGGCCAATACGATGCATACTTCCACAGAGAGGACTCTTCTTATCTGTTCCTCTTGCCCAATGATGAATTGTGGGATAAATTATACACTAAGTACGTTAAGTATTTCAATTATCAGCCAACAGGTGACGATGAGGATTCACAGAGAGACGCAGATGCGTTGAAGGATACTTGGACCAACCGGGCAATCATGTATGGTCGTATATTCAATATGAATAGTGCAAACAACAAGCACCCGGAGGACTCTCTCTGTTCATCGAAACAATATGGAAAGTATCAGTATCGTCCTTACGGTTTCCCCTACGGCCACTATACAGCTATATACAATGGAGAATTGATAGATGTTGATGAAGACTACCGTACCTACGTATGGAGAAAGCCTCTGGCAGATGGCGGCATTCTTGACGGTTTGGAGAAGCAGACATGCTCCAACGGCTATATCTATGTCGATACCAACGACGATGATGTTTTGGTAAATAATGAGGAAGACAATTTATGGTATAAGACATGGTTCGCATCTCAGGCCGCTTATGCTGACAGACTTACGAACTATTATCCCAAAACTTTTGTGATGAACGGTAGTACCGTAGTGGATGGCGGTGAAAGATTTGATGTCAAAGAGAGGTCGGTGAATTCTAAAATGCGTTGGATTGTTTGCAGAAAGAGAGCAGATGGCGAGCCGTTCCTTCCCAATAAGATTTATGATCGCGACTTTTATCTTGATACCATTGGTTGGAAGATTTATCACGTAGACGGCAATTCATACATGCGCGTAATGGCAAAAGGATCAACGGACAAGGTGATGAAAAACAAAAATGTTACCGACGAAGAAACACGCGTGTTTTACGATTACACTTTGGGCACAAACATAATGTCCAATGTTTATTACAATGCCTATGTGGTGACAATGCCTTCGGATGTCGAGAATGGCGCTGTGTCAAAAGCACAGGGTCTGGCATTCAAAGTGATAGAGGACTACGAACATGACGAGCGTAGCGAGGAAGCAAAATATGTACCATACAACAAGGGAGCATCAGATTCATACTATCCTAGTGATTACAACGAATTTCAGGAAATCTACGTTGGTGATGGTCAGGAGACTGCTATACTCAAGTGCAAATTGCCGAAAGACGGTTTTGTATGGACAGGAGGAAATCCTGTAAAAGATCCTGATGACGGGCATTGGATGGTAGATGCTACGGCAACATCTTCAGTTCAGCAGTTCTATCCATATGAGGATGGCAGAGATGACTATGGTATGGCAAGCGATGAGTTCTATGTTGAAAGTACAAAACTTCGCAATAAAGTGTATGTTCCCAAAACACGTGATGTTGATGTTGTGCAAATAATGAGAGCAAGGACGACGGAGTATGCTACCATACATCAGGATAACGCATCTCCGACATGGGTGCTTCGTATTTACAATGCCATGAGAGAGTGCCAGGCAACCTTAAATATGGGAGCATATGTAGATAAGGAAGGTGTCTATAAGACAATTAATCAGGATATATTTAACCCTCTCACAGGTTCTTTGCGTATCAGTCATGTTATATTGAAGCCGTTTAGGACAAAGGAAGAGGCAGAACACTATTCTATCAAAGACTTGATGGAAGAATATCACATCGCAACAACATTCCAATACGAATAATGCTATGAAGAATATGAAAAACATCAATATATTGCTTGTGATGCTGCTTCTTGCAGCACCTCTCTCGGTCGTGGCACAGAGTGAGGACGCTGATGAGGCTCAGAACGACAGCGTCGTTGTTGTGAAGCGTGTGCGCAAGAGCAAGAAGCAAGAAGCGACCCGAGAGATTAAAGGTCGTGTGTTGGGATACCAGGGTCGTACACCTTTGGCTGGTGCGATGGTACAGAGTGTAGCAGGCAACGGCTACTCTACATTGACAGACGAGGACGGAACGTTTACGATGAAGGTGCCCGTGTATGGAACGGTGGTTACTGTGACCATTCCTGGTTACAATTCAGTCCGTGTGGGCTTGAATGAGAGCGGTGATCTTGGTGACATTATCCTACAGAGTGACGCAGCAAAACCACTCTACACAGCTGATGACAACATCAAGAATGCTGTATCAACTTCCAGCATGGAGTTCACTTCCGCGATTAACCCGTTGGATGAGATCGGCAATCAGTTGCAGGGTGTTCTCAATAGCCGTACGAGAAGTGGTTATCCCGGTATCGGTAGTTATATCGAGATGAACGGTGTGACTTCATTGAAAGCCAGCACTCAGCCTCTTATCGTGCTTGACGGCGTGCCCATAGATATGCAGTACGGACGCACATATCTGCATGACGGATTCTACAACGATGTGCTGACCAACATCAATCCCAACGATGTTGAGGATGTGAAGGTAATCAGTAATGGTACTGTTTTGTATGGCGCAAAGGGTAGTAATGGTGTAATTGAGATTACTACGCGTCGTAACAAGACAATGGCAACGCGTATTGAAGCAAGTGCCAATGTAGGTGTGGAACTTATTCCTGTTACGTACGACGTAATGAGTGCAACGCAGTATAAGAACTATGCTGCCGCTCTTATCGGTACGATGGACACAAAGACTAAGAGTTTCCGCTTTCTGCAGCCCTACATGAAGAATGGTATTGCAAATGCCTATTATAACAAGTATCAGGCAAATACGGATTGGGGAGACGAAGTGTATCGCAATGCGGTAACACAGCGCTATGCCTTTAGTGTGAGCGGTGGTGGCGATGTTGCCAATTACATGCTTTCTGTCGGCTACACTCGTGCTAACAGCACACTCAAAGAGAACAATCTCAACCGTCTAAATATCCGATTCAATACGGACGTGAAGTTGGCAAATATCGTAAATGTACGCTTCGACGCTTCTTATACGAACCAGACACGTGAGCTTTTCGATCAGGGAACACCTGTCAGTTATAGTGATAAGCCGGTGACTTCGCTCAACTTCCTTGCTAGTGCAAAGACTCCGATGCTGAGCCCGTATGGTTTCGTGCCTGACGAGAACGGCGGTTATGTCAATCCCAAGCATCTGAATGTTGAGGATGAGGAGTATATGGACGATATATCATCCATGAGGTCGTATAAGTCGGACTGGCGTCTGGCCAACCCCTCAGCTATATTGCAATATGCTTACGGTGAGCATAAGAACTATTTTGACAACGGTTTCCTGACGTTGAATGTGACTCCTAAGGTGGATATCAACAAGAATCTGTTTGTAAGCAGTATGTTCAGTTTCCATCTGATTAACACAAATGAGAAGTTCTATGTTGCCATGAACGGCGTGCCGGATTATTATGTGAACCGAGTGCACGAACTCATGAACAACGAGATACGTTCGCTCTTTGGTAAGCAGAACAACCTCATGAGTGATACCAAAGTGGATTGGCACAACAATTATGGTGCAAATGACATCCACGTGATGGGCGGTTTCCGTTTCCTCAAGCAGGAGTATAAGTATAATGCGAACTTGGCCTATAACACGGGTAGTGATAAGACCCCGATGCCCAATAGCGGTATCGGTAAGACCTCAGAAGGTGGCGATGAGAGTCGCACGTCTTTGACATGGTATGCACAGGCAGAGTACAATTATGCTAACCGTTACTATCTGACTGGTGAAATGAGTATGGAGACGAACTCGGAATTCGGTCGTGCAACACAGAGCGGTTTCCAGCTTGCCGGTGTAAGCTGGGGTCTCTTCCCAAGTCTGCAGGCTGGTTGGGTTTTGTCCAATGAAAAGTGGTTCAACGTGAAGGGTGTTGATTACATGAAACTCACATTGGGCTACAGTCTTACAGGTAATGATGATGTGCCTTACGGTTCGCGTCGCACCTACTACAGTCCCTACCTGATTAACTCCACAGCAGCATCTCTGTATCTGGGTAATATCGGTAATGATGAACTGCAGTGGGAGGTTACACGTCGTTTGAATGCCGGTGTGCAGATAAATGCGCTGAATAACCGTCTTGGTTTCAGCTTCAACTACTTCAAGGGTTGGACGAGCAATCTCCTTATCCAGCAAGCACTTGGTTTTGCCAGTGGTATGGGTAGTGTTTGGGGCAATGCAGGCAGTATGGAGAACCAAGGTTTCAATATCGGCTTGAGCGCACACTTGTACAGTTCTAACGATTGGAACTGGACTGCCGGACTCACTGTGGGTCACTATGTGAATAAGGTGACAGAAATCGGCAACGATCTCGGTTATATTGACACAGAGGTATATGGTGGTGTGGTACGTTCTCAGGAAGGCTATGATGCAAATAGTTTCTACGGCTATAAGACTGTGAAGAACGCCAATGGCAACATTGTGTTTGCAACGACAGAAGAAGCCGCTGCGTCGGGTTTGAACGGCACGGCTCTGTATGTAGTAGACGAAACTGGTAAGAAGACGGAGTTCCAGGCCGGTGATGTACACTATGCAGACCTCAACGGTGACGGTAAGATAGACGAAAACGATAGGACGTTTATTGGTTGTGCCACACCGGATATCTTCGGTAGTTTCAATACAGCTCTTTCATGGAAGGGACTGAAACTTGATGTTAATTTCAAGTATAGTCTTGGCGGCGATATTTATAATTATGCTCGTCAGCAGTTGGAAGGCGGATGCCGTTTCCAAAACCAGACGACAGCGATGCTTAGCCGTTGGAGCTATGAGGGACATCAGACAGACATCCCAAGGGCATCTTACGGTGATCCTATGGGAAATAGTGCATTCAGCGATCGATGGATCGAGGATGGCAGTTATTTGAAGCTCAAGAGCGTAACGCTCAGTTACAAGTTGCCGATCAACAGTGTCGCAATTCAGGGTATCACGGTATGGGCACAAGCATGCAACCTGTTTACTATCACTAAGTATTTGGGCACAGATCCTGAGTTTTCTGCAAGCAATGCATCTTTGTTCCAGAGCGTGGACAGAGGCTTGCTCTCAGCAGGACGTAGCTTCAACGTAGGTGTAAAAATCAATCTCTAAATCGATACAGTCATGAAACTGAAAAACTATATTGTAGCTTTTGCGCTGGGCTTTTTCTCATTGAGCCTTGCTACCAGTTGTGACGATATGCTCGACTATGAAGGCGGCGAAAATAAGGCTGTGGGGCCTCTTGTGAGCTCCAGCGATACCGCCACCTATGTGTTGGGTATTATCTCCAAGTTGCAGGCTCTGGGTGTACGCACCAATATTCTCGGTGAGGTGAGAGGTGACCTTGTAGAGGTGTTGAGTAATGCAACATCAGACATGAAGGACATTGCCAACTTCAACTTCACAGACAACACAGCGTTATTAAACAACCGTTTCAATCAGCCTAGCGACTACTATGCTGTCATCAACAACTGTAACTCTTTCATACATTATGTAGATTTGAATAAAGAGACGACACAGCCTGA
>JAGDCM010000054.1 GCA_017958545.1 Bacteroidaceae bacterium | reverse complement strand
CTGCCTTCTTGGTAGACAGTGTGTTCCATAGCGTCCACAGTCTCGTGTGTCGGCATCTTGTGCGAACCGCCGGCCTTCATCTGCAGGTTGGCAAGTCCCTTTCCGTCCACCCTGTAGTATCCGTCCATGAGACCCACTTCCTCAGTGGTTGCCTCCATCAGCACACAAGCCGCTCCGTCGCCGAAGATGGGGCACGAATTGCGGTCTGTATAGTTTGTCATGGACGACATGTGGTCGCCTCCGCAAAGGATGATACGCTTATAACGTCCGGAACGAATGTAAGAAGCACCCACTTCCATAGCATAAAGAAAGCCACTGCAAGCGGCTTCCATATCATATCCGAAGGCATTTTTCAGCCCCACGTTGCCGATGACCAGCGACGCAGTAGAAGGGAAATGATAGTCCGGCGTTGTGGTAGCACAAATCACCAATTCAATGGAATCCGGCTCCACACCGGTCTTGCGCAGAAGTTGCTGGACAGCACGAGTCATCATGTAGCTCGTGCCAGTGCCCTGTTCCGGCTTCAGTATGTGACGAGTCTTGACGCCTATACGCTCCATTATCCACTCGTCGGAAGTGTCCACAATACGGGACATTTCCTCGTTGTCGAGGATATAGTCAGGAACGTAGCCGCCTACACCCGTGATGACGGCATTAATTCTTTCCAATGCTCTTAAGCTTCTTTCTCAATAGCAACCTTACCGCGATAGTAGCCGCAAGAGGGGCATACGGTGTGGTAGATGTGGAAAGCACCACAGTTGGGGCATACAGCCAATGCAGGTGCTACAGCCTTATCGTGAGTTCTGCGTTTGAGGGTGCGAGTCTTTGACTGCCTTCTTTTAGGATGTGCCATAATAAATTTCTCTTTATGTTGTTGTTATATTAATTTTCTTCAATCTCTTCTTCACTGTCACATTCTTCGTGAACATGGCGAATGGGGATGCTCAGAGCTATCTGTTCGTAGAGCGACCATGAGAGGTCCAGAACACCTTTATTCCATTGCACTGTGATGATGTCGCCATCATCCAAATCGCTTTCGCCAAAGCGGATTTTGAGGGTCTCCTCTATTTCTACGGGCAGCGACATCGGTTCCATGCAGACGGTGCAAAGCACCTCTATTTCTCCAGACAGGCAGCAGTCTGCCTCGAAGGTTTCCTGTGATGTGCGGCGCAGCGTTATATCTGCATTCACACGGCCTCGCCGGATTTCCTCCTGCTGGAGCGATGCGAAGAAAGATTCGTCAAGCTCTGCAGAAAACTGCGTCGAACCGAGGGGCAAAGCCCGTAAATCTATCTTCAAACCGTTTATCGCGTCCATAATCGGGGTGCAAAGGTACGAAAAAAAAGTAAAACGAGAAATGTAAACTGTAAAAAATAAAGCTTTTTTCTGCTTTTTTAGTCTTTTTGCACTTATTACTGTGTTTTCGAGGGTTCAAAAAGCGGCAGTTCAATACGGAATGTGGTACCTCTTCCCAGCTCACTTTGCTTCACGAAAATATTTCCGTGATGATACTCCTCAACGATGCGGCGTGCAAGCGAAAGACCAAGCCCCCACCCTCTGCTCTTTGTCGTGAAACCGGGAGTGAACACCGTCTTGAAATGCTTCGAGGGGATTCCCTTGCCCGTATCAGACACCTCGATAGCCAGACAATATGCCTCGCGATGCGCCATGATATGTATCTTACCCTCTCCGTTCATTGCGTCGATGGCGTTCTTACAGAGGTTCTCTATCACCCACTCGAAGAGCGAAGCCGAGAGAAGTGCCGGCAATGGTTCACCGGGCACAGAAACACTGATATTCACCCTGTTGGATGCACGGCGACCGATATATTCCACCACGTGAGCAATAACCTTGCAGAGATCCTCTTCGCGCGGTTCGGGAAGCGAACCAATCTTCGAGAAACGCTCTGCTATCAGTTGGAGTCGCTTCACATCCTTGTCCATCTCTGGAATAAGCGTATCGTCGGGATACGTCTCGCGCAGCACCTCCACCCAGGCCATAAGACTGGAAATGGGTGTTCCCAGCTGATGGGCTGTCTCCTTCGAGAGTCCCACCCAAACCTTGTTCTGCTCCGCTTTCTGACTGCTCATCAGGGCGAAGATAGCCACCACGACAAAGATGAGCACAATACCCAGCTGCACATACGGCCACCATTCCAGGCGACGCAGCAGAAGCGAGTCGTCGTAGTAGACACAGACATATTCGTCATCACCTAATGAAAGAGGGATGACATGATTTTGGCGACTCATCTGATTCACAGCGGCGTAGAGTTTGCTGATGCTGTCCTCCGGAGTGGAATAGCGCAGCAACAGATTACGGTAGATCTGCACCGTACTGTCCTGATTCATCACGATGACCGGAATCGTATTGTTGCTCTCTATCACGCTGAGCACCAGCGCCATATCGGTGGTTTCGTCAGCCTCCGAGAGCGAGCGCATCGCTTCGGCCCACACTTCCATCTTGCGCTTCTCCTCAATCTCAAGGTCTCGCACAAGATAGTGTGAGATTATCAGCGATGCCGCACCGATTATCACGGCCGACAACACCAGAAGAATCTTCACTTGACGAATACGATCAGTCCACTGCATAATTTTACAACTGAAATAAAAACGTTTTGACCCTTCGTTTTATTGCCTTCCCTCCGTTTTTGTCCCTTTGCAGAAAATGCCGGAAACCTCCTTAAAGCCCCCTTTCTTCCTCCCTTCAGAGCCTTATCAGAGCCGCATCCGTCTACGAGCGGACTATGAGTAGTGTACGAGCAGAGTACGAGTGGAGTACGAGAATTCTCGTTATCTGCTCGTAGTCAACGCGTAACCAACCCGAGGTCCACACGTACTCCGATAAGGCTCTGAACGGACTCTGAAAAGAGGCTGATGAGAGCAATCAAAAACAAAACGCCTTATTCAAGCAGAATTTTACAGAAAAGAGACGGAGAAAAACGGCATTTTACATCTGCCCGGAATCGGAAAGGAGGCAGGCGGAACGGATTTTACTGTGAGAAGCGGTTCTTTTAGGATATTTTCACACCCTGCATTTTGCCATAACAGAATAATTTGCTATCTTTGTACTCGTATGAACTATATTATACGGTATATTATATTGCTGTTTTTCGCTTTTGCGGCGTTTACGAGCTGTACGGACGAACTGGATCCTCCCGTAGATCCGGATGTCAACGTAGCGAGGCGCACCGTACTTATATATATGATAGCGGAAAACACGCTGTCCGCAAGTACGGAAAACGACATACAGGAACTCTCATACGTTGCCACACGCAACGGCATCCCAAGCGATTGCAACATACTGGTATACAACGACAACACGAGGCTGCCGTATATCACGCTGTTCAACAAACTGGGTGTGACAACTTGGAAAACGTGGAGCAAGGAGCAGGACAGCGCTGATTCCACAGTGATGCTCGCTACGCTAAAGGATATGATTACCAACTATCCCTCAAAGAGTTATGCTCTCGTGCTATGGTCGCACGGCAGCGGTTGGAGTCCGAGGAAGGAGACCATTGACGACATTACGGAGAGACTGGTGAACTCCGCCCGCCAGGCAAGAGCCTTCGGAGTGGACAACGGCATCAACTCATCAACCGTCAACGGAGACTACGGCATGAATGTGTCGTCCGTGAAGTGGGTGCTTGAGAAACTGGGCGTGAAGATGGACTACATCCTTTGGGACGCATGTCTCATGCAGGGCATCGAGACGGCCTACGAACTGCGCGGGCTCACCGACTGGGTAATCGGTTCCCCTACAGAAACGCCGGGTACGGGGGCTCCCTATCATCTTGCTGCAGAGGGTCTGTGCAATGCCGATATGCCAGCCATACTCAAGGCTTACAACGAATACTACAACAACGAAAGTATATACAAGCGCTGTTTCCCGCTGTCGTTCATCAAGACAAGCGAAGTGGACGCACTGGCCAAAGCTACAGCACCTTATATCGAAAAGTATTTCTACGACAAGGACCACGTACCTGCTATAGTGAACGCAGCTCAGGTGTACAGCCCGAGGAAGTTCTTGGTTGTAAGCGGCAGTGAGGCCGCCGTCGGTTCCCCCATCGCCTACGATATGGGAAGCATAATGAGCGGCGTGCTCACATCCGAGGAATACACCGAATGGAGAAAACTGCTCGACAAAGCCGTTCCCTATAAGACCGTCCCCACAGAGATGTGGATGTCGAGTTTCCCAGCGGATGTCTATGGCACCGAATTCCGCAAGATTACAGATCCAGAGCACTATTGCGGCATCAGCATGAACGTGCCGGAGAAAGATTACGACATATACAAAATAGACAATATCTACACCATATATCTTTGGTGGAACGTATACGCACGCACCATGAGCTGGTGGAAAGCCGGAGGTTGGAGCAAGACCGAATGGGATCCGGAAAACGATTAACAGGTAAAACAACAAAAAGACATATAACCAATGAAACATCTCATCATTGCAGCACTCACGGTAGCGATGGCGCTCCCCGCAGCAGCAAAACCTGCCAAAAAGGCGAAGGAAAATCCCGACACGCTGATATTCACCACCGTGCTGGAGAATCCCGTCACCTCCATCAAGAACCAGAAGAACAGCGGCACCTGCTGGAGCTACTCTTCGCTGGCATTCTTCGAGAGCGAGGTACTGAAGAAGCATCCTGAGATGACCGACATTGATTTGTGTGAATCATTCGTTGTGAGCAAGACATATACCGACCGCGCCGACCGCAATGTGCGCACACACGGGGATGCCAGTTTCACAGAAGGCGGTTCCTTCTACGATGCCATCTACTGCATGAAGAACTATGGACTTGTGCCGGAAGGCATCATGCCCTACCCCAATACGCTCTACGGCGACTCGCTGTTCAATTTCAGCGGATTCTTCAAGCCGATGCAGGCATACGTGGAAGCCATCTCGAAGAGCGAGGCAAAGAAAATCAACCCGCATTGGAAGGATGCCGTGCAATGCATGCTCGACTGCTATTTCGGCAAGTGCCCGCAGGAGTTCGAATACAAGGGTGTGAAGTACACTCCGAAGAGTTTCGTTTCCGACTGCCTCGGACTGAATCCCGACGACTACGTGTCGCTCACCAGCTACACACATCATCCCTTCTACACGTCGTTCATCCTTGAGATACAGGACAACTGGCGCTGGGGCTCGAGCTACAATCTGCCGCTGGACGAGTTCATGCGTGTGATGGAGGAAAGTGTGCGCAACGGATGGACATTCGCCTGGGGAGCAGACGTTTCCGAGGACGGTTTCGCACGCAAGGAGGGCAAGAACAGATGCGTGGCCAGAGTGCCCGTCAAGGAGAAGAAAGACGAAGACGGCGGTAGCGACCAGCGTCGCTGGACCGGCGAGAAGGTGAAACTCAGCGAGAGCGACAACAAGGGCGAGATGACCATCACACAGGATATGCGTCAGGAAGCCTACGACAACTGGGAAACCACCGACGACCACGGAATGCAGATTTACGGTATAGCAAAAGACCAGCACGGCAAGGAATACTTCATGATGAAGAACTCATGGGGCGACTACGGACCATACAAGGGGTTCTGGTACGTCTCCAAACCCTACGTGGCATACAAGACGATGAACATCGTCATCAACAAGAACGCCATACCTGCCGACATACGTGCCAAGTTGAACATAAAATAAGGAAGAGAGAAAGAGAATGAATTTTCAGTGGAACTTTTTCGAACCCACTGACCAGCAGGCCGAATGCGCCAAGAGCTTGTCCGACGCCCTGAATGTACATCCAGTGGTGGGCAAACTGCTTGTGGAGCGCGGCATCAGCACTCCGGAAGAGGCACGACACTTCTTCCGCCCTCAGTTGACCGAACTGCTGGATCCGTTCCTCTTCAAGGATATGAGGGCTGCCGTCGACCGTCTCAACGAGGCTCTCGGCAGGAAAGAACGCATACTCGTCTACGGCGACTACGATGTAGACGGAGTCACTGCCGTCGCACTCGTATATAAGTTCCTGCATCAGTACTGCACCAATATCGACTACTACATCCCCGACCGCTACGAGGACGGATACGGTGTGTCGCACAAGGGTGTTGACTACGCACATGAGACGGGTGTTAAACTCATCATCGTGCTCGACTGCGGCGTGAAAGCCATCGAAGAGGTGGAATACGCCAAGAAACTGGGTATCGACTTCATCATCTGCGACCACCACGTGCCCGACAAGGTGCTGCCGCCCGCTGTGGCTGTGCTTAACGCCAAGCGTAGCGACCACACCTACCCCTACGAGCATCTCTGCGGATGCGGTGTGGGTTTCAAACTGATGCAGGCGTTCGCTATCAGCAACGGCATACCCTTCTCCGACCTCATTCCCCTCTTGGACCTCTGCGCAATAAGTATTGCGTCCGACATAGTACCCATCATCGGGGAAAACCGAATACTCGCATATCACGGTCTGCGACAGCTCAACCAGTCGCCCTGCGTCGGTGTGAAAGCCATCATCGACGTGTGCGGTCTGGCCGAGAAGGAGATAATGCTCAGCGACATCATCTTCAAGATAGGTCCGCGCATCAATGCTTCCGGTCGCATACAGAACGGCAAGGAATCCGTTGCACTCCTCATTGAGAAGGATGCCGACAAGGCACAGGAGGCTGCCGAACTCATCAACCACTACAACGAGCAGCGCAAAGACCTCGACAAGGTGATGACCGAGCAGGCCAACCAGATTGTGGCATCCATCGACCACCAACACGAGCACAAGGCCATCGTCATCTACAACGAGGAATGGCACAAGGGCATCATCGGTATCGTGGCCAGCCGTCTTACGGAAATATACAACCGTCCGGCTATCGTGCTGACACGCGACAACGAACTCGCCACTGGTTCTGCCCGCTCCGTTGCCGGATTCGATGTACACAAAGCCATCGAGAGTTGTGAGGACCTGCTGGAGAATTTCGGAGGACACACCTACGCTGCCGGTCTTACGCTCAGAGCGGACAACGTGGCTGAATTCAAGCGCCGTTTTGAGAAGTACGTCGACGAACACATACTGCCGGAGCAGACGCTCGCACAACTGGATGTGGATGCCTGCCTCGACTTCAAGGATATCAGCCGCAGACTCTTCAACGAGATAAGACGCTTCGAACCGTTTGGGCCAAACAATCCCAAACCAGTCTTCTGCACACGCCGCGTCTACGACTACGGCACCAGCAAGGTGGTGGGACGCAATCAAGAGCACATCAAACTCGAACTCGTAGACAATAAGAGTCACAACGTAATGAGCGGTATTGCGTTCGGACAGAGCGCACTGGCTCGTTACATCAAGACGAAGCGCGCGTTCGACATCGTGTATACCATAGAAGAGAACACCCACAAGCACGGAGAGATACAGCTTCTCATTGAGGATATGTCTCTTATGGATGAGTAATAAGCACGTACGATGTCCACAACCACGCCCACAGACATTTATCTTGACACTCTGAAAAAATACTTTGGATACAGCGAGTTTCGCGGCATCCAGAGGGAGATTATCGAGAGCATCGGACAAGGCCGGGACACACTCGGACTGATGCCGACGGGCGGCGGCAAGAGTATTGCCTTCCAGGTGCCGGCACTCGCACAAAAGGGACTCTGCATCGTCGTCACACCGCTCATCGCCCTGATGAAGGACCAGATAAAACATCTTCAGGAGCGCAACATCAAGACGGCGTGCATCTACGCAGAGATGAAGCACGAGGACATCATCGTCACACTTGAGAACTGCATCTTCGGCAACTACAAATTCCTCTACGTCTCACCCGAGCGACTTGCCTCCGAACTCTTCATCTCGAAACTGCGCCACATGGACATCTCGTTCATCACCATCGACGAGGCGCATTGCATCTCACAATGGGGACACGATTTCCGTCCCTCCTACCTGCAGATAAAGGAGTTGCGCAAGGAGCTTCCCGGAGTGCCCGTTCTCGCACTCACCGCATCTGCCACACAGGATGTCATCCACGACATACAGGCCCAGCTCGATTTCCGCGAGGAGAACGTCATACGCATGAGCTATCATCGCGCGAATCTCGTCTACACGGTGGAGCACAATCCTGTCAGCACACTCGGCATGCTGAGAGCTCTGGAGCGCTATCCGGGTTCGTGCATCATATACACACGCAATCGCAAGAACTGCATGGAGACAGCACGCACGCTGAACCAACTCGGCTACACAGCAACCTATTTCCACGCAGGACTGCCCGACAGCGAGAAGGATGCCCGCCAGAAGGCTTGGAGTAACAACAATATACGTATCATGGTGGCAACCAACGCCTTCGGAATGGGTATCGACAAACCCGATGTGCGACTGGTTCTGCATCTCGACCCTCCCGACAGCATTGAGGCTTATTTCCAGGAAGCGGGACGTGCTGGAAGAGACGGTAAACGGGCTTATGCTGTCATGGTATCCGAGGGCGACGAGGCAAAACTCATGAAGCGACGCATTGAGACACGTTTTCCCGAAAAAGACTATATTAGAGAGGTTTACGAGAAGTTCTGCTTCTTTCTGCAACTTGCCGAGGGTGACGGTCAGGGTATGAAGAGAAGTTTCGACATCATGGAATTTTGCACAGCATTCCACCTGCATTCCCTGATGGCAATACGGGCTCTGGAACTGCTCTCAGATGCCGGCTACATCGAATTCCGGGCGGAGGAGACATCCGTCAGCAGGATATACATACCCGCCACGCGCTCCGCACTCTACAATGCCGTCACGGGTAAGCAGAACGAGGAAATCATCACCAGCGTCCTACGCAACAATATCGGTGTCTTTTCGCAGTACTGCTGGCTCGACGAATCACTCATTTCCCGGGAGACAGGTTATTCCCAGCACCAGATATACGAAAGCCTCACCAAACTTTCCTCTCTCCACATTGTGCACTACGTCCCCAAGAAGCACGCCTCGCAGGTGACATTCCTCCAGAACAGAGTGCCTACCCGCAAGATCGTTCTCTCAAAAGAAATTTACAAGGAGCGCAAGGAGCGCTACGAGCGTCAGATACGAAGCTTGCTCTCATACATAGAGAACAACACCGTGTGCAAGAGCCGTCAGCTGCTGCAGTATTTCGGGGAGGAGTTCGACGAGGACTGCATGCTTTGCAACAGTTGTATGCAGAAGTATTACCCTACTCCTTCGGCAGAGGAATATAAGGCTATTCACGACTGTGTGCTCCAGCAAATAAGCAAAGACAACCCTGTCAGACTCAGCGATATCAAATTATCACACTTTCTCAACGATCTCCACATCAACTATGTGCTTCAGCGTATGATTGACGCCAAGGAGATTATTCACATCCGTGATTTTGAGTATATTAGGGGTTAATTAGCGGCTACCTACCTCCCTCCGTCGCCATAAGAGATATGGCTCCCCTCATCGGGCACAGAAAGACATTCAGTCTTTCTTCTGAAGGCCCTCTTCGCCCACTCACCCGTGGGAGAGCAGGCACATATAAAACAAAAAAGCCCTCGAGAAATCTCGAAGGCTTCTTTGTTAAAACGGCGGCTACCTACTCTCCCACGGGTGTGCAGTACCATCGGCGCGGGCGGGCTTAACTTCTCTGTTCGGAATGGGAAGAGGTGGAACCCCG
>JAGDCM010000053.1 GCA_017958545.1 Bacteroidaceae bacterium | reverse complement strand
GGGCAAATCAGGATGACCTATAACGGCAAGAAAGACCGCAAGTCGTACCGGGAGGAGTAGCGGGGCAATCCTTTCTCCGGCTTACGCATTATTGGCGGCGGGTTTCACCTTGAACTCCGGATACTGGATGCGGGTGTGGTAGATGGTGCGCAGTTTGTCCTTCAGCACCTCCTTGGCGTCCTCAATATCCTTGAAGGTGATGGGGCAATTGCGGAAATAACCGGCCTCCAACTGTCCGTCGATAATCTTGTCGACAAGGGCGTTGATGCTCTCCTCGGTGACCTCCTTGAGACTGCGGCTGGCGGCCTCTACGGCATCCGTCATCATGAGGATGGCCTGCTCGGCTGTGAACGGATTGGGGCCGGGATAGGTGAAGATGGCGGGGTCGATGACCTCATCGGGATTCTTGTTGACGGCCTGTGTGTAGAAGAAACGGGCAATGCTGGTGCCGTGATGGGTGGCTATGAAGTCCTTGATGACCTTCGGCAGACGGTGCTTGTCGGCCAGAGCAAGGCCCTCCTTCACATGCGAGATGATGATCTGGGCGCTCTGCGCATTCGTCAGGCGAGTGTGGGGATTGATGGTGTTCTGGTTTTCGGTGAAGAAGACGGGGTGGTGCAATTTACCTATATCATGATAGAGCGCACCCGTGCGCACGAGCTGGCTTTTGGCACCGATGCGACTTGCTACCGCTGCGCAGAGATTGGACACCTGTATGCTGTGCTGGAACGTGCCGGGAGCCTCCTCTGAAAGGCGGCGCAGCAAGGGATTGTTAGCATTGGACAACTCAAGCAATGTGATGCTGGAGGTGAAACCGAGCGTGCGTTCGATGGGGAAGAGCAGCAGGTATGCAATGAGCAGTAATACAGAACTGCCGCAGATGGGTATGGAGTCCTGGAAGAAGACGGCCTCGATATCGTCGTAGTAGCCCATGAGAAGATTCATGCTGCTGTTCATTATCAGCGATGAAATCAGCACTAATAACATCGTACGGAGCAGCTCGCTGCGCTGCGTGAGGTCGCGCAGGGAGTATATAGCCACAAGACCGGCGATGGCTTCTGTGACGATGAATACAGAGGGATGTGCCGCAACGGGACTTGTGACGAAGACCACCATGATGTGGGTGACGAATGCTGTGCGCGAATCCATGAAGATGCGTACGAAGATAGGTACTGTGGCAAACGGAATGAGGTAGGCGGAGATTTCCGTGTGTGCAACAAGGGCATATGCCATCAGCGGGAAGGTGATATACATGAGACAGATGAGGTTGGCATAGCGCCACTTCTCAAGGTAATCGCTGCGGAACTCGATGAAGTATGTCAGCAGTATGATGGTCCACACCAGCACATAAAAGATGTTACCTCCGATGCGTGTGAGCCGTTCCCTCATCGTGAGCATGTGGTTCTTCTCATACTGCTCCATGGATGTAAGTATGGCATAGCGTCTGTCGTTGACAATCTCGCCCTTGTCGATGATTTTCTGTCCGGCCATCACCTGTCCCATATAGGGTACGAGCATGGAGAGCACCTCGCCTCGCTGCTGTTCGCTCTTAGCTTCGTCGTAGGTGAGGTTGGGCAGGATGAAACGGTCCATGGAATAGCGGGAGATAAGGCTGGCAGGGTAGGGAGTCTCCCCGGAAGGTGTCACAAGAGTCTTGTATGCAGTTTTATTGGAAAAAACATCCCGGGCGGGCTGCACCACCGACACCTGTCCCTCGAAGATACGTATGTTATGCGTGTTGTCCTGCTGCAGACGCTCGTAGTCACTGAGGGACATCACACCTCGTGCGTATATCTCCTGAAGCCGCTCTTCGAGATAGCGCTCCAGACTGGCGGGGGCGTTATATTCTTCCTGTGTGGCGAGGAATGCCTCGCGGAATGCGGCTATCTGTGCTTCTGCCACTTCGGTGTTGCGCTGATAGTAGGGTTCGACAAGGCGCATGAGACTGTCGCGCTCGCCCGCAATCTGCGCTTCGCTCTTGAGTATGGGGAACGAGTCCTTGGCAAAGAGAGCCTCGCCGTCCCAAGGTTCGCCGAGCTTAAAATTGTAGCCTACAAAACGTTCACGTGGCATGAACGTCACCAATATGGCGGTGGTGATGATGACACCTGCCACGCGATAGAAATAGTCTTTCCACTCCCACTTGTGCTTATGGTTGTACCGTCCCATAGTCGTTTTCTGTATGTTTTGTGTGCAAAGATACAAAACTTTTGCGATATTGATGCCTAATGTTCTTTTATGGTTTGTGTTTTCACTTTTTTTTAGTACCTTTGCACACAAAATGCTTTTAAAATGACTGAAAGAAAAGTTCGTGTGCGGTTTGCACCAAGTCCCACGGGGCCTCTCCATATAGGAGGTGTGCGCACCGCTTTGTACAATTATCTGTTTGCCCGCCAACACGGCGGCGACCTCATCTTCCGTATCGAGGATACGGACTCCGGACGTTTTGTTCCGGGTGCGGAGGAATATATCCTGGAGTCGTTCAAGTGGCTGGGTATCAAGTTTGACGAGGGCGTTAGTTTCGGCGGTGACAAGGGTCCCTACCGTCAGTCGGAGCGTCGTGACATCTACCGTGAGCATGTAAAGCAGCTTATCGACAACGGGACGGCATATCTGGCATTCGACACTCCGGAGGAACTGGATGCAAAGCGTAAGGATGTGGAAAATTTCCAGTACGATGCCTCGACGCGCCTCGCGATGCGCAACTCCCTGTCGATGAGTGAGGAAGAGGTAAACTCTCTGCTGGAGTCGGGAGCACAGTACGTAGTGCGCTTCAAAGTGGAACCGGGTGAGGAAATACACGTGGGCGACCTCATACGCGGCGATGTAATGATAAATTCCAGCATATTGGACGACAAGGTGTTGTATAAGTCGGCAGACGACCTGCCAACGTATCATCTGGCAAACATCGTGGACGACCATCTGATGGAGGTGACTCATGTGATAAGGGGTGAGGAGTGGCTGCCCAGCGCTCCGCTGCACGTGCTGCTCTACAGGGCTTTCGGCTGGAGCGACACACAACCGCAGTTCGCACATCTGCCGTTGTTGCTGAAACCTGTGGGTAATGGCAAACTCTCGAAGCGCGACGGCGACAAACTGGGATTCCCCGTATTCCCTCTGGAATGGCACGACCCCAAGTCGGGAGAAGTGTCGAGCGGATATAGGGAGAAGGGCTATCTTCCGGAGGCTGTTATCAATTTCCTCGCTCTGCTGGGATGGAACCCGGGCGAAGGACACGATGAGATAATGAGTTTGGAGGAGATGGTGAAACTGTTCGACCTTACCAAGTGCAGCAAGAACGGAGCGAAGTTCGACTATGTCAAGGCCGCGTGGTTCAATCATCAGTATCTCATCCGCCAGAAAGACGAGGACTGGGTGCCTGCCTTCGACAAACTGCTGAAGGAGCAAGGCATCGAAGCCACCGCAAAGCAGGAAACTGAGGTGGTGCGTATGATGAAACTCAAGGTGGTGGAATACACAGACGGCGAGGGCGGAAAGAAAAAACGCAATATTTCTTTCGTGTCCGACCTGTGGCCTCTCACGGAATTCTTCTTCCGTGCTCCGAAGGAGTTCGACCGAGAGGACAAGTTCGTGCGCAAGAACTGGACAGAGACGACAGCCGGGGAGATGACACGTTTTGCGGAGGTGCTCTCGACGGTGGAGGATTTCACTGTAGAGGGTATAAAGCAGGTTGTGGATCCTTGGGTGGAAGAGCAGGGACTGAAACCTTGGAATGCGTGGCGTGTATGCCTCGTGGGCAAGGGACAGGGCCCCGATATGTATGAACTGGCGGCATTCCTGGGCAAGGAAGAGACACTCAGCCGCATGTATTATGCCATAAAGACGCTATGATATCTACCATATTATATAATCTGGGCATATACATCTACATATTCGGGGTGTTCGTAGCCTCAATATTCAAAAAGAAGGCCCGACTGATGATTAAAGGTCATTGGGCCACTTTCCGCATACTCAAGGAGAAAGTGGATCCGAAGGCAAAATACATATGGTTTCATGCCGCCTCGCTGGGTGAGTTCGAGCAGGGACGCCCTCTTATGGAGCGCTATCGCAGAGAGCACCCGGAGTATAAGATACTGCTCACATTCTTTTCTCCTTCCGGATACGAGGTGCGCAAGAACTACGACGGGGCGGACATCGTATGCTATCTGCCTTTCGACACTCCTGGCAATGTGTTGAGTTTTTTCTCATTGGTTCATCCGGTGGCTCTGTTCCTCATCAAATATGAGTTCTGGTGCAATTTCCTTGTGGGATGCGACCACGAGGGTATTCCTGTTTATAGCGTCAGCAGTATTTTCCGTCCGGAGAAAGTGTTCTTCCGCTGGTACGGATGGAGCTATGCCTCAGCGCTGCGTCGCCGTATCACGCATTTCTTCGTGCAGGATCAGCAGTCGGCAGATATGTTGCGTAAGATAGGCATTAGGAATAATGTCACAATCGTCGGTGATACGAGATTTGACAGAGTGCTTGACATACGCAAGCAGGCGAAGGATCTGCCGCTGGTGGAGCAGTTCAAGGATGGCAGGATGACATTCGTGGCAGGTAGCAGTTGGGGGCCGGACGAGGATATGATTATACCGTATTTCAATAATCATCCCGAACTGAAATTGGTGCTGGCTCCGCACGTGATTGACGAGGAGCATCTCAAGCAGATAGAGAGCAAACTGAACAGGCCGTTTATTCGTTATACGGAGGCAGAGAAGGGCGAGACGGACCTGTCGAAGGTGGATTGCCTGATTGTGAATTGTTTCGGTTTGCTGTCAAGTATATACAGATACAGCGAGATTGCTTATGTCGGCGGTGGTTTCGGAGTGGGGATACACAATGTGCCGGAAGCTGCCGTCTATGGAGTGCCGGTGCTTTTCGGACCCAAAAACAAGGGCTTCCGGGAAGCTCAGGACTTGCTGAAACTGGGCGGTTGTTTTGAAATAACGGACCAGCCGGTGTTCAACGCTTCGGTGGACCGGCTCGTAACAGAGGAGAAGTTCCGTTTGCGCAGAGGTGCTGTGGGACGTCGCTATATTGAGTCGAATGCCGGTGCGGCAGACACGATTTTCAAGCGCATAGGTACCAATTTCGTACGCTGACTTTGCTTCCTTGCCACCAAATAGCGGCGCAAGAAATTAAAGAAGTATAAAAATTTACAGTTTTTGTACTTCTCTTTTTTGTTTTACGGAAGATATTCATTATATTTGTCATGGAAATGAGAGAATATATCTTCCAAAACGCACTCAAAGGCGCTTCAAAGTGGGAACTTCAACAAATGGAGGGACGCTCTGCAGCTAGTGTCAAGATTCCTTCGTGGGCAGACATCGAAGGAATCTGGTGGCCCGTGCGTTTGTCAATGGAGCAGTGTTCTTCGGAACCGGCTGCCAGTTACAAGGCGAGTGTGGTGAAGGGATTTCCCGGTAGAGAGCTGCTCGTGGATTTCACAGGAGGCTTTGGAGTGGATTTCTCTTTCATTGCACCTCATTTCAGCAAGGCTGTTTATGTGGAACAGGACGCAGAGCTCTGCCGGTTGGCGCGTCACAATCTCCCCCTCCTGAATCTGCGGAATACGACGGTGGTGGAAGGACGTACAGAAGATGTACTCTCAGAGATAATAGGAGAGGACGCTTCTGATATCGTGTGCCTCATCGATCCGGCAAGAAGAGATGCTGCGGGAAGAAAGATGGTGGGCCTGAAAGACTGCACACCCGATGTGACTACTATTGTGCCCACGCTTTTAGAGAAAGGTGCGAGAGTTATGCTGAAACTTTCTCCGATGCTTGACATAACGGCGGCATTGCGTGAATTGCCCGGAGATTGGGCCGTACACGTAGTGTCGGTGGACGGAGAGTGCAAGGAACTGCTGCTCGTGTCGGATAGCAGGGAGATACATGCTGTGGATATACAGCACGACAATGTGTCCGACTTCTGTCTGAATGACAAATCACAGTTGCTGCCGAGAACAGAATGGGCTGACAGCGTAGGAGTGTATCTCTACGAGCCGTCGCCTTCCGTTCTGAAAGCCGGATTGCAGGACGCTCTTCCCGGAGAAAAACTTTCCAAAGAGAGCCATCTCTTTACTTCAGACGAAATAATAGAAAACTTCCCGGGACGGGCGTTCCTGGTGGAGGGTGTGTCGGGATTCTCGAAGGCAGATGTGAAGTCGTTGTTGGCCGGGGTGACGAAGGCGAATCTCACAGTAAGGGGCTTCCCGATGTCTGTGGCGCAGTTGCGCAAAAAACTTAACCTGCGGGAGGGCGGCGATGTGTATTTTTTTGCCGGCACATTGCAGGATAAATCACATGTATTGATAAAATGCACAAAGATATGAACAACTATTGTCTAATACTAGCCGGTGGAAACGGAGAACGACTCTGGCCGGTGTCGCGTTCCACCAGACCGAAACAGTTTCTCGACCTCTTTGGCCGGGGACGCACGTTTTTGCAGCAAACCTACGACCGAATGGCGCGTTTCATGCCAAAAGAGCGTATCTTTATCTCCACCAACGTGCAGTATCTTGATATAGTGCACGAGCAGCTTCCGGAAGTGGATGATTTCCATATCCTCGAAGAACCCGTGCGCAGAGGCACCCTGGCTGCTGTGGCGTGGGGGTCGGTGTTCATATCGAGATTGGACAAGGATGCGTGTCTGTTGGTGACTCCCTCGGATCATCTTATCTTCGATGAAACGGCATTTGCTGAAGACATACTGAGAGGTTTTGAGTTTGCCTCCCGGGAGAATGCCATGCTCGTGATGGGCATACGTCCTTCGCGCCCGGATACGGCTTACGGTTACATACAGAAGGGAGAGGCCACGGGAACGGAAGGTATCACACATCTCAAAACATTCACGGAGAAACCGCAACGGGAGTTCGCAGAACTGTTTCTTCAGGAGGGGGACTTCCTTTGGAATGTAGGTGTCCATGTGTTCCCGGTGAAGTCGATGCTGGATTTGCTCTACGGTATTTTGCCGGAATATCAGATGGAGATACCCCGTATGATGGAGGCTGCGGAGTCGGATGACGGTAAACTGGTGCCGGAATTCTTCGAGGTGCTGCCCAATCTTTCATTGGATGCTGATTTGCTGGAACGGACGGAGAATGTGTATGTGCAGGAAGGACGTTTCGGGTGGGCTGATTTGGGTACATGGACATCGTTGCACGACTATGTGACGGGCGATACAAAAGGGAATGTGCTTCTGGATACGCAAGCGCATCTTTACGACTGCGAAGATACGGTGATACGTCTTCCGAAAGGTCGGCAGGCCGTAGTGAAAGGTCTAAAGGGCTACGTTGTGGCAGAAGAGGGTGAATTCCTTATGATATGTCCGACAAGTGATGTTGCAGCCATGCGTAAAATGCATACAGACGCAAAGTTTGCGCTGTAAAATAAAAAAGGAGAATTGAGAGGAACGAAAATACTCGCTCGTCAGCCGTTATTCGTCTTTATTTTGTATCTTTGCACCCATGACACTGAATCTGATAGCTGCTGTTGCAGAGAATTTGGCAATAGGATATCAAAACAAGCTGATATACTGGTTGCCTGACGACTTAAAGCGTTTTAAGGCTCTCACTACGGGACACACCATAGTGATGGGTCGAAAGACTTTTGAGAGTCTCCCGAAAGGAGCTTTGCCCAATCGCCGTAATGTGGTGCTGACAAGACAGACAGAGGGGCGCGACCGTTTTGTGGGCTGCGATGTGTATGCTTCCCTACAGGAGGCGCTTGCATCTTGTGGCGCAGACGAGGAGGTTTTTGTGATAGGAGGAGAAAGTCTCTACCGGGAAACCTTACCCTTGGCCCACAAACTGTATCTCACGGAAGTGGCAGACACTCCTGCGGAGGCAGATGCATTCTTTCCGGAATATCGCAGTCGTTTCCGTTGCGTCAATGAGGAGGCGCATGTAAAAGACGACAGACACAACTATAATTTCAAATTCGTAGATTATGAAGCAGTATCTTGATCTGTTGCAACGTATATTGGACGAGGGAGTGGAGAAGAGCGACCGTACCGGTACCGGCACTGTGAGCATATTCGGTCATCAGATGCGCTTTAATCTTCAGGAGGGATTCCCGCTTCTGACCACAAAGAAGGTGCACTTGAAGAGTATCATATATGAGTTGCTGTGGTTCCTACGCGGAGACACAAACGCTCACTGGTTGCAGGAGCGGGGAGTGCGTATCTGGAATGAGTGGGCGGACCCGGAAACGGGAGACCTCGGACATATCTACGGTTATCAGTGGCGTTCGTGGCCGGATTACAACGGCGGTTTCATCGACCAGATACAGAATGCCGTGGACACCATAAAGAACGACCCCAACTGCCGTCGTATCATCGTGAGTGCTTGGAATGTGGCAGATTTGCCCAATATGAACCTGCCGCCATGCCATGCTTTCTTCCAGTTCTATGTGGCAAACGGACGTTTGTCGCTCCAGTTGTATCAGAGGTCGGCAGATACGTTCCTCGGCGTTCCTTTTAATATTGCATCTTATGCCCTGCTGTGTATGATGATGGCTCAGGTGTGCGGGTTGGAACCGGGCGACTTCATTCATACTACCGGCGATACCCATATCTATCTTAATCATATGGAGCAGATTCATGAGCAGCTCAGTCGCACGCCCCGACCTCTTCCCCGTATGATTCTTAATCCCGATGTGAAAAACATATTCGACTTTAAATATGAAGACTTCCAATTGGAGGGCTATGACCCTTGGCCTGCTATTAAAGGCGTCGTTAGCGTGTAGTGTATTTTGTGCGAGCTCCGGTTTGCGGGCAGCAAATGTGGTGGCTCCGGAAGGAGCCTGGTGTTGGTTCGCAGATCCGCGTGCAACGTACTATGAGAACGCAGCCGGTAGCGTGAAGGCTACGTATATAGGGTATATCGACGTGCACGGCAACGTCAAGGCTACCCAATACGATTGGTTGAAGCAGCGTAAGACAGACGTTCTTGTGCGCTCGTGTTTCCAGCCCGACGACCATAACAATCCAACATTCATCGTATTGCCGGATGAACGTGTGATGATATTTTACACGCGCCACACGGACGAGCCCAAGATATGGTATCGCATATCGAAAAAGCCCGGTGACATCAGTCAGTTGGGCGACGAGAAATATCTGGCAACGGCCAACAATACGACTTATCCTTCGCCTTTTATCCTGAGCGACGACCCGGAGCACATCTACCTCTGCTGGCGAGGCATCAACTGGCATCCCACCATTGCCCGTCTCACGATGCCGGATATCAACGACAACTGCGAGTTCGATTTCGGACCGAAGCAGATTGTGCAGTCCACCGGTGCGCGTCCTTATGCCAAGTATCAGAGCAACGGAAAGGATAAGATATATGTCTCGTACACGACCGGTCATCCTGACAACGAGATGCCCAACTGGCTTTATTTCAATGTGATTGATATTAATCATGGCAACGGCCCCATCCTGCGTGACCTCAACGGTACGCAATTGAGCATAATCAACAATGGGGTGTTCAATGTAAGCAAGACGGATTCGTATGCCAGCAAGTATCCCGCCACCATTGTGGACAAAACAGCCAGCATCCGCAACTGGGTGTGGCAAATCGCCCTAGATGCCGACGAGCATCCGGTCGTTGCCTATCCGCATATCGACGATGCAAAGACCTCGCACGTCTATTGGTATGCCCGTTGGAACGGCTCTTCCTGGAAAAACACCTGGGTGCAGTACGGAGGCCATGCATTCCATCAGAACTGGAACTCTACAGAGAAATGTTACAGCGGTGGTATGGCGTTGGATCCCGACAATATCAACGACCTCTATCTAAGTATTCCGACAACTAACGGTCAGTATAACAAGGACGGTGTGTATGAGATATGGAAATACACCATCGACGATGAGGGTAATGTGGCCGGTTCGGAACAGATAACTCACAATTCTCCGAAAAATAATGCGCGCCCATATGTCATTCCCGGTACGAAAAACAGTCCTCTGAGACTGGTGTGGATGCAGGGCGACTACTATTATTGGATTGTGAAGCAGGGTTTCCCCTTGGGTTATCCCACTGCCATCCATAGCAATCATGCGTGGGAAGAAAGCGCGGTAGACCTCTCATTATATGAGATTGACTGCACTTGTCTGAAAGCAGACCAGACGCTGAATATGGCCATTGCCATGAATACGTCCCAGTACGAGGGCATCATCGTGAAATCCGCTGACGGAAACTTCAGTTATTCACTTGACGGCAGTTCGTCGTATCCGCAGCTGACAGTAAACGGTGTGTCTTACCGGAGTCAGAACCGCCTGCTCACGAGCGACGATTGGGCAACGCAGAGTTCGGGAACCAGCGGCGACAACCATCCCACCAAGATTCCGGCATGGGTGCTGACAATGACCTACGACGGCCAGCAACTCATCGTCTATCGCAACGGCCTCGTGGACCAGGTGGTTGACATCGAGGGACTCGACTTTGACAATTTGCTCGTTCGCGGTGAGGGGTTCAACCACAAGTGCATCGCTGTCGGTGCCTACAGTAAGGCAGGCAGCCCTCTGGAAGTGCAGAAACTGGTTTCGGAGTCAATGGAAGAAACTGCCCTTGAAGCGCTTCAACTGCCGGAGGAGACACGCGCCGACCTCGTACTGCCTACTGTTTCGTTCGGACAGAGTGTGCAATGGACATCGTCCGATGAATCCGTCATCAATACTTCCGGTATACTGAAGTCGCAGAAAAGCGACACAGAAGTGAGACTCACAGCTACTGTGGGTGACAGGGAGCGTGTATTCGATGTGAAAGTGCCGGCCCGCGACATTGCCAAAAACCTGCGCTATGCTCTGACAGAGCCACTGGATCTCACGACCAACACCGCAAGCGGATTCCCCACCAACAAGTACGGCCTGGCAGAAGAGGGCCTGCTTGATGGCCTTCGCTCCTTCACCTTTCTTGTCACAGTAAAGGCCAGCAGTCTTACGGGCAGTCCCCGTATCTACGATTTCGGTTCTGGTTCGGGCAACAGCCTGTTTTTGAGGGCCAATCCTCTTTCGGCCGGTATCAAATACAACGGTGGTACGACCACGATGGTGAATGCGGCCACGCAACTGAAGAGCAACACGGAGACCAAACTCGCTGTCTCTTATGATGCCGGTACGCACACCACGTACATTTATATTGACGGTGAGGAGAATGTGTCCGGAGACGCCAATCAGAATGAGGCCTACATGCTGTATCAGCTGGCTAAAGACACGCGCAACTACATCGGACGCACCCAGTGGTGGGATACGTCATACGCCAACGACAACCAGGATTTTCGCGGCATCATCAAGGACCTGATGCTTTACGACCTGAAGTTGACGCGCAAGGAGATCTGTCAGTTGCAGGATCTGCCTTATGAAGAGGAGGATCTCCCCACCAGTCTTCTTAATCCCGATTTTGAAGGCACACATAGTGTGATGGCCGGCAGCGGTGTAAGCAGCGACCGTGCAATCTATATCCCTGAAGGGTGGAAAGTAAGCTACTCCAAAGGCGATGCTAATGATATCACAGCACTCACGACGGGGGATCTCTTTTACAGCCAGTTTTTTGCCGCGAAAGCGGATGCCGCCCGTTGTGGCAGCAAGAGCTACTGGATTCGCCAGAAATGGGGTACTTCCGTGATAGGACTCTATCAGGATGTGAAGTTGCCGGAAGGGAAATATACACTTACAGCCGATATCTGGCGCAGCGGCAGCGGCGGGGATGTGCGCATCTACGCCAAGGTGGGTGATGCCGCCCGTATTACAGCTACACCGCCTTCCAATCAGAACTATTGGCAGGAGGCTTCTCTTTCGTTCGAGACCGATGGCGAGACGGCTGTGCGTATAGGGTTGGAGAACAATCATACGGCGGATGCCAACGAGAAGTTCGGCGGTTTCGACAACTTCCGCTTTGTGTATACGCCGACTGCCGTAGATGTGGTGCGTAGCGAGGATGATTCTGCGGATCCGTCAGCAGGAGCAACATACGACCTCTCCGGTCGCCGTGTGTCGGCCGATAAACCTGGCATTTACATCCGCGATGGGAAAAAGTTTGTCATTTCCGATTGAGTGCGACGGCATCAAAGTAGGGGAGGTGACGGCTTATGAGTCGTCACCTTCTTCTGAATGTGACGGACGCATGGCCGAATTGTCCTACCGC